>NZ_WSRS01000009.1 GCF_009767945.1 Streptococcus danieliae | reverse complement strand
GCCCGCCTCTATAATTTGTCAGACGAAGCTATGGAATACCAATTGCTTGATCGTCTGTCTTTTCGCCGTTTTGTTGGTTGCGATGATCAGAAAATTCCAGATGCTAAAACTATTTGGCTATACCGAGAACGTCTAACCAAATCTGGAAAAGAACAAGAGCTCTTTGATTGTTTCTATCTAACTTTGGCAGAAGAAGGTCTACTAGCTCATAAGGGACAGATTGTTGATGCCACTTTTGTGGAAGCACCTAAACAAAGAAATTCTCGAGAAGAAAATAAACAAATCAAAGAAGGGAAGGAGCCAGAGGACTGGAATTCAGCTAAACGTTCTCAAAAGGATACCGATGCACGTTGGACTAAAAAGGGAGGGCAAGAGTCCCTTCTTTTTTTATATGACGGAATACTTCTGGTTTTTAGAGGTGCCCTTAAGTGTTTCTTATTTGGTTTTCATTTGCCCTTGGGGATAATAGGTTCCCTCAGGTAGGTCTTGAATAAAGACATGGATGGCTTCCTTGATAGCTCCTGTATGTTTCATAACTGATTCGGTTACTTCTGCTAAAGCTGTTCTACCATAAAGAGCCTCGGTAAAAGACTGTAAATTTCATGAGATTTATTGTATAATTTGTTAGAAATAATTTTTTAGAAAGTTGAATCATGGCGCAGCTCTATTTTAAGTATGGGACAATGAATTCGGGAAAAACAATTGAAATCCTTAAAGTAGCCCATAATTATGAAGAACAGGG
The DNA here is from genome assembly GCF_009767945.1 of Streptococcus danieliae. Classification (GTDB taxonomy): domain Bacteria; phylum Bacillota; class Bacilli; order Lactobacillales; family Streptococcaceae; genus Streptococcus; species Streptococcus danieliae. The sequence goes on along the minus strand of NZ_WSRS01000009.1, from coordinate 34,240 downwards.
GAAGCAGGTCTTGATTATGACCTCGGCCCTAGATACCCGAGATGGCGTCGGAATGGTGTCTAGTCGGATTGGGATGCGACGGGAAGCCTTGGCTATTGACGATGAGTTTGATCTCTTTGGCTTTATTGAAAAAGAGCAAGAGGACCTTTACTGTGTCCTGATTGATGAAGCTCAATTTCTCAAGCGGCATCATGTTTTTGCCTTGGCAAGGGTCGTGGATGAACTGGATATTCCGGTCATGGCCTTTGGTTTAAAGAATGATTTCCGAAATGAATTGTTCGAAGGTTCAAAATACCTTTTACTCTTTGCGGACAAGATTGAAGAGATTAAGACTATTTGTCATTATTGTTCTAAAAAAGCAACAATGGTCCTCCGTATGCAAGATGGAAAGCCGCTGTATGATGGCGAACAAATTCAAATCGGGGGCAATGAAACCTATGTATCAGTTTGCAGAAGACATTATTTTAATCCAGAATTAGAAGGAGTTGTCTGAGGATGAATATTTATGATCAATTACAAGCGGTGGAAGATCGCTATGAGGAGTTGGGGGAACTTTTGAGTGATCCCCAGGTCGTCAGCGATACCAAACGCTTTATGGAGCTTTCTCGTGAAGAAGCTTCGACACGGGAAACGGTGGCTACCTATCGGGAATACAAGCGGGTGCTACAATCCATTACAGATGCAGAAGAGATGATTAAGGATGCCGCTGGTGATGCCGAGTTGGAAGAAATGGCTAAACTGGAATTGAAAGAATCCAAGCAGGCCAAAGAAGATTATGAAGCTCAATTGAAAATCCTTTTATTGCCCAAGGATCCAAATGATGATAAAAACATTATCTTGGAAATTCGGGGAGCAGCTGGTGGAGATGAGGCGGCTCTCTTTGCAGGGGACCTCTTGACCATGTACCAGAAATATGCAGAAACCCAAGGCTGGCGCTTTGAAGTTATGGAAACTTCGATGAATGGTGTCGGTGGTTTCAAAGAAGTTGTCGCTATGGTCTCTGGCCAGTCTGTTTATTCCAAGCTCAAATATGAATCCGGTGCGCATCGGGTTCAGCGGGTTCCAGTGACAGAGAGTCAAGGCCGCGTGCACACGTCAACGGCAACTGTCTTGGTTATGCCAGAAATCGAAGAAGTGGAATACGACATTGATCCAAAAGACCTGCGGGTAGATATCTATCATGCCTCAGGAGCCGGTGGTCAGAACGTCAATAAGGTGGCGACGGCCGTTCGGATCGTGCATTTGCCAACCAATATTAAGGTTGAGATGCAGGAAGAACGGACCCAGCAGAAAAACCGTGATAAGGCTATGAAAATTATCCGTGCCCGGGTAGCCGACCACTTTGCCCAGATTGCCCAAGACGAGCAAGATGCTGAGCGTAAATCAACCATTGGTACAGGAGACCGTTCTGAGCGGATTCGGACCTATAATTTTCCGCAGAATCGCGTGACAGACCATCGAATCGGTTTGACCTTACAAAAGTTAGATAGTATTTTGTCCGGTAAGTTAGATGAGGTGGTCGACGCCTTGGTCTTGTATGATCAGACGCAGAAATTAGAGGCTTTGAACCAGTAGATGAAATATAGCCAACGATTCCAGTCCTTTCACCAACAACTAGTACAAATTGGCGAAGAGCCGGAAGCCTTTGATTTCTTAGTTCGTCAAGTTTTTAACTGGACCTTTACCGATTTTGTTTTCTTTTTGCAAAAAGAAGAAGAGGCTGAGATGTTAGCCCAACTGGAGTCCTATCATAAGCGCTTGATAGCCCATGAGCCGGTCCAGTATATCCTTGGTAAAACTGACTTTGCCGGTCTAGAATTTCTAGTTGATAAACGGGTTCTGATTCCCAGACCAGAAACAGCAGAGTTAGTTGAGTTACTTTTAGCAGAAAATCCCGATGAGAATGTAAGAATGGTAGATGTGGGAACAGGGAGTGGAGCAATCGCTCTCGCAGTAGCTCAAAAAAGGCCAACCTGGGAGGTGTGGGCTTCCGATATTTCGAAGGAAGCCTTGCAAGTCGCTGAACTGAATCGCGATAGACTAGACTTGCAGGAACGAGTAAATTTGCAGCAAAGTGACTTATTGACGGATTTGACAGGTCCCTTTGATATTATTGTGTCAAATCCGCCCTATATTGCTTGGGAGGATCGAGAGGAAGTCGGTTTGAACGTCCTCCACTCAGAACCTCATACAGCCTTATTTGCAGAGGAAGATGGTTTAGCCCTGTACAGAAAATTAGCTACAGAATCACGAACTTCTTTAAAACCCACGGGTAAGATTTATTTAGAGATTGGCTATAAGCAGGGCCAAGCGGTCCAAGGTCTCTTTCAAGCAGCCTTTCCCAAGGCCCGTGTCAGAGTGTTGCAAGACCAGTTTGGTCAGGATCGGATGGTGGTAGTAGATGGACATCTTAAAGAATGAGTTAGAAGCTGGTCGAGCTGTGATCTTGCCAACGGAAACGGTTTATGGACTTTTTGCAAAAGCCTTGGATCAGGACGCAGTGGATTTGGTTTATAGGCTTAAACAGAGACCCAGAGACAAAGCCATGAATCTTAATATCGCAAACCTTGAACAAGTAACAGAATATGCGAGTGAGATTCCACCTTGTTTTCAGGATCTAGTGGCTCATTTTTGGCCTGGCCCCTTGACCATCCTGTTAAAAGCGCGGGACAGTGTCCCAGTTTGGATCAACTCTGGTTTACCTACAGTCGGTTTTCGGATGCCGGATCATCCGCTAACCCTAGAGTTAATTCAGGAAACCGGACCACTGATTGGACCATCTGCTAATTTAAGTGGTGCCAGTAGTGGTCAGAAGTTCCAAGATATTCAACAAGATATTCCCGTACTGGGCTTGGCAGATGATGCCTTTTTGACTGGAGTTGACTCGACGATTCTCGATTTATCCCAAGAACCGGCTCGGATTCTCAGGCAAGGTGCCATTACCCAGACAGACTTACAAGCAGTGATTCCCCAGTTAAACTTTAAAGAGGTGGAAAAATGATTTTTGAAAATACCGATTATCGCAACTATGACCCAGAACTATGGGCAGCAATCGATGCAGAAACCAAACGCCAGGAAGAAAATATTGAATTGATTGCATCGGAAAATGTTGTTTCCAAAGCCGTTATGGCTGCTCAAGGCTCCCTGCTGACTAATAAATATGCAGAGGGCTATCCTGGACGCCGTTACTACGGTGGTACAGAAGCTGTCGATGTGGTCGAAAATCTAGCCATTGAACGGGCTAAGGAAATTTTTGGAGCCGGTTTTGCCAATGTTCAACCTCATTCGGGTTCCCAGGCTAATGCTGCGGCTTATATGGCCTTGGTGCAACCAGGAGATACCATTCTAGGAATGGATTTGTCAGCGGGTGGCCATTTGACCCATGGCTCACCAGTTAGTTTTTCTGGAAAAACCTATCACTTTGTTCCCTACAATGTTGATCCAGAGACAGAATTGTTGTCTTACGATGAATTAGAATCCTTAGCTAAGGAACACCAACCAAAACTGATTGTGGCTGGAGCTTCTGCCTATTCTCGGATTCTCGATTTTGAACGCCTGCGTCAGATTGCTGATTCGGTCAATGCCTACCTCATGGTCGATATGGCCCACATTGCCGGTTTGGTAGCTGCGGGTCTTCATCCCAATCCTATGCCTTTTGCCCATGTGGTAACCTCCACAACCCACAAAACCCTTCGGGGTCCACGGGGGGGCTTGATTCTGACCAACGATGAAGATTTGGCCAAGAAAATTAATTCAGCGATTTTCCCAGGCCTTCAAGGTGGTCCCCTAGAGCATGTGATTGCTGCTAAGGCAGTTGCTTTTAAAGAGGTGCTGGATCCAGCCTTCAAAGACTATATGCAACAGGTTTTGAAAAACACCCAAGCTATGGTTGAGATTTTTTTGCAAGACGAGGATTTTCGTGTAATCTCTGGTGGATCTGACAATCACCTCTTTATGGTAGATGTCACAAAGGTCGTGGAGAACGGAAAAGTTGCCCAACAACTTTTGGATGATGTCCATATTACCTTGAACAAAAATTCCATTCCATACGAGCAACTATCACCTTTTAAAACCTCTGGTATCCGTATCGGAACCCCAGCCATCACGGCTCGTGGCTTCAAGGAAGAAGAAGCTCGGAAGGTCGCTGCCTTGATTATTAAAACCTTGAAATCAGCAGATCAGCCAGCTGTCCTAGAAGAAGTGAAGGCAGAGGTGGCTGAATTGACCAGTGCCTTCCCACTATACAAGGATTAGTATGGATATTTATATTAAGGAAGCCATTATTCATCAATTTTCACCCCAAAGTTTAGACCTGCAGTTTTCCAAAGAACCCCTCGAATTATCTCCTCGTATTGATGAATATCTGCGGAAAAAAATTGAAAAAGTCTATTCAGAGGATGCCAAAAAAGGTGCTTTCGACTCGGGAAACACCTTTTTCAGCCATATCCAAGATGATTTGATGGAAAGCTCGCGAACAATCAGCACACTCTGGTTAGAGGCCTTTAAGGAGGCGGAAAACCAGAAAATGAACGATTTGATTTTTGTTGGCTTTGAAAAAGAGGGACAAAGTCATTTTGCCTTTTTACGCTTGGTCCTTCGCGATAGTTTGACTGATTTAGGCCAAGAAGAGAACCGAATCCAATTAACACAGAACCATTTACCTGGTTTTGGAGCTAGTCCAGATGAAGGCTTGGTTGTGAATCGAGTGACTGGCCAATACTTTTTATTGGAAAAACGCATCAAGGCTCAGGGGAGTTTCCTTCACTATTTTTCAGAAAAATTATTGGAAGTAGAACTGGCTCCCTCTCCGAAAAAATCAATCCAGACAATGGAAAAAGCGGCTCAAAAAATCGCTGAAAGTTTTCAAGCGGATGATTTCCAGTTCCAATCAAAACTTAAGTCCTCTTTGCATAAAAACTTAGAGGAGAAGCAGGAGTTGCGACCAGAAGATATTGCCAACGATTTGTTCCAAGACAATTTGACAGCTCGTCTAACCTTTATTGATCAGATGAAGGAAGAGGTTCCTGAAACCATCCAGTTTCAAGAAATCGATAGCCAACGTCAATTGAAGCGATTGGAGAATCAGAAATTGTCGTTGTCGAATGGAATCCAGCTAATTGTACCAAATCCAGTTTATGAAGATGCTGAATCGGTGGAATTTATCATGAATGAGGATGGCACCTATTCAATTCTGATCAAAAATGTGGATACGATTGAGAGTCTCTAATGTTGAAACGATGTGTTAGTTTACTAGTAGTAGTCTTATTCGTCCTAGGACTGTGGCGAACCTGGCAGACAGCTCAAACCGTGGCCCGTGTGCGTCAGTTCCAACCGATGGTGGAAGCAGCGTTAAACAAGGAAAATTCATCCTTGGATTCTGATTTGGTGCTGGCGATTATTTATACAGAAACCAAGGGTCAGGGCCAGGATATTATGCAGGCCAGTGAAAGTTTGACCGGTCAAGTGGATTCCTTAGCCAGTCCCCAAGCAAGTGTCGCTCATGGCGTAAAAACACTCAACAATTATTATCTTCATAGTCAAGAATCAGGGGTTGATGAATGGACTGCGGTGCAAGCCTATAATTTTGGAGGGGCCTATATCAATTATGTGGCGGAAAATGGTCAGAAAACTAGTCTGGATCTGGCACGTGCCTATTCTAGAGACGTTGTGGCACCGAGTCTAGGAAATTCCAAGGGCGAGACCTATTCTTATTGGACCCCTATTTCAATCTTTCATGGGGCAGAACTTTACCGCGATGGTGGAAATTATTTTTATGCCAATCAAGTTCGCTTGAATTTAGATGTGATTCGCTTTTTTGAGCGTTTTAGCTAGCTTGATTTCCCCATTTTGGGTTCGCTTTTGATAAAATAAAAACAAGCAAGTAAGGGGGGGACAAGGTGCCCAAGAAAATAAAAGCGATTTGGGCTCAAGATCAGGAAGGTTTAATTGGTCAAGATGGCCATCTTCCCTGGCGTATTCCAGAAGAATTGAGCCATTTCAAAACCACAACTATGGGCCAGGTCCTGCTAATGGGGCGTGTCACTTTTGATGGAATGGGGCGCCGTATCTTACCAGGCCGGACAAGTCTGATTCTAACGAGGGATCCGGATTACCAAGTCGACCATCCGGATGTTTTGGTTTGCCATTCTGTTGAGCAGGTTTTGGACTGGTACCAGAAGCAGGATTTGGATCTCTATGTCATTGGTGGTCGGGAGATTTTCTGTACTTTTGAAGATTACTTGGATGAATTGGTATGTTCGGAGATCCATGGGAAGTTTGCAGGAGATGTTTATTTTCCGGAAGCTTTTTCTTGGCAGTCATTTGAGCTGTTTGAGCGTTTAGAGCAACCAACCGCCTCGATTCCCTTTACAATTTATAAATATAGGAGGACAGCATAAAAAATGGAACGCAATCTATTTGGACTTTTTACAGCCCTGCTTGGAGTGATTTGTGTTTTGTGTGCCATGCAATCTTTTCAAAAACGGCGCTACGGTTTAACAGCATTTTTTATGTTGAACGCTTTTACAAATTTGGTGAACACGATTCACGCGGTTTATAATACTTTATTTTAATCTAGGAGTTAGATTTATTTATGTCGAAATCGAGATCAAATGAAGTGATGATTTATTGTTCCTTCTGTGGTAAAAACCAAGATGAAGTAAAAAAAATCATTGCTGGAAATAACGCATTCATCTGTAATGAGTGTGTCGAATTAGCCCAAGAAATTATTCGTGAAGAATTGGCGGAAGAAGTTTTGGCAGATCTATCGGAAGTGCCAAAACCACAAGAACTCTTGGCTATTTTAAATCATTATGTGATTGGTCAGGACCGGGCTAAGCGGGCCTTGGCCGTGGCTGTTTATAACCACTACAAACGGATTAATTTCCATGATAACCGAGATGAGGAAACAGATGTTGAACTTCAAAAATCCAACATTCTCATGATTGGGCCAACCGGTTCAGGAAAGACCTTTTTGGCCCAAACCTTGGCTAAAAGCTTGAATGTTCCGTTCGCCATTGCAGATGCAACAGCCTTAACGGAAGCCGGTTATGTCGGAGAAGATGTTGAAAACATTCTCCTAAAATTGCTACAGGCAGCTGACTTCAATATTGAACGAGCAGAACGTGGCATTATCTACGTAGATGAGATTGATAAAATCGCTAAGAAAAGCGAGAATGTTTCTATCACACGCGATGTTTCCGGTGAAGGTGTGCAACAAGCCCTGCTAAAAATTATTGAAGGAACTGTTGCCAGCGTACCCCCTCAAGGTGGTCGCAAGCACCCGCAACAGGAAATGATTCAAGTCGATACCAAAAATATTCTCTTTATCGTGGGTGGTGCCTTTGACGGAATCGAAGAGATTGTCAAACAGCGCCTCGGGGAAAAAATTATTGGTTTTGGTCAAAATAATAAGGCTATTGATGAGAATGGTTCCTACATGCAAGAAATCGTCTCTGAGGACATTCAAAAATTCGGAATTATCCCTGAATTGATTGGACGTTTGCCAATTTTTGCGGCTTTGGAGCCGTTAGAAGTTCAAGATCTAGTCCGCATTTTGAAAGAACCGCGGAATGCCTTGGTGAAACAATACCAGACCCTGCTATCTTATGATGATGTCGAGTTGGAATTTGAAGACGGAGCCTTGGAAGAAATTGCCCGTTTAGCCATTGATCGGAAAACAGGAGCTCGTGGTCTTCGCTCTATCATTGAGGAAACCATGATGGATATTATGTTTGAAGTTCCGAGTGAGGAAGATGTGAAAACTGTTCGCATCACCAAGGAAGCTGTTCTTGGTTTGGAAAAACCTATTTTAGAAACTGCTTAATACTCAAACTCGTTTAACCCAATATAGGCTCGAGAGTATAAAGAATAAAAGGGGGAGTAGGGATCCAGATCCCGCTCCTTTTTTAAGGAGATAGAATGGAATTAAACACACACAATGCAGATTTACTTCTGAGTGCCACCAATAAAAGTCATTACCCACAGGATGATATTCCTGAAATCGCTATGGCTGGCCGTTCAAATGTTGGAAAATCCAGCTTTATTAATGGGATTTTGAATCGAAAAAATCTGGCACGGACCTCCAGTAAACCAGGAAAAACCCAACTCTTGAATTTTTTTGATATTGATGGCCAATTACGATTTGTAGACGTCCCTGGTTATGGTTATGCCAAAGTCTCTAAAAAAGAACGTGAAAAATGGGGAAAGATGATTGAAGAATACCTAACAAGTCGGGAAAATCTTCAAGCGGTCGTGAGCCTGGTTGATTTTCGCCATGCTCCATCCCAGGATGATGTCCAAATGTACGATTTCCTTAAATATTATGAGATCCCTGTGATTCTCGTTGCGACCAAGGTTGATAAAATCCCTAGAAGTCGTTGGAATAAGCATGAAAAAATGATTAAGGACAAGTTGGACTTTGATCCTAGCGATGACTTTGTTCTCTTTTCATCTGAAACCAAACACGGAATTGATCAGGCCTGGGATGCTATTCTGTCCAAAGTTTAACCGAGGAGACTGATGAAATTTCCTTGTCCCTCTCGATAAGAGAATGGACAAGGATTTCTTTTTATTATATAATGTGTTTTATAAAACACACAAGGGGGATTTTTATGTTTTCTGGTCAACGATTAAAAACTTTACGGCAACAAGAGGGGCGGACACAGGCTGATTTAGCGCTTGTTTTGGGTATTAATCGAGCTTCCTATGCCAGCTGGGAATTGGAACGGGCGCGGCCTAATCAGGCTCATTTGCAACACTTAAGCCAGTATTTTGGGGTGGAGGAAACCTATTTTGAGTCTGAGTATGCCATTGTCCAACCCTATCTCCAGTTGAATACTGACAACAAGAGAAAGGCAGAGGATTATGTCGAACAGCTATTAGAAACACAGAAGAATTCGATTCAAGAGAAGCTTGTGCCCCTGTTTGCAATTCAAGTCCTAGATCAAGTGCCCTTATCTGCTGGTTTCGGGGAGACTTACTATGATGAGCAGTCCTTCCAGACGGTCTATACAGATCAAGAATATTCCTATGACTTTGCTTCCTTTATCCAAGGGGATTCCATGGAGCCTCAGTATTTTGATGGGGAAGTTGCCCTCTTTAATGATGACGGTTTTGACTATGATGGCGCTGTTTATGCCATTTCTTTAAATGGTCGTGCCTACATCAAGCGGGTTTACCGAGAAGAGGGGGGATACCGAATTGTCTCCTTCAATGAAAACTATGAGGACCTGTTCGCTGGTCCTGATGACGATTTTCGGATTGTTGGTAAGGTTATTGGTCATTTTCGTCCTGTCGAGGAGCTTTAGGGAACCTCTAAAAACCCCAGTTTTTCTTCAAATTGAATCACTCAAACCTTGATAAATCAACATTTAGATTTTCAGAAATTTAGTTTTTAGAGGTGCTCTTTAGTATGTATAAATGAAAAAACACATCCGTTGCTGTAGAGGACGGATGTGTTTTACCTTTTGAAGATTAGTCAGTAGCTACTTGCCATTTATTGAGGAGTCTTGCTTGTTCTGCTTGTCCGTCCTCATCCAATCCTGTCAAGGTTTCGATAAAGGTAATCATTTCAGGATTTGGCTGGGGAACAATTTGTCCGATGGCCCAGATAGCGGTTGCTACGTGGATTTTATTTTGGGATTTGTCGATAATTTCCAGTAATTTAGGAATGGCAGATCGGTCTCGACTGTTGGCCAGGGCGATAATGGCATTGCGTTGAAGAATGTTCTTGCCACGCCAGGAACCAGCTACATGGCCAAATTTTTCCTTGAACTGCCCGTTACTCAATTCCAGAAAGGGGAGGAGCTGAGGCTGGGCTAGCTCTGGATCAATTTCTGTGTGGGCTTGGTTGAGAATACCTTTGTTATAAGGACAGGAAATCTGGCAGATGTCGCAGCCATAAATAACGGTTTTAATTTTTTTACGGAATTCCAGGTCCATCATGCCCTTGTCCTGGGTTTGAAAGGACAGGCAGCGTTTAGCGTTCATGGTCCCATCACCAAGCAGACAGGAGGTTGGACAGGAGGTGAGGCAACGGGTACAATCGCCGCAACCATTGGGAACTGGTTGGTCGGGTTCAATTTCTAAATTGGTCACCAGTTCCCCTAAAAAAACATAGGATCCGTATTCTTTGGTAATCAAAAGGCCATTTTTCCCGATGAAGCCCAGACCGGCTCGTTGGGCAACAGCCGTATCCACCAGGGCACCGGTATCGACCATCGTTTTGTATTCCAGTTGGGTATCCAGCTGACGGATGGCTGCCGCTAATTGCTCCATTTTATCCTGGAGGAGGTAGTGGTAGTCAATTCCCCAGGAAGAGGGGGTGAATTTCCCTCTTTTGAATTGGGATTTTTCGGCTGGGGTTGGTAGTTTATGGGGATAGGCTAGGGCAATGGAAATGATTGTTTTAGCTGAAGCCAGGCTCAGTTTGGGATCTAGTCGTTCTTCAATGACCTTGTGTTCGAAGCCGGAAGACCGGTCTTCTTCTCTGGCTAATCGCAGAGATTTCTCTAAGTAGTTGAAATCATCGGCTGTTGTAAAGCCGATTTTTGAAATTCCGATTTCTTTCGCTAGCGCTTTAATCTCATCCTTTAGGTTCATAGTCTTATTATACTTCAATTTTGCCAAAACAAAAACAAATAAAAATTAAGTTATGTTAAAAATAAAATTTGTTCATTTTTCACATAACACTTGCTAAGCGCTTCCATAAAGAGTATAATATAAATATAAACAAGCGGTTAAGGGGTCTGCAGACGATGTGGGCTTGAGACCCTAAAGCATTGCAAGGCCTACATCCTTAAGGAAAGGAGCTGTGCTTATGCATCTCATAGATAAAGACCTAGTTGTTAAACAGGCGGTTCGCAACCAAATTCGCGACGCAAAAGCGGCCCAGGAAATTTTGGGAACCTGGTCCCAGGAACAAATTGATGGCTTGGTAAAAGCTGTCGCTGAAGCAACCTACGCCAAACGGGAAGAATTGGCGAAAATGGCTCATGAGGAAACGGGCTAATGTGAAATTTTAAGAGTAAAGAGAGAAAGGAGAGTTTGGTTAGATTTCCTAACTGAACGAACAGCTAACTGATGTTTAGAAAAGATTTTGGATTGATGCTTTATGTTGCGGATGTGGCAGCTGAGAAGGTTTTTTGGTCGGCAGCAGGTTTTGTCATTATTTCAGAAAGTGAAATGATGGGGTTTGACACCTTCGACATGAAACCCCATGCGGATTCAACTGTAACCATCACAGTTTTTGCCAAAGAGTTTATTCAGCAAGTATCGCCAGAAGTTGCAGATAATGTACCGAGCATTCTTTTTGAGGTGGACGAGATCGAAGTCTTACATGAAAACATTTCTGCTTTGACGGATACCTGCAGTCCAGTAACAGAGATGCCTTTTAAGACCTTTAACTTTGCCAGCCCATCTGGTCTCTACTTTGCAGTTAAGGGTAACTAGATGATTCGATTTGGGCAGAACAAGAGAGGTTGATTTTAGGATCAGCCTTTTCTTGATTTTAAATATAAGAGGGGGCGAGTCTCTCCTTCAAAGAGCAGCGGAATGTGGTATAATGAATAAGATTATATAAAAAACAGTTGTAAACGTTGATTTAATAGCATTTCTAGCTGTTTTAATTCAATAAAGTGGCATAACTGTTTTCAATTTGATTGACAAGTTGATCAGTCATTTTTTCTGGTATCGGGGGACTCTATTATTGGTCAGATTTATCAAGAGCAATCCCCTGAATAGGCCCTGGTTGAATAGGATGAATAATAGGAGGAGTAAGCATCCTCTAAAAACTTGGTAGTGAAGGAGATTTTAAAGATGGCAACAATTCAATGGTTCCCTGGACATATGTCCAAGGCGAGACGGCAGGTGCAGGAGAGTCTCAAGTTTGTCGATTTTGTGACGGTCTTGGTCGATGCACGCTTGCCCCTATCTAGTCAAAATCCCATGTTAACAAAGATTATTGGGGATAAGCCACAGTTGTTAATTCTCAACAAGGCAGATTTGGCAGATCCGCAGGTAACCCAAGAATGGCGTACCTATTTTGAAAAGCAGGGCAAGACGGTTCTGGCTTTAAATTCTAAAGAGGCCTCCAGTGTCAAGAAAGTGACCGAGGCCGCGAAAACGCTCATGGCTGCTAAATTACAACGGCAGGAAGAGCGTGGAATTCGGACACAGACTCTGCGAACCATGATTATTGGGATTCCCAATGCTGGAAAATCAACCTTGATGAATCGTTTGGCGGGTAAAAAAATAGCGGTAACGGGCAATAAGCCAGGTGTGACCAAGGGCCAACAGTGGTTGCGGACCAACAAGGATTTGGAAATTTTAGACACACCAGGGATTCTGTGGCCAAAATTTGAGGATGAGCAAGTGGCTTTGAAACTAGCTCTAACGGGAGCCATCAAAGACCAGTTGCTACCAATGGACGAGGTGACGATTTTTGGACTGGATTACTTCAAAATCTATTATCCAGAACGTTTACAGGAGCGTTTTCCCAAGCTATCCTTGGATTTGGAAACACCGGATTATATTATGGATGGAACAAACTTGTTAGGTTTTCGAGAGGATTATGACCGTTTTTACCAATTGTTTGTCAAAGAGGTTCGTGATGGCAAGCCTGGACGTTATACCTTGGACCGGGTAGGTGATTTAAATGGCAACGATTAACGAAATTAAGGCCTTACTAGCAGGGGTGGATCGCTTGGACCACCCTCTTTTTCTGGACATGCAGGAGGATTCACGGCAGGGGGTTCAGAAGCTCTTGGTACAGCGGCAAAAGCAGTTGCAGGCTGCCTTGGCTGAGCAGGAGCGTGTAGAATCCTTGGTGGCTTTTGAAAAGGAGTTGTATGCCCAAGGATACACAGCGATCGCTGGGGTCGATGAAGTTGGTCGCGGACCCTTAGCAGGACCCGTCTTGGCTGCGGCAGTCATTTTGCCAGCCTCTAGCCGGATTAGGGGGATTAACGACTCTAAAAAATTAAGCAAAAAGAAATTAATGGAAGTCTATGAGGCCATTAAAGCAGAAGCGCTTGCTATCGGTATTGGCTGTATCGATGCAGCAATGATTGATCAGGTCAATATTTACCAGGCCAGTAAGCTGGCCATGCAGGAAGCGATCCAGAAGCTGGAGATTCAGCCGGACTATCTTTTGATTGATGCCATGGAGCTGGATCTTCCGCTGCCGCAAACCAGTTTGATTAAGGGGGATGCCCGTAGTCAGTCGATTGCTGCAGCTAGTATTATTGCCAAGGTAGAGCGGGATCGACTCATGGAGGCTTATGATCAGCAATTTCCAGGTTACGATTTTGCAAATAATGTGGGTTATGGGACAGCGAACCATCTACGGGGCCTAGTCCAACTAGGTCCTTCTCCTATCCATAGAATGACCTTCGCTCCCCTCAAGAATCTGTAATTTTTCATTTCTTTTGCGAATAAGCAAGAGAGGTGAATCATGAAAGCATTTGATATCTTTTACTTACGTAAGTTAGGGTTAAGCAATTCTCAAATTCGGAAGATTATCGATTATGAGAAAGGCCGAGGAGAAGAAGTTCTCCGCAATCGGTTGGTGGTCTCTGGTTGTAAAGAGCCCTTTGACCGCCTCCAGAAGGCTAAGAAACTGGATCCACAGGCCTTGCGAGCGGAATTTCACTCCTTTCCCTCTTTTGTCGTAGACGATTCTGTCTATCCAGCTAGTCTCAAAGAAATTTATGACCCGCCCTTGTTGCTGTTTTACCAGGGGAATCTGGACTTGTTACAACTGCCTGCGCTCGCGGTTGTTGGTAGTCGTATGGCCAGCCCTTACGGAATCCAAGCTGTTTCCAAAATTATTACGGAGCTTCAAGGAAAATTGGCGATTGTCAGTGGCTTAGCCAGGGGCATTGACACCGCGGCTCACAAGGCAGCCCTCAGAGCAGCAACACCGACAATCGGGATCTTAGGGACTGGCTTGGGCCGGGTCTATCCTCTGGAAAACAAGCGCCTACAAGAATATATGGGACACCACCAACTATTGCTGAGCGAGTATGGTCCCCAGGAAACTGCCAAGCCCTACCATTTTCCCAATCGCAATCGGATTATCGCAGGCTTGTCTGTAGCAGTTTTGGTGGCTGAAGCCAAGGTACGGTCGGGCAGTTTAATTACAGCGGATCGCGCCCTAGAATCTGGCCGAGAGATTTACGCCATTCCTGGTTCGATTCTATTAGAAAGTCATGAAGGGTGTCACCAGCTCTTGAAAGAGGGAGCACGCTATGTTTCATGCGGTTTAGACATTCTCAACGACTTAAAACTAACTTAAAGTTTTCCTATAGAGATACTGAATTGTTGACAGGCTTATAAAAATAGAGTAAACTTGTCCCAGTTTAATTTGAAGTGAAAGGTGAAGAGATTGGTTACGAAAACAAAGAAAAAAACCACTCCTAAGAAAAATTTAGTGATCGTCGAATCCCCAGCCAAGGCTAAAACGATTGAGAAATATCTTGGTCGCAATTATAAAGTCATGGCTAGTGTGGGCCATATTCGCGATCTGAAAAAATCCTCCATGTCTGTTGATTTTGAAAACAATTACCAACCTGAATACATCAACATTCGTGGAAAAGGACCCCTAATCAACGATCTTAAGAAAGAAGCTAAAAAAGCCAAAAAAGTCTTTCTCGCAAGTGACCCGGACCGTGAAGGAGAAGCTATTTCTTGGCACCTGGCCCATATCCTGGATTTAAACCTAGAAGACGACAATCGCGTGGTTTTTAATGAAATCACAAAAGATGCGGTTAAGAGCGCTTTTAAAGAACCTCGGAGCATCAATATGGATCTAGTGGATGCCCAACAAGCCCGACGCGTTTTAGACCGGATTGTGGGGTATTCCATTTCTCCGATTCTTTGGAAAAAAGTCAAAAAAGGGTTGTCCGCCGGCCGGGTTCAATCTGTCGCCCTAAAATTGATTATTGACCGCGAAGCGGAAATCAATGCCTTCATTCCAGAAGAATACTGGACCCTCGATTCCGTCTTTAAAAAAGGCAATAAGCAGTTCCAAGCTTCATTTTATGGAGTGAACGGGAAAAAGAAAGAGTTGAAAACCAATGAGGATGTTCAGGAGGTACTCAGCCTTCTTAAATCCGATGACTTTGAGGTAACTAAGGTTGAAAAGAAGGAGCGCCGGAGAAATGCGCCCCTTCCTTACACAACCTCTTCCCTCCAACAAGATGCGGCCAACAAGCTCAATTTCCGGACTCGAAAAACCATGTCCGTGGCGCAGCAATTGTATGAGGGAATTAAAATTTCCGGCGGAGTTCAGGGGCTCATTACCTATATGCGTACTGACTCCACTCGGATTAGTCCCATTGCGACCAATGAGGCAGCTAACTTTATCACCGAGCGTTTTGGAGCCAATTATTCCAAACACGGAAGCAAGGTGCGAAATGCTAGCTCGGCCCAGGATGCTCACGAAGCCATTCGGCCCTCTAATGTCCACCTAACGCCTGAGTCTATCAGTAAGTATTTGGATAAGGACCAATTGAAACTCTACACATTGATTTGGAATCGTTTTGTAGCCAGTCAAATGACCGCAGCCATCTTTGATACCATGAAGGTCAATTTGGAACAAGCCGGTGTGCGTTTCACAGCTAATGGTAGTCAAGTTAAATTTGATGGGTATCTAGCTATTTATAATGACAGTGACCGCAATAAAATGCTGCCAGATATGGAGGTTGGCGATCAAGTCAAACGGATTTCCAGCAAACCCGAACAGCACTTTACACAGCCACCCGCTCGCTATTCAGAGGCAACCCTGATCAAAACCCTGGAGGAAAACGGTGTTGGCCGTCCTTCGACCTATGCTCCAACCATTGAAACCATCCAGAAACGCTATTATGTTAAATTGGCAGCCAAGCGCTTTGAACCAACCGAGTTGGGTGAAATTGTCAACAAGCTAATCGTCGAGTTCTTCCCAGACATTGTCGACGTTCATTTCACAGCCGACTTGGAAACCCGTTTGGATGATGTCGAGATTGGCCAGGAAGAATGGCAGAAGGTTATTGATCAGTTCTATCAACCCTTTAAAAAAGAATTGGGCAAGGCTGAGGAAGAAATGGAAAAAATCCAAATCAAGGATGAACCAGCTGGCTTTGACTGTGATGTCTGTGGAAATTCTATGGTGATCAAACTAGGCCGCTATGGAAAATTCTATGCCTGCAGTAATTTCCCCGACTGTCGTAATACTAAGGCGATTGTCAAGGAAATTGGTGTGACCTGCCCTCAATGCCAACAAGGGCAAGTAATCGAACGTAAGAGTAAAAAGAATCGCCTATTCTATGGTTGTGATCGCTATCCAGACTGTGAATTTACCAGCTGGGACAAACCTGTTGGGCGAAGTTGTCCAAAATGTCAGGGAACGCTCGTTGAAAAGAAAGTCCGCGGTGGCGGCAAGCAGGTTGTCTGTGTCAACGGAGACTATGAAGAAGCAAAGGTTAAATAATGTATAAAACAACTCATATTAATGTAATTGGCGCTGGTTTAGCCGGCAGTGAGGCGGCATATCAGATTGCCAAACGTGGCATCCCAGTTCGCCTGTATGAAATGCGAGGACCTAAAAAAACACCCCAACATAAAACCGATCAATTTGCCGAGTTGGTGTGCTCCAACTCGCTTAGAGGAGATGCCCTAACCAATGCGGTAGGATTGCTCAAGGAAGAAATGCGTCGCTTAGATTCTCTTATCTTAAAATCTGCAGAAGCAACCCGTGTTCCTGCAGGCGGAGCCTTGGCGGTCGACCGGGAAGGTTTCTCGCAAGCCGTGACAGAGGAACTATCTAACCATCCGCTGATTGAGGTTATCCGTGAAGAGATCCAAGACTTACCTGAGGATGAAATCACGATTGTGGCGACTGGTCCCTTAACCAGTGACGCCCTCGCTGAGAAGATCCACGCGCTCAATGGTGGAACTGGTTTTTACTTTTATGATGCGGCAGCTCCGATTGTGGATGTCAACACCATCGACCACAGTAAGGTTTACCTTAAATCTCGTTATGATAAAGGGGAAGCGGCCTACCTCAATGCTCCCATGATCAAGGAAGAATTT
The DNA here is from genome assembly GCF_009767945.1 of Streptococcus danieliae. Taxonomy (GTDB): domain Bacteria; phylum Bacillota; class Bacilli; order Lactobacillales; family Streptococcaceae; genus Streptococcus; species Streptococcus danieliae. The sequence continues at coordinate 17,167 of NZ_WSRS01000009.1, read as the reverse complement.
ATGGCCTTCCATAATGCCTTGGTCAATGCAGAAGAAGCTCCGTTGAATTCGTTTGAAAAAGAAAAATATTTCGAAGGTTGTATGCCCATTGAGGTCATGGCGAAACGGGGAATCAAAACTATGCTCTACGGTCCGATGAAACCTGTTGGACTGGAATACCCAGACGACTATGAAGGGCCGCGGGATGGGGACTTCAAAACTCCTTATGCCGTAGTTCAGCTTCGTCAGGACAATGCGGCTGGTAGCCTTTACAATATTGTTGGCTTCCAAACCCACCTCAAATGGGGCGAGCAAAAACGGGTGTTCCAAATGATTCCTGGTTTGGAAAATGCTGAGTTCGTCCGCTATGGGGTGATGCACCGGAACTCCTATATGGATTCTCCTAATCTCCTCAGCCCAAGCTACCGTTCCAAAAAGCAAGCCAATCTCTTTTTTGCAGGACAAATGACGGGAGTTGAAGGTTATGTGGAATCAGCGGCTTCTGGCTTAGTAGCTGGGATTAATGCTGTTGCCCTTTTCCGGGGTGAAGAGGAGGTGCTTTTCCCGCAAACAACTGCCATTGGCAGTTTACCACACTATATTACTTCAACCGATAGCAAACACTTCCAGCCGATGAATGTAAACTTTGGGATTATCAAGGAATTGGATGGGCCGCGTATTCGTGATAAGAAGGAGCGGTATGAGAAAATTGCTGCACGAGCGCTGGAGGATTTGCAACCCTATCTTGAAAAATAAGAACTGAGACTGAGTCTGGCCTGGACTTGGTCTTATTTTTATTCATTTAAGAAAACTTTTTGAAAATCTTCAAAAATATATATACAGCCTTGGGCTTTTGTGGTATACTGAGTTAAAGTTTTTGAATATAGAGAGTTTTCAGACAATGAATCAATCTTACTTTTATTTAGACATGCAGACGCATGAATTGGAAGTTCCTTATAGTGGGGAAGCTCGGCGCGTGCGGGTTCTTCTTCCAAAGAACTACGAACAAGATACGGAGCGCTTCTATCCGGTTGTTTACTTCCATGATGGTCAGAATGTTCTCTATAGTAAAGAGGCTTTTAGTGGCTATTCTTGGAAGGTGATTCCAACAATTAAGCGTAATCCCGATATTGACCGGATGATTGTGGTGGCTATTGATAATGATGGCGAAAATCGCATGAATGAGTACTCTGCTTGGAAATTCCAAGGAGGGATCCCAGGTATTAGTTTTGGTGGTAAGGGAATTGAATATGCGGAATTTGTTATGGAAGTGGTAAAGCCCTTTATTGATCAAGAATATCGAACTAAGCCTCAACGGGAATATACGGCAATGGTTGGAAGTTCTCTTGGGGGGAACATTACTCAATTTATGGGGTTGGCCTACCAAGATCGGATTGGTTGTCTAGGAATTTTCTCTTCGGCCAACTTCCTACACCAGGACGCTTTCAATCGCTATATTGAACGAACACCGATGCTAGCTCCGCAACGGATTTATATCTATGTAGGAACTCAAGAAGACGATGAGACGGATAAGAGCTTAATTGGAGGTAATATTAAGCAAGCTTATGTTAGCTCTTCCATTCGCTATTTTAAAGATCTCATTCGTATGGGGCATAGTATTAACAATCTAGAATTAGTAGTGCAGACAGATGCTGAGCACAATGAGATTGCTTGGTCTGAACAACTAGGAGATTGTTTCCGATTTTTGAGTCGTTTTTGGCACCATGATGAAAGGTAAAAGGAGAAGGTTATGAATATAGAAAATCTTGTACATTGGAGTCACGAATTAGGTCGTGACATGCACTTGAACCGTTATGGGCATGCTGGAGTACCAGTGATTGTCTTCCCATCATCAGGTGGCAGCCACAATGAGTTTTATGATTTTGGCATGGTGCATGCGGCTCAACGTTTTGTTGACGAGGGCAAAGTCCAATTCTTCACCTTGTCTAGCATTGATGATGAAAGTTGGGAGGCCAATTGGAAGCCTGGTCATGATCGTGCTTTAGCACACTTGGCCTATGAACGCTACGTGATTCAAGAGGCAGTGCCTTTTATCAAATCCTTGACTAATTGGGAAGGATCTTTGATGACCTCTGGATGTTCCATGGGAGCTTATCATGCCTTGAACTTCTTCTTGCAACATCCAGATGTGTTTCAAACAGTAATTGCCTTGAGTGGTGTGTATGATGCTCGTTTCTTTGTTGGTGAATATGGAGATGATAAAGAAATTTACCAAAATTCTCCGAGCGACTATATCTGGCATCAAAATGATCCATGGTTCCTAGACCATTACAAGTCTGCTAATATCATTGTTTGCACGGGTCTAGGAGCTTGGGAACAAGATGGATTGCCCTCATTTTATAGCTTGAAAGCAGCCTTTGAGGACAAACAAATTCCAGCCTGGTTTGATGTGTGGGGCTATGATGTGGCCCATGATTGGGATTGGTGGCGTGTCCAATTCCCGTATTTCTTAGAAAGTCTTGATTTATAAAAGGAGATGAATTATGAATTACATCGTTATTTCACCGTATTACCCACAAAATTTTCAGAAATTTTCTATTGAATTGGCTAAACAAGGGGTCACTGTACTCGGTATTGGCCAAGAGCCTTATGAGCAGCTGGGGCATGAACTACAGGAGGCTATGACCGAATACTTCCGCGTATCTAACTTGGAAGATTTGGATGAAGTAAAACGTGCAGTGGCCTTTCTATTCTACAAACATGGTCCCATTGACCGCATTGAATCACAAAATGAATACTGGTTGGAAATGGATGCCCAACTACGGACACAATTTAATGTCTTTGGCCCTAAAAATGGAGATATTGAAAAGACTAAATTCAAGTCCAAAATGAAGGAAATTTTCCGTACAGCAGGGGTACCTGTAACTCCAGGGCGTGTTGTGACCACCGATGAAGAAGTGGAGGAAGCGGTTGAACGTCTCGGTCTTCCTCTCATTGCAAAACCGGATAATGGAGTAGGGGCTGCGGCAACTTATAAACTGGATGACCCACGTTCTGTTCGGGATTTCCTTGAAAATTGGGATCGCAGTGTAGCTTATTTCCTAGAACCATTTGTAACCAGTACAGAAATGTGTACCTTTGATGGCTTGGTCGATGCTGAGGGGAATATCGTTTGGTCAACATCCTTTGACTACACAGATACTCCATTAAACATTCTCTTACAGCAAAAAGGGTTTGCTTATTACACCCAGATGGAAGTCGATCCTTTACTACGCCAGTATGGAGAAGCAGCTGTCAAAGCATTCGGTATGAAAGAACGCTTCTTCCATATTGAGTTTTTCCGAAATGGCGATGACTATATCGCTGTCGAGTACAACAACCGTCCTGCTGGAGCCTTTGCAATAGATGTCTACAATTTTGGATATTCACGTGATCTTTTCCGTGACTATGCTAGCCTTGTTGCTGGTAATGGTTTCCCTGAAGCAGATGGTCCTGTAAATCATGCTCTGGCAATTGCTCGCCGTGATCGGTTCAATTATCAAATATCCAAAGAAGAGCTTTTGGAGCGCTATGCAGCGAATTTGAAAGCCAGCCTTCGTATGCCAGAAGCATTTGCAGAACTGCAAGGAAATGATATGTTTATCTTCACTTCAGACAATCTTAACGTCATTCACAATATCATCCACGATGTTGAAACGTTGGCGGAATAATTGGAACCAATCAAAGTCTAGCTAGTGTTAAAAAACTCTAACACTCTAGGCTTTTTTCTTTTGTAACTTTTCCTTTGACAGGGATTTCAAGACAAGATAAAATAAGAAGTGTAAGTTTGTGAAATTTAAGAAGGGGAAACATATGGAAACACTAGATAAATCTCTTTTACTGAACATGTTTCGTAAAATGGAAGAAATTCGTCGCATGGATTTAAAAATCGCCCAACTGGTGAGAAAAGGAAAAGTTCCAGGGATGACCCACTTTTCCGTTGGGGAAGAAGCTGCCAATGTTGGGGCTATGATGGCCCTCAATCCCGATGACTTGATCACCTCCAACCACCGTGGTCACGGCCAAGCCATCGCAAAAGGCATCAATCTTAATGAAATGATGGCTGAAATCCTCGGGAAATACACCGGAACCTGTAAAGGGAAAGGGGGGTCCATGCACATTGCTGATCTGGATGCTGGAAACCTGGGGGCCAATGGAATTGTTGGGGGTGGTATGGGGATCGCCGTTGGTGCTGCCCTAACCCAACAAATGAAAGGAACCGACAAAATTGTTGTCTGCTTCTTTGGCGATGGGGCTACCAATGAGGGAGCCTTCCACGAAGCGGTAAACATGGCCTCTATTTGGAAATTACCGGTTATTTTTGCTTGTATCAATAATGGTTACGGTATCTCAGCAGATATCAAAAAAATGACCAATGTGGAGCATATTTATCAACGGGCTACTGCCTATGGAATTCCAGGTATCTTTGTTGAAGATGGTAATAATATCTTGGATGTCTATAAAGGTTTCCAAGAAGCCGTTGCCCATGTTCGTTCTGGTAAGGGACCTGTTCTGATTGAAAGTGTAACCTATCGTTGGTTGGGACACTCCTCTTCTGACCCAGGTAAATACCGGACACGCGAAGAAGTTGAAGAATGGAAGAAAAAGGACCCGATTGAAAATTTACGGAAATACCTACTAGATCAGCAAATCGCTAGTTCTGAGGAATTGGATACTATCCAGGAAGAAGTTAAAGAGCTGGTGGAAGAATCTGTTCGATTTGCTGAAAACAGCCCATTCCCACCCCTAGAATCAGCCTTTGAAGATGTTTATGCGGAGTAAGAGAGGTATATCACACATGGAAACTAAATTAATGTCATTTCGGGATACCATTATCCTAGCTATGTCTGAAGAAATGCGCCGAGATCCAGATGTTTTCCTGATGGGAGAAGATGTCGGAATCTTTGGTGGCGATTTTGGAACTTCTGTCGGGATGTTAGAAGAATTTGGTCCCGAGCGGGTTCGCGATACGCCGATTTCAGAATCAGCCATTTCTGGTGCTGCAGCAGGTGCTGCCATGACTGGGCTCCGTCCGATTGTCGATATGACCTTTATGGACTTTTCTGTCATTGCTATGGATGCGATTGTCAACCAGGCTGCTAAGACCCGCTACATGTTTGGAGGCAAGGGCAAGGTGCCTATGACTGTCCGCTGTGCAGCTGGGAATGGTGTTGGCTCGGCAGCCCAGCACTCCCAATCCTTGGAGAGCTGGTTTACCCATATTCCAGGCTTGAAGGTTGTCGCTCCGGGAACCCCTGCCGATATGAAGGGGCTTCTTAAAGCCTCTATCCGCGATAATAACCCTGTTATTATCTTAGAGTACAAATCCGAATTTAACCAAAAAGGCGAGGTGCCGGTCGATCCTGAATATGTGATCCCTTTAGGTAAGGGGGAAATTAAAAGAGAAGGAACCGATGTCACCGTCGTAACCTATGGTAAAATGCTTCGGCGTGTTCTCCAGGCGGCAGAAGAGTTAGCTGAGACTGGCGTGTCTGTTGAAGTCGTTGATCCACGGACCTTGGTGCCTCTGGATAAGGAAATCATCATCAATTCCGTCAAGAAAACAGGAAAAGTTGTTCTCGTCAACGATGCTCATAAAACAAGCGGTTTTATTGGAGAGATTTCTGCAATAATTGCTGAATCAGAGGCCTTTGATTATTTGGACGCCCCAATTCGCCGCTGTGCGGGTGAAGACGTTCCAATGCCTTATGCTGCAAATCTTGAGAATGCGATGATTCCAACAGTTGAAAGCATTAAAGAAACCATTCTGAAAACCGTAAATAAAGAATAAGGAGAAGCAATGTCTGACGAAAAACTAAGAGCAACTCCTGCAGCTCGTAAATTAGCGGATCAATTGGGGATTAATCTCTATGATGTAGCTGGAACGGGAGCAAAAGGACGGGTCCATCAAGAAGATGTAGCGGACCATAAGAATGCCCATGTAGTCCGAATTTCACCCTTGGCAAAACGGATTGCCATGGAACACAATATTGCTTGGCAAGAAATTCAGGGGCGGGGAGTCAATGGTAAAATTATGAAACAGGACATCTTGGCTCTGCTACCAGAGAACCTCGAAGAAGGAACCACCAAGTCTCCAGCTGTGATTGAAAAAGTCGAGGAAGTTCCAGATACACAAACCGAATGGGGAACGATTGAACGGATTCCAATGACACCGATGCGCAAAGTCATTGCCCAACGCATGGTCGATTCTTATCTCACTGCACCAACCTTTACCCTCAATTATGAGGTTGACATGACCGAGATGTTGGCCTTGCGTAAGAAGGTTCTGGATCCAATTATGGAAGAGACAGGCAAAAAGGTGACTGTAACCGACTTGATTTCACTAGCGGTGATCAAAACCTTGATGAAACACCCCTACCTCAACTCTAGCTTGACCGAAGATGGTCAAACCATTATTACCCATGATTATGTGAATTTAGCCATGGCTGTAGGGATGGATGGTGGTCTCTTGACCCCGGTTGTCTTTAATGCCGAAAAACTCTCCCTCTCCCAGCTGGTTGTAGCCTTTAAAGATGTCATTGGTCGCGCGCTGGATATGAAACTAGCTCCAAGTGAATTGCAAAATTCAACCTTTACCATCAGTAATCTGGGGATGTTTGGTGTCCAATCCTTTGGTCCCATCATCAACCAACCCAACTCAGCGATTCTTGGTGTGAGTGCAACAATTGAGAAGCCAGTCGCCTTAAATGGTGAAGTGGTTATCCGCCCGATGATGAGCCTTGGTCTCACAATTGACCACCGTGTCGTAGATGGGATGGCAGGGGCTAAATTTATGAAAGACTTGAAAGCCCTGATTGAAAACCCTATTTCAATGTTAATTTAGAAGGAGTAAAGAATGGCCTTAGAAGTAATTATGCCTAAAGCCGGTGTCGATATGACCGAAGGTCAAATCGTCCAGTGGAATAAAAAAGTAGGAGAATTTGTCAAAGAAGGGGAAATTCTTCTGGAAATCATGACTGACAAGGTCAGCATGGAATTAGAAGCTGAAGAGGATGGCTACCTCATCGCTATTTTGAAAGGCGACGGGGAAACGGTACCGGTCACAGAAGTCATCGGTTATCTCGGAGCTGAAGGTGAAAATATTCCAACAGCTTCTGCAGCCGCTCCAGTTGCGGATAGTCCTAGTGCAGCTCCAGCTCAGGAAGATTCGAGCAAGAGTGATGCTGCTTATGACATCGTTGTAATCGGTGGTGGTCCTGCCGGATATGTGGCTGCCATTAAGGCTTCTCAATTAGATGGTAAGGTGGCCTTGGTTGAGAAAACAGCCCTTGGTGGAACCTGTCTGAACCGTGGCTGTATCCCAACCAAAACCTATCTCCACAATGCTGAGATCATTGAAAGTTTGGGACATGCCGCTGACCGTGGAATCATGGTTGAAAATCCAAATTTCACTGTCGACATGGACAAGGTTGTCGCTACCAAAGATAAAGTCGTTGCTACACTGGTTGGCGGTGTTGGAGGTCTCATGCGCTCTTATGGAGTCGACGTCCATATGGGTGTCGGAACCATCACCAAAGATAAAAATGTCTTGGTTGATGGAAGCACGCTCCTTGAGACCAAAAAGATTATCCTAGCTGGTGGTTCCAAAGTAAGCAAAATTAACGTACCGGGTATGGAATCTGAGCTTGTTATGACGAGTGATGATATTCTGAACCTCAAGGAAGTGCCAGAACACCTGGTTGTTATTGGTGGCGGAGTTGTCGGAATTGAATTGGGACAAGCCTTTATGACCTATGGTTCGAAGGTAACCGTTATCGAAATGACCGATCGCATTGTCCCAGCTATGGATAAGGAAATTTCGAAGAGCCTACGTCTCATCTTGGAACGCAAAGGCATGACCATCCATACTGAAACCAAACTTGAGGAAATCATTGAAGAAAATGGTAAACTGCGGATCAAGGTCGCTGGTCAAGACGATATCGTAGCTGATAAAGCCCTTCTTTCAATCGGACGGGTTCCAGACTTGGAAGGTATGGGAGAAGTTAACTTTGACCTAGAAAATGGCCGTATCAAGGTCAATGAATACATGGAAACCTCTGTGGCAGGTGTTTATGCCCCTGGGGACATCAATGGAACCAAGATGTTGGCGCATGCGGCTTTCCGGATGGGAGAAGTGGCCGCAGAAAACGCCCTAAAAGGCAACCATGTGGTAGCTAAGTTGAACCTTACACCAGCTGCTATCTATACTCTACCTGAAGTCGCTGCGGTTGGTTTGACCGAAGAACAGGCGCGTGAAAAATATGACGTGGCTATCGGTAAATTTAATTTTGGAGCCAATGGTCGTGCGATCGCTTCTGATGCCGCCCAAGGTTTTGTAAAAGTCATTGCTGATAAGAAATATGGAGAAATTCTAGGGGTTCATATTATTGGTCCAGCTGCAGCCGAATTGATCAATGAAGCCTCTACCATTATTGAAATGGAGATCACCGTGGAAGAAGTTCTTAAAACCATCCATGGCCACCCAACTTACTCAGAAGTCATGTATGAAGCCTTTGCAGATGTCCTCAATCTAGCTGTACATGCTCCCAAGAAATAGGAGATTTCATGAAATACATTGTTAACGAAAGCAATGATACCGCTTTTAATATCGCTCTAGAAGAGTATGCCTTTAAACAAATGCTGGATGAAGATATGATCTTTATCCTCTGGATCAACAAACCATCCATCATCGTTGGCCGTCACCAAAATACCATTGAAGAAATTAACCGAGACTATGTTCGGGAAAATGACATTGAAGTTGTCCGCCGAATCAGTGGTGGTGGCGCTGTTTACCATGATTATAACAACCTCAACTACACCATCATCTCCAATGAGAATCAAGACAAGCTGTTTGATTTCAAGAGTTTCTCGATCCCAGTCATCAATACCCTGGCAGAACTAGGGGTCAAGGCTGAATTTACCGGTCGTAATGACTTAGAAATCGATGGTAAGAAATTTGGTGGGAATGCCCAAGCCTATATCAAGGGACGGATCATGCACCATGGAGCTTTACTTTTTGATGTAGACCTATCTGTCCTCAGTAAAGCCCTTCAGGTTTCTAAACATAAAATCGAATCCAAAGGGGTGAAATCAGTTCGAGCGCGTGTGACCAACATTGTTGACGAGCTTGAAGAGAAAATTTCGGTTCTGGAATTCCGCGATCTACTATTGGATTACATGAAAAAAGAGTATCCGGAGATGGCCGAATACACTTTCTCAGACGCTGAACTGGAAGAAATTCGCCAAAATCGCGATGCCAAATTTGGGAACTGGGATTGGAACTACGGTAAATCTCCAGCCTACAACATTCGTCGCACCATTAAATTCTCAAGTGGTTTGATTGATGCCTACGTCAATGTGGTTGATTCACGCATTGATAATCTCAAGATTTACGGAGATTTCTTCGGAATTGAAGACGTAGCGGCAGTAGAGGAGGCCTTAATCGGCCTAGCCTATGAAAGAGACGTAGTCCTTGCCAAACTCAAAGAATTGGATCTAAGCCGCTATTTCGCTGGCATTTCAGCTCAAGAAATTGCAGAAGCGATCGTAGAGTAGGACTCGTAAGCAGCTATAATGAATGATAAAAATGCCTTAGAGTTTATCTAAGGCATTTTTTTGCTCTTCGTCGACAATATGGGTATAGAGATCTGTAACCTGAGTACTGGCATGACCCAGTTGATGGCTAACCAAAACTTGAGATTTAGTAGCATCATAGAGCCGAGTTGCCAGAGTGTGGCGTAGTTTATGGGGAGTGACTCGAATTTTAAAGGATTCTGAATACTTGGCAACCATTTTTTCAATACTAGAAGCATCCATCCGATTGGCCTGACCTCGGTATTCACTTAAAAAAAGTGCCAGATTCTGTTTTTCAGGCTTGTAACGTTTATCACGAATTTCTAAGTATTGCATCAGGTAGGGTTTAGCGAAACCTGCAATAGGAACGGCATCCCGTCGTCCACCTTTCCGAGTGACCTCAGCAATCATCATCTGAACATTGAGGTCCCGCACATCTAGGTTAACTGCTTCAGATAAACGGATCCCCGAGGCCAGTAGCAGGGCTATCAAAGCTAAATCTCGCTCTTTATTTTTCTCATAGGAGCTGAGGGCGCGTTTGGACAGTTGTTTGGGATAATCATCCTCAATGTGACGAAGAAATCCCTCAGTCTCATCTCCTAAAAAGAGCTTTTGCTTGATGGTTTCCGCCCTCGCTGCCAAGGTTTCTTTTTTCTTTTTTGTAGCAACTTTTTTCATGACATTGCGATAGAAATAAGGTTCGCCTTGCTCGTTTTCAACTTCCTCGGTTAAAAATTTAAAGAGACTTGAGAGAGCCGAGAGAGTCCGGTTAATGGTTGTTTGTGACAATCCGGTCTTGGTAGAATTGGCATTTAACAAGGGACGTTCACGTAGGTACAAAACAAAGGCCTCTAAATCTTTTTTGGATAGATGCTCCAGCGTTTCAATCGGAATCTCCTTGATTTCTGTAACCGAAACTAAATCGGTCTCCATCAACCATGAAAAAAATCGCTGGTATTCTTTTAGATATTCGTATAAGGTTGGAAAACTGTAAGGAACGGTTAACTTGGATTGGTAATATTCCAAAACGTACCAAGGCATGACTTGTTTTAAATCTTCAATTTTTTCTAGTAATAATTCACGACGCATAAGCACCTCCAAATTCTCTAATAGTAGTGTATCAAAGACAAAAACTTTTTTCAAGAAAATTACAGTTTTTCGGAAAGATGTTATTGATTGAACTGCCAACCACTTTTGAAGGCTAATCTCATAGACTCTTTATAAAACCCTTGGTAGGCTGAAAATACTCTTACTTGCTGCCTGAAAATCTTTTTAAAGCATTGACTGTTCACACAAAGTCACTCGAAGAATTTTAGCTTCATACTTTTTTGACTCATGAATTCTCTAAAACAAATTTATGTTAAACAAAGTCTACCAGATAGCCTAAAATTTTCAGACTATCTGGTGAAGTCTTGTTAATCTTCATAATCTCCACCCGGCACCTCAAAGTATTCTTCCAGGCTTAAACCAGATTTGGCAATCTTTTGGGCTTCTGAGCCAATATACCGAATATGCCAACTTTCTGCTGTGTAACCGGTGATTTCTTCCTTGTCCTCTGTATAACGGACAATAAAACCATAATCTGCAGCATGCTCACGTAGCCACTGGCTGGCTTTAGCTTCGGTCAAAAGATTGCCTGCTGTATCAATAAGATCATAGGCTAGACCTGTTTGGTGTTCACTATAGCCAGGTCGGGCTGAATAACGATCGGCTTCAGCCTGCCCATCTTGAGCAACATAATTTTGATATAGTTGACTTTGGTTCTCATAAGAACGATAGCCGCTATAATGGTCGCTGATTGGGAAACCTTCCTCCTGCATGGCTGTAACCAGCTGCCTAAAAGCGGATTGAGCTTCGGGGTCTTCTCCAGGAGCATAGTTGGCAGCTAGAGGATGTTTTTTATTAACGATAATAATCTCCTGGCCATCAGCTCCTTGAACACTGTAGTAACTTCCTTGGTAACGAAGCTTGTTTGCTTTCTGTTCCTTTCTCACGGATTGCTGTTCTGGATTTTCGGTAGCCTTCTTTTGGGCTTTTTGGCCACAGGCTACTAAAGCCAGAGCCATACAGGCTAAGGCTAGCCATTTCTTTCCTTTCATTGAATCCTCCTTTGTGTTGGACTTCACATGTATAGAAATGCTAGAAAAACTCAAGGTTGTTGGGCATGAACCTTGAGTTTTTCTGCTTTATTTTTTCTTCCGTTTTTTCTTAGCTTTTTTCAGCTGTTTGTTCATGCGGTTCATGGCTTGTTTGGTTGCAAATTGGCCTAGTTTGCCTTTGAGGCCGCCTCCGAAGAGTTGGCTCATATCCAAATCGCCACCAAGAGCGGAGAGATCTGGCATGCCATTGGCTCCCATCATGCCTTCCAAGGCGGACATGTCCATACCGTTCATGTTCGGCATATTTTTAGGAAGCTGGTTGGGGTTCATGCCCATTTGTTTCATCATTTTATTCATATCGCCGGACATAACCCCTTGCATCATTTGTTTGGCTTGGTTAAAGTCCTTGATGAATTTGTTGACTTCAACAAAGCTATTGCCTGAACCAGCCGCAATCCGGCGGCGGCGGGCAGGGTTTAGTAGGTCTAGATTTTCCCGTTCGGCGGGGGTCATGGAGTAGATGATAGCTTTACGGCGGGCCACTTCTTTTTCATCGACCTTGAGATTTTTGAGGGCGGGGTTGCTGGCCATGCCTGGAATCATCTTCAGCAAATCTTCCATTGGTCCCATATTTTGGACTTGGTCTAGTTGATCAAGGAAATCATTGAAGTCAAAGGTGTTTTCCCGCATTTTTTCAGCGATTTCCAGGCTCTTTTGCTGATCGTATTCCTGAGAAGCTTTTTCAATCAGCGTTAACAAGTCTCCCATACCGAGAATCCGGCTGGCCATGCGGTCTGGGTAGAAGGCTTCAATGTCGGTAATCTTTTCACCTGTACCGGTAAATTTAATTGGTTTTCCAGTGATTTGACGAACAGATAGAGCTGCTCCCCCACGGGTGTCCCCATCCATTTTGGTCAGGATCACCCCGGTTACTTCCAACTGCTCGTTAAATTCACGGGCAATATTGGCTGCTTCTTGACCAATCATGGCATCAACAACCAAGAGAATCTCATTTGGTTGGGCAAAGTCCTTGATGTCTTTCAACTCCTGCATGAGCAGTTGGTCAATCTGCAAGCGTCCCGCTGTATCAATCAGAACGTAGTCATTTTTCTGTTCCCGTGCTTGCTCCAAACCAGCTTTGACAATATCCAGGGCTGGTACTTCTGTCCCCATGGCAAAAACAGGGACATCAATTTGCTGGCCAAGCGTTTTCAATTGATCAATCGCAGCTGGTCGGTAAATATCTGCCGCAATCAGCAAGGGACGGGCATTTTCTTCCTTCTTTAACTTATTGGCCAGTTTCCCAGCAAAGGTCGTTTTACCGGCCCCCTGAAGACCAGCCATCATGATAATGGTTGGAATCTTAGGTGATTTTTCAAGCTCAGCTCGATCTGATCCTAAGAGGCTGGTTAGCTCTTCGTTGACAATTTTAATCACCTGTTGGGCTGGATTGAGAGTGTCAATGACCTCTTGTCCCAAAGCCCGTTCCCGGATTTGTTTAATAAAGTCTTTAACAACAGGCAGGGCCACGTCAGCCTCTAAGAGGGCCATCCGAATTTCTTTGGTTGCTTCCTGAATATCTTTTTCATCAATCTTGCCTTTTTTCCGTAAGTTTTTAAATACGGACTGCAGGCGATCAGTTAAACTTTCAAACATATTTCATCCTCACTCTCGGTTATCAATACTGGTTAAAATGTCAATTTTTTCCTTGAGAAAAGTGTCCTCTGGGTAGGCGGTTTGGATTTCCTCCAAAATCTGGCTGCGAACAATGTAGTCCGAGTACATATGCAGCTTGCGCTCATAGTCCTCCAAAATTCGCTCAGTCCGCTTAATATTGTCATAAACAGCCTGACGACTGACCTGGTATTCTTCCGCAATTTCCGCCAAGGAATAATCGTCCGCATAATATAGCTCAATGTAGTTCATCTGCTTATCCGTTAATAAAGCAGCATAAAACTCAAACAAAGCGTTCATGCGATTGGTTTTTTCAATTTCCATAGTATTTCCATTATATCAAAATACGAAAGAAACCGCCTGATTTTCGAGGCGATTTCCTTAGTTTTCAAAATAAAATTCAAAGCGATCAGCCGCATATTGGCTTTTAACATACTCAAAGGCTTGCCCATCTTCCAGGTAGGATAATTGAGTGAGCGCTAAAACTGCCTGACCCTTGGGAAGTTTTAGATAGTGGGCAATGGGATCCCCTACCAGCTTAGCACTGATGGTCTGGCTGGACTTGCCAATACGGTAGCCCTTTTCTTCAAGGCTTTGGAAAAAGTGGCTGGTTACCTGCTCTTTGGGCAGGTCTTTGATAAATTTCTCTGGGATAGAGGCAATTTCATAAACAACGGGGAGATCATCGGCATACCGGACCCTTTCCATGCGAATGATATTGTCCTCCTTGGCAATCCCCAAGCAGTCCACCTCTTGCTGGCTGGGTAGGGTTCGCCGATAGGAAATCAGCTGACTGGACGGTACCTTTCCTTGCGATTGAATAATCTCTGTAAAAGAGGTCGTTCCCCTCATTTTTTCTTGCACACGGGTCGAAGCAATAAAGGTTCCACTTCCAACGCGACGCTCCAGCACCCCTTCTTCAACTAAAAGTGTAATGGCCTGGCGCAGAGTCATCCGACTTACCTGGTAGTGGGTCGCTAAATCGCGCTCGCTAGGCAGGCGTTGCCCAATCTTCCACCGTCCTTGATCGATAGCGGTTTTAATATCATCATGTATTTCTAAGTAAGCTGGGCGCATGGCTCCTCCCCCTTCCTTCTTTTTATTTTAGTGACCTAGTGAGGAAAAGTCAACTTAATGTAGCTTTCTTGGCAAGGACTAAGGTCTATGATACAATGGAAACTATAAAAAATCTAACATTAGGAAAGGGATTAGATGACTACAATCACTCCTGACATGAAAGATGTCGAAAAAATTATCGTTCTGGATTATGGTAGCCAATACAACCAATTGATTTCCCGTCGTGTGCGTGAAATGGGTGTATTCTCTGAACTAAAAAGCCATAAACTCAGTGCCCAAGAAGTGAAAGAGATGAACCCAATCGGAATCATCCTCTCCGGTGGTCCAAACTCTGTCTATGAAGAAGGATCCTTCGATATTGACCCAGAAATCTTTGAGTTGGGAATCCCTGTACTCGGAATTTGTTACGGAATGCAACTAATGACCCATAAGTTGGGTGGAAAAGTTGTGCCGGCTGGTGAAGCTGGAAACCGTGAATATGGTCAATCCAATTTAACCCATACTCCAGATAGTTCGCTCTTTGTTGAAACTCCTGAAGAACAGCTAGTCTTGATGAGTCATGGAGATGCGGTTACAGAAATTCCTGAAAACTTTGTCCGTACTGGTACTTCTTTAGACTGTCCTTTTGCAGCGATTGAAAATCCGGATAAGAACCTCTACGGGATTCAATTCCACCCAGAAGTTCGCCACTCCGTCTACGGTTTCAATCTTTTGAAAAACTTTGTGTTCAACATCTGTGGAGCCAAAGGCGACTGGACTATGAACAACTTCATTGAGATGGAGATCAAAAAAATCCGTGAAACCGTTGGTGATCGGAAAGTCCTCCTTGGTCTTTCCGGTGGAGTTGATTCCTCAGTTGTTGGTGTGCTACTTCAAAAAGCCATTGGTGACCAATTGATCTGTATCTTTGTGGATCACGGACTCCTTCGTAAAGGTGAAGCCGACCAGGTTATGGACATGCTCGGAGGCAAATTCGGCCTTAATATCGTCAAAGCCGACGCTGCTGAACGTTTCTTGTCTAAACTAGCTGGTATATCGGATCCTGAACAAAAACGGAAAATCATCGGTAACGAGTTTGTTTATGTCTTCGATGATGAAGCCCGTAAATTGGACGGAGTTGATTTCCTAGCCCAAGGTACCCTCTACACAGACATCATCGAATCTGGAACAGACACTGCCCAAACGATTAAATCCCACCACAACGTGGGTGGTCTCCCAGAAGACCTGCAATTTGAATTGATTGAGCCCCTCAACACCCTCTTCAAAGATGAAGTCCGTGCCCTCGGAACAGAACTCGGCATGCCAGATGAAGTTGTATGGCGCCAACCATTCCCAGGACCAGGCCTTGCCATCCGTGTGATGGGTGAAATCACAGAAGAAAAACTCCAAACCGTCCGCGAATCCGACGCCATCCTCCGCGAAGAAATTCAAAAAGCTGGCCTCGACCGTGACGTTTGGCAATACTTCACCGTTAACACCGGCGTTCGCTCTGTCGGCGTTATGGGAGACGGACGGACTTACGACTACACCCTCGCCATCCGTGCTATCACATCCATCGACGGCATGACCGCCGACTTCGCCCAACTACCATGGGACGTCTTGAAAAAAATCTCCGTCCGCATCGTTAACGAAGTCGACCACGTCAACCGCATCGTCTACGACATCACCAGCAAACCACCCGCAACAGTTGAGTGGGAATAAAAAGGTCCAGTGGACCTTTTTATCCCGAGCTTAAAAATTAGAGAGCGAGGTTGAGTCCAGTGGACCTTTTTATCCCGAGCTTAAAATTTAGAGAGCGAGGCTGAGTCCTGTGGACTGGTTTACCCGCCTAAATGAGAAAGAGGCGCTAGATCCTGTGGCAATAAATCATTGAAGAGACCTGCTAGGTCTCTTTTTACTAGGAGTTTATATGAATCAGATTGTACAGTTACTCCCCCTAGAAGATTGGGATCGAGAGCAATTTATTACAGATAATCAGGAAGCCTTTAATTTCGGAGCTTTGGAAGAATTTGGACTTCGTGATCAACACTTTGAGGAAGACGGACAAATTATTTCACGCGCTACAATCGAACAAGCCATTGCAGATGGTCAAGCCTATCGAATTGTTGATGAAGCCAACACTATCCTTGGAGGTGTTGTCCTCAAAATTGAAGGTGAAAAAGGAGAATTAGATTTATTGTTTGTATCACCTGCAGCTCACAGCAAAGGCATCGGCTATGCGACCTGGTGTGAAATCGAAAAATGCCATCCAGAGGTCAAAATATGGGAAACTATGACCCCCTATTTTGAACAACGCAATATCCACTTCTACGTCAATCGGTGCGGTTTTCGCATTGTCGAATTTTTCAACAAATTCCATACGAATCCAAATGAGGCGGATGAAGTTTCTGAAAAAATTCAGGAGCAATTCCCAGATGGGATGTTTCGCTTTCAAAAGATAATCGAATAAGAACTGCTTGACCCGTGCCTGCTCCTCCTTATACTCTTTGAAAATCAAAACTATTCGTTGTCAACTCGCTTTGCCGTACGTCTAGTACTGTCTGCAGCTCGTTTCCTAGACTATTTTTGATTTTCTTTGAGTATTATAGTAGAATGAAACAAAAACCGTACACTTTGTACTATACTATTTTTATGGCATATTCAGTAGATTTTCGTGAAAAAGTTCTTTCATATTGTGAGAATATTGGCAGTATTTCTGAAGCAGCAACTGTTTTCCAAATTTCTCGTAATACCATTTATCAATGGATTAAATTAAAAGAGAAAAC
>NZ_WSRS01000099.1 GCF_009767945.1 Streptococcus danieliae | reverse complement strand
TGAATGATTAGCTAGAAATGTGGTTAAATCTGTGATAAACTGGGTCATGGGAATAAATCTTTCTAGTAGTATTTTTTAGTCTAACTCTACTATAGCAGGATTTATTCCTTTTTTGCGTTTACACAAGATATTGTACACTCTCATAGCCGTAGAAACTGAAAATTGTTAGCAGTAAGGCATAAGTAAACAAGATATAAGCCATCACTCTTCCTCCATTTCATATAGATGGTTGTGAAAAAAGGATTCTCCTTTTATATACACATATAGTATAAGTGATGTGGCTGTTTGTTGCAAGTGGAATTAAAAAATTATTTTCATTATTAGAATGAACTAGCACTTATCATTATAGTATGTAAAAACCGAGCAGTTCCGTAAGTTGGAAATGCTCGGTGTTTCTATTTTGAAGCTTCTTGTCCTACTCCTTATCAGCCACCTTATATTCTTTGTAGCCGTCTGTCTCTAATCTAGCACGAAGATTTGCATAATCTTGTGTACTAAATCCAGAAACTTTATTAGCCGTTTCCAAATCAAGACTGTTATCAGCATTTACGTAGTATCTATAACCGTAATAAGCATACTGTACACTATTGTTATACTTAGTTGCTTTATTAATTTTATAAACAGACACTACATAAACCTGACCAGCTTCTGTCTTATTAAAAAATGGAACTTGATAGGAAATGTAGTCTTTTTGTTTTTCCAGTGTATAGGTCGTAAAATCCGTGTTTTGATGTTGAGATTTAGCATAAAGCTCATTTTTAGCCAGTGCCTCAGCAAGATTAGAAATAGCCGAGATCTCTTTCAAACCGTCCACTTCGACTTCAATCTCAGTCGCCTCTAACTTCTTGCCCTCTGTTTGCAGATTTGATACATAGGATGGCGAAACCGTTAATTGAACCTTATCGCCATTTTTGTAATTGCTCTTCTCCCCTGAAACAGTAAAGAAGTCGTAACCATCCTCATCTTCTGGTAATTCCACTTTACCATAGTTATTAAATCCGGAAAAAGTAACAGGATATTCTTCCAGCAAGGCTTTTGTGGAGATGGTTTCTGTTTTCTTAAGCCCCTCTACTTTAAATTCCTTGGACTCTTCCTTAATTGGAGACTTACTTGAAGAGGTTTTAACGGTCAAAGTTACCTTATCGCCATTACTCAATTCAGAACGCTTGTCAAATTTATAAGAAACACTGGAAATCATTGCCGCAGCTTTCTGATATTTCTGACCCAAGGATGCATCTGCATAAACCTCTGATAAAACGACCGCATCTTGATTCACCAAATCTTCTGTTTGATTTTTATTAAAGCCCGCACTTCGATAAGCAATTCGTTGAATTTCTTTGCTAATTTCTTTGGAGTCATAACTAAGTTCACCAAATCCATCATATCCGGTAAACTCCACCTGAACCGCAGCAACTAAACTCTTAGGTTGTGACTGGTAAACCTGATAACCAACGCCTAATACTAGGACTGCTGCAGTAGCTGCAGCAACTGCAACCTTATTCTTTAATGTAAATTCCTTGATTTTATCGACGTAGCTTCCAACTTGACTGACATCCATAAACAATTCTCCTTCAAAATAATCTGTAAAACTTTCCCGACTTCTGTCATTGATATAAGCACCAGCAAATTGTAGGTACACAGCACCTTAAATGACTAATCTACCCGATAGTACATATTCTCGTGGACACTACCTGTTGATACACTCAGAACATTGTAACGTTCACGACTAGCATCCGAGTCCCCAAATTCAACTCCTTTTGGAATGAAGGTCAATCCACCTGATGGAAGATTGTAGCCAAACATCAGGCTACCATTTAGATCTTTTACATAGTGAATTTGACTGCTCCCTGTCCCAAAGCTCGACGCATCAAAGACAATGGTCTCGCCATTCGGTTGTGCCCAGGTGCCATATAAGCTCGAATAGTCACCTGCACGAATGGCGTCAAGATTCATTTCCTTAGCAGCTGCTGGGGCAGCTTCTGGAATCACTGCTGGTACACTTAGCGGTTGCCAGTCAAAATTTGTTAAATCCAAGCCTGTATCAGTGGGAACATCCTGCCCAACTTTAAAGGGCTTTTCTTCAATTACGGAAGCACCACTGTTATCGGCAGCTAACTTGTAGGTTGTTTGCATTCCCTCACCATTTTGCGATAACCACTGCAGCTGGGTCACAGTACCATCCGAATTAATCTGAAAACCAGCGCGGCCACCGCCCACAGGTTGAACTTCAGAATGAGCCAAATAGGTGGATACCCCATTCTTAAGATAATAGATGGCTACTGCCTGCGCTTGCTCATTGTTTGATGAGACACCGGTTAAGAGCTCCTTTGTACCGTTTCCATCAATGTCATAAAAGACATAATGACTCACCTTATTGTCAGGGTCTGCTTTAATCTTGGTTAAGGTCTCTGCATACAACTGGTCATAATCCAATTCCTTGGCTTCCTTAGTCTCAGAGGAACTTTCTTTCGTCTCTGATTGGCTGCTAGATTGTTCGGTTGGACTTGAAGATGATGCCTTGCTTGATTCGACCTGACTGCTGGAGGGAGCTGTTGAGCTCGCTGATTGCGTTTGTTTTGTTTGAGCCTGACTACTGCTTTGCTCTGTTGAACTGCTTGCGGGAGCTTGAGACTGATTTGATTGGCAAGCCCCAAGCAGGAGGCTACAGGTAAGCAATAGACCAAGAGTGCTATATTTTTTCATTTTCTTCTAATCTCCAATAAGTGCTGTTTTCTATAAAAATTTAAAATTGAGAATCTATTCAACTTCCTTTTTTCCAGCTAGTCCCAAAGCCAATAGAACCGTTCCTAGCAAACTTAATGCTAGTCCACTTGTTGAGCCTGTCTTTGGCAGAGCAGTCTCTTTGCTAGAGCTTGGTGCTGTTCCTTGATTAAACTTAGAAACAGTTGCTGTCAAAATCGGTTGCTCAGCTGTGGTTACTGGATCTTTATGGAGCGTTTGAACCACCTCTGCTTTAGGAAGAGGATTTGGATTGTCTTTAACAGTTGGTAAGACTTCTGTTTCCACAATAAGAACTGACTTGCTGCCACGTAACACAATCCGCTCGACCATCGGTGTCACCACATCTGTAACAGTCTCTGTAATCTCACCTGTCTCAGGGTTTAGACGATAGGTTACAGTCCGCATGGTATAGCCTTGGGAACCTGCTTGTTTTTCCAACTCTGTTCCCATCTCTAGACTTTGGTCATCGAGATAAACAGTACGGACCTCGACTAGATCAACCTGCGCTTGTTTGACTTTTGTTCCCAAGGTGACAACCTTATCAATGGCTGCTTCTTGGCGAATCGACGGCTCATTGGCTTGCGCCTCTTGACCAACTAAGACATAGGTCGTTGTGGTAATTTTTTGACCATCAACACCCCCGATCTCAATACGGTAACCATAGTCTTTGGTATCATCCGCAATATAGTAGGTTTGGTAAGGAAGTACCTCTACTTGAACCTTGGGTTTTGTACCAACTAAAACTTTCCCATTTTGGGCTGGCGTTGTTTTTGTTTCAACCTTATCGACCACGATTTCTTTCAAGATCTGCGGAACAAAAAGTTTCTGATACATGCTTTCCCAGTACCATTCTGAAGCCTCAACTGGACTATAACCGACATCATAGACCGTCTCTTTCATGGCATCATATTCCGGATTCAAACCGGCATAGGCAGGGGCATAGCTATAAACAGTATCCCCAATCTTCTTATAACGTCTATAAGCAATACCGTTCAATTTTTTGTTGATGTATTCACCCAAGGAATCAGCCCAAGCCTCACTCGGTGTCCAGCGGATATAATCCCGAACATCTTCCTTATTTAAGAAATATTCTTCAGGGCACCTCTAAAAACTAAATTTCTGAAAATCTAAATGTTGATTTATCAAGGTTTGAGTGATTAAATTTGAAGAAAAACTGGGGTTTTTAGAGGTCCCCTTCAAAAACTTTGAGAAATTCATCTGAGTAGGATAAACGGCCCTGCGTCCGTATGTTTTTCTGAGCTGTTTCATTTGTTACTTTATAAGCATTATAATCATAGACTGTTTTGCCTGACTGATTATCAATCGCATGGCCCAGTTCATGGAGGAAAGTATCAAAGAGGTCGAAAGGTTGAGGAACAGAGAGGCTAATTATCTTCTCACCCTGATTAGTAGGTACAGTGAATTCTCTTTCCATAAAATTCCGAAGCTAGATATCGTTGCTAGCCCAATAGTTAATTCCAAGCACATTTCCTCCTGACTCAAGTTCTTCGCCAGTCACAACTATTTTTAAGATATGAGACTTAAGTTCATCAGGTAGATCGAATAACTTCTTGATTAATGCTTCTTGCTGCTCGCTTGTTAGGAAAGCATCTTCAAAACTAATTGGAAGTTGAGTATAGCCCTTTGATGCATTGTAACGCTGAGTAATCGTCTCAAAGGCATGACGAGCAACACGGATTACGGGATTTAAAATTATGTAATCTTTTCCAGACTGTGTTTTAGGATCATAACGAGCACCCACAGATACTCTCTCTTGCATTTCTGCTTCTTTGACACCAAGTAGGAAGCGTTCATAGTCAGCCCTGGCATCCGCATAGAGTTGCTCCGTAATGGGGAGTTGACTGGTAAAATAGCCTTTAAGGGCTGTTGCTTCATCACTACCTTCACCGACTAAATCATTGATATAACGAAAGCCTGCAAGATTGGCTAAATTTTCAGATGCCTTTTTAGCTAATTCCTCATATATTGCTTTCCGAAGAGCTTCGCTATCCTCTCCCTGCAAATCATCTGTCCACGGAGTTGAAGAATAATTTCTTGAACTTGTACCGATAAAACTATAGTTTTTTAAGAGAAGTTGGAAAGCTGGATTTTGAGGATCGATACTTTCCGTAGGAAGGTAGATGTCCTCCTTATTTGGATCAAGACTCGTGAGTTTCAGTAAACCATGACGATCTGTAACACCATTCCTAGACCACTCATTGATTGTATACTCGCCACCTGTCACCATATCCCGAATGGAGCTGTTGTTTTTGACTTCCTCTAAAGTCATTGGTTGGACATCTGAAAAGAGCTTGTCAATCACAATCTGATCGCTAGGTTTTTCTTGGGTCGTATCCAGATGGTAGAAATCACTTGGACCATATTTGTAATCCGTCGCAGCCATGGCATCCTTGGCTGACTGGTCGACCGGATCCACAACCGTCTCCTGCTGCTTGTAGCTTGTAATTTGCTCGGTTTTTCCATCAACTGCAGGTGTCTGCACCTGGCTTTGACCAACTTCAAGCGTTTCATCCGCCACATATTCCGTTGTTGCCGGAATAACTGTTGTTTCTACTTTCGGTTCAGGGACTGCGGAGTTTTGCTGAGATGTAGCAACCAACTCTGTAGAGTTATTTACCGGCTCAAGGACTTCATCTGCAGACACCGACTGTCCTAAAAAGGACAGAGCGATTAAAACACTCCCAACTCCTAATAAAGTCTTTCGAATTGAAAAAATTTGTTTTCTGTTAAATTTCATAATGTCTCCTAGATGGTTTGAAAAATCTACCCTATCTATTTAATCTATTAACGCGGAAATAGAGATAAATTAATCCAATTGGTGCAAGAATTGGTGAGAAAATCCAAATAATCGCATAGGTTAGCACTTTAATGAGGACCATCCGCGATAACGTTGTTGTATAGAAAAGGCCTGTTCCACCAAAAAAGAAGTCCATGATCGATAACCATAGGAATCGAGCAAATGGATTTAATAGTGTACAAAGAATCACATAAGGTAGAGATAAGTTATCTGATGATTGAATGTATGTGAAAAAAATAGCAAATAGTATTGTAATGACATACTGTCTGAAAAGCCAAGCTTTATCCAGGGATGTAAAAACCCGAATTATTCATAGATAACTAAAAAAACTTCCAGAATCCCTGATAGATCAAGGTTTCTAGAAATTTTTGATTTTCACCCATTGGGTGAGACATATGACTGGACAAAAAAAGGGTTCCCCTTTATGATATAAGCATCAAAAAAATCACAATCAGAAAGGAAACCTATATGTTTAGTCTAACAAATAACAGTTCTAAAAACAACACTTTTTCTTTCGA
>NZ_WSRS01000098.1 GCF_009767945.1 Streptococcus danieliae | reverse complement strand
TGAATGATTAGCTAGAAATGTGGTTAAATCTGTGATAAACTGGGTCATGGGAATAAATCTTTCTAGTAGTATTTTTTTGTCTAACTCTACTATAACAGGATTTATTCTTTTTTTGCGTTTACACAAGATATTGTACACTCTCAATTGATATTAATAATACTAATGGAAAACACCTAACTATCATGTCCTTAAGTTTATTCAATTTCTTCAAATAATTTCCTTCAGTCATCAAACAGCGCTCCCAACATTACAATTACCTAACTTAAAATAACACACTAACTCCATATATCTTACCACTAGTATATCAAATCTAATGATTTGCTACTTTATCAAGTTCTCTGAACATAGCAAAGCTCCCCATATAATTTCTAGTAAATATCTACCTTCACCATCAATTATATGAGGAGTCTACCATTAAAATTTCTTTGTCTAACGAATGTCTAAGTCTCTACCGCCCATTCCCTGTGGTTGGGGCACCACCGCCGCGGACGGAGTTCCAGGCGGAGCGTTTGTCGGCGTCGCTGCCGCCGACCATGAAGTTTTCGTTGGTGACGGGGGCACCGTTGATGGCCCAGTTGCTGGTGACCGTCGGTCCGCTCAAGCCGGTGCCTGGGAGTTGGCCGGTGGCGCGGAGGACGGAGGACTGGATCACACTTGGGTCGAGGGTAAAGCGTTGGTCGGCTTTCCAGACGCTTGGGTCAGCCTGGTCAATGGCTTGGACCAGGTTGGCCATGTATTGGGCGTTATTGTTGTAACCGCTGAGGTTGGACATGGGCGAGTTGTCATCGTGACCGGTCCAGCCACCCAAGGTAACGCCTGGGGTGGCGACCATGAGCCAGGCATCGCCATAGTCATTAGTGGTTCCGGTTTTCCCAATCCAGTCAGCGCCAGCCAGGCCGGGATTGATGCCTTGCAAGCGGGATTTGAAGGTGGTTGTGACTCCTGAATCCAAAACTCCCCGCAGCATGTCTTGGAGAATGGTGGCTGTTGCAGCGCTATAGACTTGTACCGGTTCGGTTTGGTGTTTGTAAACTACTTGGCCATCTGGTGTTTCAATGGAAGCAATCATATAACGTTCAAGGTAGCGTCCATTGTTGGCTAAGGTCTGGTAGCCATTAGTATGCCGATCTACGGATACTTCAATCCCACCTCCCAGCGGGAGACTTTCGATATTGTAGTCTGCAATCTCGTAGTTCATTTTTTCCATGTAATCCTGGACATCGATGCCTTGCTCCCGCAAGAGGCGATAGGTCCAATAGGCTGGAATATTCACGGACTGGTTCAAGGCGTCCTGGAAGGTCATCATGCCGGTTCCACGGCTATTGACGTGCATAATCGGCTGGCCACTGGAGTAGTTGGTTGGGTAGTTGGAGACAATGCTGCCACTGCCCATCAAGCCCTGGTCAATAGCGATGCCGTAAGGCAGGAGGGGCTTGATGGTCGATCCTGGTGAGCGTACGGTGTCAAAGGCATGGTTGTTCTGGTTGGACGCATAGTCCCGACCGCCGACAAAGCCTAAAACAGCCCCGGTCTCATTGTCCTGCAGCACATTCCCCATTTCAACTCGGCCAGTTCCGTCATCGAGCACGCTACCAAAGTTGGCTGCGGCTGCCTGCATGGCTTCATGAACGGCCTTGTTAATGGTTGTTTTGACAACATAGCCACCATTGCTGAGCTCTTGTTGAGCCAGTTTTTGGTAGGCTTGGACGGTTGCCTCATTTTTGAGTTCACGTTCAGAAACCTGGTCACGCTCAATCAGGTAGCTGTAGATTGCATCTTGGGCTTCGGCTAGAGCTGTGTGGTAGAGATAGTTGTGCATCTCCCCTTCGGTTGGCTCACCGGGACGGAAGTCCGCCTGCAGATCATAGTCCAGTGCTTCTTGGTACTCGGTTTCGGTAATTTTACCGGTCCGCAACATATTAAAGAGGACATTTTTTTGCCGTTCCAATCCTAGCTCTCGGTTTTCCTCTGTTTTTAGGGTGCCATCAGAGGCATAGGGGGAGTAGACAATTGGGCTCTGTGGTAGTCCTGCTAGGAAGGCTGATTGAGGTAGATTGAGGTCGGCAGCGCTTTTGCCAAAAATCCCCTGAGCTGCCTCTTCAATCCCCGCTATATTTTGTCCCTTATAATTCCGACCAAAGGGAGCGATATTGAGGTAGGCCATCAAAATATCGTCCTTGGACATGGCTTCCTCAAGGGCCAAGGCGTCCAAAATTTCCGCAGCCTTACGGGAAAAAGTCGGCGCGTCGCCAACCACCTGCTGCTTGATCAGCTGCTGGGTCAGGGTCGAGCCACCACTTGAGCTCCCCAGACCTAAAACTGAGCCCAGCGTCGCCCGCAGAACGGCCTTGGGAACAATCCCATCGTGCTCGTAGAAATTCTCGTCCTCGGTCGCAATCACAGCGTCTTGAACCGAGCGCGACACCTGATCCAAGTGAATCGGCGTGCGCAGGAGTTCACTGTCAATCTTGTCAATCAAGCTCCCATCAGCATAGCGTAGCTCGGACTGACCAGCCACCCGGGTTACCTGCTGGGCCAACTCCGGACCTTCCAACACTTGGGCCGTTTGAAAAAGGCTGACTGCGTAGCCCAGACCAGCTCCGGCCCCCAAGACCAGAAAGCCCCAGAAAAAGACCAGCAACACTTTTAATAGTAGGTGTTGCACCTGAAAGACCGTCCCCAGACTATCCCTCCAGGTCCACGCCTCCTCATCTCGATTCTTCTTAGCTTTGTGTTTCACGTTTTACCTCACTTTTTATACCTAGCCCAATTATAGCAAAATGCCCTCGCTCTTTTCAATCATCCCTTATTTTGTTAAACTGTAATAAGTAAAATGAAACAAAAAAAGGAGTCAGACATGCACATTTTTGATGAGCTGAAAGAAAGGGGCTTGGTCTTCCAAACAACGGACGAAGAAGCTCTCCGCAAAGCACTAGAAGAGGGACAAGTTTCCTATTATACGGGATACGACCCTACCGCAGATAGCTTGCACTTGGGCCACTTGGTCGCTATTCTAACCAGCCGTCGTCTCCAATTGGCCGGACACAAGCCCTACGCCTTGGTCGGTGGTGCAACTGGACTCATTGGTGATCCTTCTTTCAAGGATGCTGAACGGAGCCTTCAAACCAAAGAAACCGTTGAAGGTTGGGTCACAAAAATCCAAGGGCAACTGTCCCGCTTCCTCGACTTCGAAAACGGCGACAACAAGGCTGAAATGGTCAATAACTACGACTGGTTTGGCAGCATCAGCTTCATCGACTTCCTCCGTGATGTCGGTAAATACTTCACCGTCAACTACATGATGAGTAAGGATTCCGTCAAATCACGGATTGAATCCGGCATCTCCTACACCGAATTTGCCTACCAAATCATGCAGGGCTATGACTTCTACACCCTCAACCAGGAACACAAGGTCAGCCTCCAAATCGGCGGCAGTGACCAGTGGGGGAACATGACCGCAGGAACCGAATTGCTTCGCCGTAAAGCCAACCAAACCGGCCACGTGCTAACAGTACCCCTCATTACCGATGCCACCGGTAAAAAATTCGGAAAATCGGAAGGCAATGCCGTTTGGTTGGATGCCAGCAAAACCAGCCCTTACGAAATGTACCAATTCTGGCTCAATGTCTTGGATGACGATGCAGTCCGCTTCTTGAAAATTTTCACTTTCCTTTCACTAGAAGAAATCGCCGAGATTGAAAAAGAATTTCTCGCTGCTCCCCACCAACGCCTGGCTCAGAAAGTACTAGCTAGGGAAGTGGTCAGCCTCGTTCACGGCCCAGACGCCTACCAACAAGCCCTAAAAATCACAGAAAGCCTCTTTTCTGGAAATATCCAGGAACTGTCTGTAGCTGAGTTGATACAAGGCTTAGGTGACGTTCCCAACTACCAAGTCAGCTCAGAAGATAGCTTAAATCTCGTGGACATCTTGGTGACAGCTGGGGTTTCCCCTTCCAAACGCCAAGCCCGCGAAGATATCACCAACGGAGCTATCTACATCAACGGCCAACGGATCCAAGAGCTGGACTACCAGCTCGATCAGCAAGACCGCTTGGAAGGCCAACTAACCGTGATCCGTCGGGGTAAGAAAAAATATTCAATCCTAACATATGCATAATTCTCGAAGGGGAGTGGGACAGAACTAAATTTGAAAAAATTTAGTTCGTAGTGTAGTCACACCCTCGCAAGGCTGATTAGGCCCTCTTCCGAGCTTGAAAAGCGAACGAAGAGGCCAATCAGCTACTGCGTCAAAGATATGTTGTTAACCAAAGTCAATGAGGCTAGACTTTTGTTCCAGCCTCTCTTTTATTCTGATATAGTTTTTTAATTTACTTTTAATACAAAGCAGCGAGTCGCAGACAGCTCAAAAGCTCTGGGGGAGTTTTTGAGCTTGCTGATAAAACTTTCGCAGAAAGTTTCAAAGGTCTACGGCAAGACGAGCTAACACAGTAATAAAATATAACCTAAAAGACTATAACACAGGTGTTGATTGAGTCTACCTGCCAAGCAAACTGTCATCAGGCCTTATCAGATAAGTCGATTCAACAGCTTACTGGAGATTTTTATGTACCCACCTAAACTTCAACGTTTTACCACGACAGACCTAGTCTTCACCTGCCCCTTCTGCCAAGAAGGTTTGCAGTTACAGGAGCGCAGTTTGGCTTGTCGCAACCGACACAATTTTGACCTAGCCAAACAGGGCTATGTCAATCTAGCCCCAAACACCAAGGCTTCCCAACACTACCAAAAAGAGTCCTTCCAAGCTCGACAACTGGTTCTGGAAGCTGGGCTTTACGACCATGTCTTGGCGGGACTGGACCAGATGATCACAAAACTGCAACCTGCTTCCCTCTTAGATGTAGCCTGTGGTGAAGGCTTTTACAGCCGTCAACTAGAAAGTCGGTATACTGGCAACTACTATGCCTTTGATTTGTCCAAGGACTCCATCCTTTTGGCCAGTAAGGCCGATAGTCGGCAGCAGGTTAAATGGTTTGTGGCCGACTTGGCCAAAATCCCCTTGGCTGATCAGAGCCTCGATGCTATCTTGGATATCTTTTCTCCTGCCAACTACCAGGAGTTTAAACGCCTGCTAAAGCCCACCGGAAACCTCCTCAAGGCTATTCCTGGATCCCAGCATCTGATTGAAATTCGCAAGATTCTTGGGAAAGAAGCTTATCAACCCGAGGACATCGACCTTCACCTGAAGGAGCAGATGCAGATCCAAGATCAGCTGGAATTAACAGCGACCTACACCTTGACACCAGAAGTCCGGGAGGCACTCTTGACCATGACACCCCTGCTCCAACAAGTCCGGCTGGAAAACTTCGACTGGACCCAGCTAACAGACATCACCATTTCCGCCACCCTCTACCAAGCCCATTTTTAGAAAGGATGCTTATGAAATTTTACGCCGTCAAAAAAGGGCGCCAGCCAGGCATCTACACCACCTGGCCCGACGCCCAAAAACAAGTGCACGGCTTCTCTGGAGCTAAATACAAATCTTTTACCAGCCAGGAAGAAGCCCTGGCCTACATGGAGGAGCAACCGCAGGCTCCGATCACCGATAATCAACTTGTTGCTTACGTGGATGGCTCCTATCACAAGATCAAAAAGGCCTACGGATCTGGCGTCGCCTTCATCTTCAACGGCCAGGAAATCGAAAGCCTCTCCTTCTCAGGAAACCGTGACATCTTCTTAGAAGCCCACCAAGTTGCCGGCGAGTGCTTGGCTAGCCTGGCTGCCATCAAATGGGCCCTGCTCCACGACTACCCCAGCATCACCATCTGCTACGACTACCAGGGGGTCGAATCCTGGGCCACCGGCGAGTGGCGGACCAACAAGCCAATCTCTCAAGCCTACAAAAAAGAGTTCGACCTCTTCAGCCAAGAGATCCAAGTCCACTTCCGTAAGGTTCATGCCCACAGCGGCGACCCTCTTAACGACCGGGCTGATCAGCTGGCTAAGGCCGCCCTCGGCATCACAGTCTAATTCAACGTCCAAGATGTAACCAGACACCCTAGCCTTCATACAGCAGATGTCCCGTATGAGAGTTGTGGGGGTCTTTTTTAATTTCTAATGACGATGGATATACGCCTTTACAAATGATATAGTAGAATGAAACAAAAACCGCACATTTTGTGCTATACTATTTTTATGGCATATTCAGTAGATTTTCGTGAAAAAGTTCTTTCATATTGTGAGAATATTGGCAGTATTTCTGAAGCAGCAACTGTTTTCCAAATTTCTCGTAATACCATTTATCAATGGATTAAATTAAAAGAGAAAAC
>NZ_WSRS01000097.1 GCF_009767945.1 Streptococcus danieliae | reverse complement strand
ACACGTTTTCTAAAATCAATTCCGTATGCCATATCACTAGTATAGCACATACTGTTTATATCTCAAACAACTATACTATCTATTTCGAATTTCGGAAGACCATTAAATTCTTTTGCTTGGATCTTGAATCTTACTGGCCTATCTGTTTTCATATTTTTGTTGATTGTTCACATAAAAAAGATAAACAGGAAGTAGATTCCAGAGTTTGTCAAGAATTTTGTATAAACTCTAAAGTAGAGTTTTACGGAGTGTGTCAAATGGATAAAGAAATTGTTTACGAAATATGGAGTTCTTAGAGTTTAAACCGTGCACTTAAATAGGTGGCTTAGAACACATAAAATATATTAAATTACTGTAAGGAGGTCCCTTATCAAGAATACCCTGCTGATTCCGATTTTAATTACGTTTCTCTTAATCATACAAATAGGCACCATGTCCACTGAACTTCGATTCTTTTACTTGAATGTATTAATCATGGTCTACACAATAGGCTCTATCTTTTCACTTGATTTCAAGGTTGGTAGAAAAACTTGATAAGTGTCCAATGAGCAAGTATGTATAAGGTAAAGTTGAAGTTGGCGGTGGATGAAAGTTTTACGGGGTTATGGAAGGAGAAGTTGAGGTATGGGGAACGTAATGTTATTTTTAGGGGTAATACTCACTGGTTTTTTGAATTATGGGCACCTCTAAAAACTAAATTTCTGAAAATCTAAATGTTGATTTATCAAGGTTTGAGTGATTAAATTTGAAGAAAAACTGGGGTTTTTAGAGGTCCCCTTATGTTCATTATGCCAATTTACGATTATTTTTGATCCTATCCTGCCTACAAGTTGTCTTTCTAATCGTTATTCATTATCTAACAAAAAAGTTTACTTCAAATATTCCAATTGAGGAATCGAATTATCGGGTTAGTCTAAAGAAACTAGTAATTGTATCGATTTCAATATTATCATTAGGAATCTTACGAGGCCAGGTGATTTATTGTTTAAATTTGATTATTACCGCCTTTATGTATCAATATATTGCGGTAAAAAATGGTTATAGACTGGCTACTTGAGTACTCTGTAATTAGATTAGGGCACCTCTAAAAACTAAATTTCTGAAAATCTAAATGTTGATTTATCAAGGTTTGAGTGATTAAATTTGAAGAAAAACTGGGGTTTTTAGAGGTCCCCATTATCAATTCCTTTGAGTAAGTGCTTGATTTTATTGCAAAGTAAACTTAAGGCTGATGGAGCAGTGTGCTTTTGAATAAAAGCACAAAAAGAAAACAATCGGAAAAACAATGATTGATCTGTTCTTTCCGATTGTTTTTTGCGTGTTTAATCTTGGTTAAAAGAGCAATAATTTTTGTCTGTTTGTTAATCGAGATAAAGAGTAGTTACCCCTCCAAGTATTCCTTCAATTCCTCTCCCTGCAGTCCAGCGTTGAGGGCGATGAGGAGTTTGAGGCGGGCTTTGGGGGCGTTGAGTTCTTTAATAAAGGCAATGCCCTTGTTGGCTAGGTCTTGGCCGCCTCCGGGATAGGCATAGACGGGTTCGGCGATGCCATTGAAGCAGCGGGAAACGAGGGCGATGGGGAGACCCGCTTGTACTAGATTTGCGAGCTGGTCTGCGACCAGTGGGGGGACATTGCCGGCACCGAAGGCTTCGATGATGAGTCCGTCTAGTTGGGATGTTTGGATGTTTTTGAGGAGCTCGCCGTCCATACCGGTGTAGACGGGGAGGATGGCTACTTGGCCTTCGATTTGTTGGAGATCAAAGCGGACTCGTTCTTGGGCCTGTTTGAAGTAGACGATTTCCTTTTTCATGATTAGGCCTAGTGGACCGTGGGTTGGGGTCTGGAAGGTGGAGACGTTGGTGGTGTGGGTTTTGGTGACATATTTAGCCGCATGGATTTCATCGTTCATGACAACTAAAACGCCCTTATCTTGGGCTTGGTCGTCTGCGGCAACACGGATAGCTGCCTGGAAATTATAGATGCCATCACTACCGAGTTCGTTTGAAGAGCGCATGGCACCGGTAATCACCACGGGGATTTGCGGCAAGCTCATGGTGTCCAGAAAATAGGCTGTTTCTTCGAGGGTGTCCGTACCGTGAGTGATGACCACCCCATCCACTTGATGTGCATAATCCTTGATGGCCTGGAAAAGCTGGAGCATGTGGCTGGGGGTCATCTGAGGGCTAGGCAGATTTAACAGATCTACTGAAATCAATTGGACATTTTCAGATCCTGCTTGGATCTGGACCATGGGATTTTGTTCATTGGTCATAACCCGTCCCTGGTCATCGGCCTGCATGGAAATGGTTCCTCCTGTGTGAAGAGCCAAGATTCGTTTCATAACGCACCTCATATCTTTTTTATTTTCATTTTATCATACTAGAGGCCCGATTATGATAAAATAAAAGGAAGGAAAGGATGGATAAAGAGGGCTAGAATGGACATAAAAGCAGTTTTTTTTGATATCGATGGGACCTTGGTCAATGATAGCCGCCAAGTCCTCAAGTCGACCAAACAGGCAATTGCATCGCTGAAGAAACAAGGTATCCTGGTGGGACTGGCGACTGGTCGGGGACCTTTCTTTGTGCAGGAATTTATGGAGGAACTGGAGTTGGATTTTGCTGTGACCTATAATGGCCAGTATATTTTCAGCCCCAGTGGCTTGCTCTACGCCCAAACCCTTTCTAACCAAGAAGTTGCAGAAGTTCTGGCTTATGCTAAAAAACATGGCAAGGAGATTGCACTGGGGCGTGCGGATGGTATGTTGGGATCGCGGATTATGTCTTTTGGCATGTCCTCTCTAACTCAGGGCCTCCATCGTTTGATTCCGCCTAAGTTATCCAGTCTGGTCACCCAGTCTTTTAATAAGGTTGTGAGTCGTTTTGTCCCTCAGGATTACCAGGAGTTGGAAGCTTTGGCCAAAGAGCCTATTTACCAAATTCTAATGCTGGCAACCAGTAAGGAGGGCACGGAAGTTGCCCAACAGTTTCCACACTTGAAATTTACCCGCTCCAGTCCCTATGCATCAGATATTATTAGCCAGGGAATGTCCAAATTGGAGGGGATTCGACTTTTGGGCCAGGAGTTTGGTTTTGACCTGGATCAAGTTATGGCCTTTGGCGATTCGGATAATGATTTTGAAATGTTGTCTGGAGTTGGCTTGTCGATTGCCATGGGCAATGGCTCTAGTCGGATTAAGAAAGTCGCCCAGCACACAACCAGTTCCAACACCGAAGATGGGATTCATGAGGCCTTGTCCTATTTCGGTTTTCTAGGCCAGGAGCCGATTTTTGTCAGTCAGGATACTAGTTTCAATAAGGTCAAGCAGTTCCATAGTTTGATGGATCAGCGGACGCAAGAAGATCCACGTCCTTGGGTCTGCCAGGATGCGGGCTATCGGGCGGCCTTTACGATTGAGGAACTAGTAGAATTTGTCCATGCAGCCAGTGCTTCTCCCGCCGAGTTTGAAGCAACCATTAGCCAACTCCACCAAGCTATTGACCAGGCCAAGGAGAAGGTCAGTTCTAAAGCAGGAGAACCACAAGTGGATTTAGTCAAGCAGACAGATGCTCTGGCGGATCTCCTCTATTTCACTTATGGTCATTTTGTACTCATGGGAGTGGACCCAGCTCCGATCTTTGACCTGGTTCACCAGGCTAACATGGGCAAAATTTTTCCAGACGGCAAAGCCCATTTTGATGGCCAAACCCATAAAATTTTGAAACCAGATGATTGGGAAGAAAAATATGCCCCTGAACCTGGGATTGAGAAGGAATTGGAACGCCAAAAAAGAGCCTACCACAAACACCATAGTAAAAAAGAGGCTGGGAAAAAATCCTAGCCTCTTATGTTATGGTTTGTGAACTGACTCTGACACAGGCACTAACTGAGTTTACGAACATCGGACGCTGTTTGAGTATTTACAAGATTATTTCGTGCTTGTCTATTTTAAAGCTCAGTGAGTCAATTCCTGACTCGCTGAGTGTCCTAAAAGAGATCTTCTTGCTCACGCACGACAAGGAAATCGACCTTGGCGTGGCGCAGGATGTATTCAGATGAGGAACCAACCAAGAGGCGTTCGAAGGCGTTGAGACCTGTTGCCCCAACCATAATCAAATCGATCTTGTGCTCTTCGGGAATGTCGGTTGCCAAAAGTGTCTTAGGATTGCCAAATTCAATCACTTGATGGACCTCTGTTAAACCGGCAGCCTGAGCCTGTTGGACATATTCCTCGAGCATTTTCTGAGCTTCGATTTTGAGTTGCTTATAAACATCGGAATCGAAAGGGGTTACGCTTTGAATCGCGCGTGTATCAACGACGTGAACCAGAAAGAGCTGAGCCTGGTTGCGCAGGGCCACATGGATAGCCTTGTGCAAGGCCAATTCAGCAGATTTAGAACCATCTAAAGCAACCATGATGTGTTGATAATGTTGAGTCATAAGCTTACCCTCCTTTATATAGTTCTATTGTAACCCTTTTCATTAGATAATGCAATATTATAGGGAAAATTTATAAAAATCGGAAGTTGATTATTACATTTTTGTGACAAATGAAAAGGATGTTTGACATTATATATATATATATATATATAATGGAGGGTGACAGATTAGAATCTGTCTTGTTAGTTTACATACTTGAAATACGGAGAATAATTATGAAGAAGATACTGATAGCAGGTGCAGTTGCAACAGTTGCAGCAACTGGTTCAAGCGTAGCAGCTGATGAGATTGCTAACGCAGTTGTGGAAGATAAGGATGTTAAAAGTGTTGATTGTAGTTGTCAGTCTGACGCGTTGATGGTTGAGCAAGAAAACATTAATGAATTGAATAAGACTATCCAAGAGCAAGAATTAAGGGTTTCTGAAGATAAAGAAAACGTTTCAATAGCTGAAAATGAATTGGCTACCGGTTTGGAACAATTAGAAAATGCTGCTAAAAAGCTCGAAGATATCACGCCAGAAAAAATAGCTACGGCAACAGATAAAATTAAAGAGATTGAAATAGCACTAGTAAATGATAAATCTTTAGAGAGTGCCAAAAATCAATTAAAGGATGCAGAGCAGAAGGTTCATGAATACGAGCCCATTCTTCAAGCTGCCCAAAAAGATGTTGAGTCAAAATTAGTTGAGGTACGAGAAACTGAGGCTAAAGTTCAGTTGGCGGAAGCAACTTTTGATGCAAACAGTGTCATAACTGCTCAAAAAGAAGTGAGTCAACTAGAATCTACTTTAAAACAAACGAATCAAGATTTAGTTGAACTAAATAAAAAGCTTGACGCGCTAGAAAAAGAGAAGTCGCTATTTTATTTGAATTCAAAGAAAAAGAAAGAAGAATTGGAAAAAGCAGTAAAAGAAGCTGGACCTGAATATACAACTGAATTGGTTCAGTATGTTGTTGCTGAAAATAAAGTGGAAGATTCTGATGCCTATTCTCAACCAAAAGACCCGTACTTTATTAAGGATGGGAAGAAGTACTATGTGAGTGCAAATGAAAATCTTGAATTTGACGGTGAAGCTACAGAAGTTATTGTGCTAAAAAATGCAGAAGAATACTCGGATAAAGAAGTTGATTGTGAGAAGGTTTCGCAATATATTTCGGAATATCTTAAAGAACTGCGAAACATTAACGGAATTGATATTCCAGTACCACCAGTAACTTCAGAGGCTTTGAAATGGGCTAAAGCTCGAACCGATGAAATGGCTCGAAATAAAAAATTAAGCCATGACACAATTTTACAATTGGCAGACTTTGGGATTCGTGATGCGACAGAGAATGCAACAACTCTTATTAGTAAAAAATCGAAACTTTCTGAAAAAGAGATAGCCTATAGAGAGATTCTAGAATACTATAATGATTATAGGAATACATCTAGCTATGGATCTGAAGATTCTACAAAGGTTAACGTTTATAATTATGGTCATAGAATTCCTCTTTTAGGTGCATCTGGTACTGGATTAGCGATGCAAGCTACTGAATACTATGGAATTCTGACATTTGTTTCTACAAATGATAAGGGAGTGTATAGTACTTTACCGTCTAACTCTCAAAAGACCTGGTCTGCTCATTTCTTAGCCTCAGCTAAAAATGAAGACGAGGATCCGTTACGATCAGAATTTTATTTTAATGGTAAGCGAACTAAATTCTTGCCTAAAACAACATTTAACCCAAATTATTCATACCTCAAACAACTCCGTGTAAATAGCTAAAAAATCATCAGAAATTGCCAAAAAACAATGGCAATTTCTGATGATTTTTCTTGTCGTTCAATCTGTTCTAAGGATAAAAATGGATTC
>NZ_WSRS01000096.1 GCF_009767945.1 Streptococcus danieliae | reverse complement strand
CCCCCACCACAGGGAAAGCATCTCATAGAAATTCGAAAGAAGCCGGATTCGGATTGACGTTAAAACCATCTCAACACCCTTATTAAAAAGCTAAATAATAAAAGCCTAAAACTGTCAGTTTTCAGGGATTCCACACAACTTGACAAAGAGCCGAAAAAAGTGACGAGGAGACCGTCACTTGATCAGAATCAAAAGAACCCTTTGGAAGCTTAATTCCAAAGGGTTTTTTAACAGCAAAAAAAAGAGCACACAATCTAAATCGCTTAGGGCTGCTGGATTCCTCCCCTGACCCGCTTCACGCAAGATTGTTGCTCCATTGAGTATTATACCATATCTTTTCGGTTTGTCGAGCTTTTTCCCACCATTTCTCTAAACTAGCTTGACACCCTGATTCTGGTCTGCTAAACTGAAACCATCACATTTACAGCGAGGTAAGGAGCCATGAACAACTAGAAGTCCCACCAGTGACAGTTGAGTCATTCAAGAAAGAGAATCAAACCCAACCAAAATCAGTAAGGCTGGGGCATCTTTGCGATTCTTGAATCACTCGAACACTCTGCACTTATTTGGTAGACTTCTAGTAGCTCCTGCTCCAGCCTCTTCTTTTGACAGAGGTGTTTTGATACTCTTTCTAGGTTACACTTACACGAGCTGATATTAACTTGTATGACTAAAGGGAGACAAGCTTATCTGACTGTCCTGTTAAACCAAAAGAGTCCCAGCAGGCCTTCTACAAGCGCTACCAATTAGGTAGCGTTTTTTATCGTGATCAAAAGGAGGATTTTTATGCTGCTAACCATTCAACACCTAAGTATCCATCACCAAAAAGATTTACGGACACTGGTCCAAGACCTCTCGCTCAGAATCCATACAGGAGATAAGGTCGCCATTATTGGAGAGGAGGGGAATGGGAAGTCCAGTTTACTCCAGCTACTCCTTCAAGAGCCTGCCCCTGACCATCTCCTCGTAGAGGGAACCATTCAGAGACACTTCTCTGCGCCCGTCTACCTGCCACAAACCCTACCGAAAGCTCTAGCCGAGCTCAGCCTCAATGACTACTTTTTCGCAGACCCTGACGAGCTGGACTACGGTCTTGTTTATCGCTATGCAGATCAACTAGGCTTTGACAGTCAGCGGCTATCCAGTCTACAAAGCCTGGCTAGCCTGTCTGGCGGTGAGACCCTCAAAATCCAGCTGATTAGAGCTTTAGCTAGTCCTGCTGATATTTTCTTCCTCGATGAACCTTCCAATGATTTAGATTTAGATAGTCTCCTCTGGTTAGAACATTTTGTCGCCACCTGTCCCCAGGCTGTTGTATTTGTCTCCCATGATGAAGATTTTCTCAATCACACCGCCACAAAAATCATTCACTTAGAATCTCTCAAACGCAAACAAGTGGCTAAAACTCAAGTCTGGCAAGGCAACTATCCCGCCTACAAGGAGGATCGAAAACAGCGGTACGGAAAACAAAAACAGCAAGCACAAAATGAACGCAAAGAATTTGAGAAAACCATGGACAAGCATCGACGCCAAAAAGCCCAAGTACGCCATAGTCTAATCAATACCCATGATGCAACAGCTGGACGGCTGGTTGCCAAAAAAATGAAACAGGTTCTAGGTAGGGAAAGGCGGTTTGAGCAACAAAGAGAAGAGCTGACCCAGGCACCCCTAGATGAGGAAGCAATTCAGCTCTTCTTCTCGAATATCCAACCACTACCGGCCAAAAAATCCCTACTCAAGTGGGGAGAATTCACCCTCCCAACAGAAGAACACCTCCATGCCCAAGATAAAATCGGTATTATCGGAGCCAACGGCATCGGCAAATCCACCCTACTCAAGCGTATCTACCAGGAAATGCTGACCAAAACAGACATTCGTCCTGGCTACATGCCCCAACAATACCAGGAAATGCTCCCAGACCTGGAAACCCCACTCCAATTTCTCTGTCCTAGTGGCGATCAGCTACAGGAACAAAAAGCCCTGACCCACCTCGCCCAACTCCAATTCACACGCCAAGAAGTGCATCATGCCATCAGTGACCTATCTGGTGGCCAACAGGCCAAACTGCTACTCCTCAAGCTGGTTTTAGATCAAGCCAATCTCCTTCTCCTAGATGAGCCCAGCCGCAACTTTTCACCGACTTCACAGCCCCAAATCCGGCAACTCTTCCAGAACTATCCTGGAGCCATCATCGCTGTCTCCCATGATCGCCGCTTCTTGCACCAGGTCTGTGACCGTGTCTACCGGCTTACTGAGGCAGGGTTAGTCCCTGTCGACAACTTTTAAATCCGCCATTCTCAAGAGAGCTTTCTGCTCTTGGGTCTGCAATTCCTCTACCATTCGGACATATTCTGCAGGAGCCTCTTGGGTCTGCAATTTTAATTGTTCCAAAAAAATAGGATCAGTCCCTTTTTCCTGGTACAGATTGCCTTGAAAGAAATAGCGCTTACTCTTTTTATCAATGGAAAGAAGAGACGAACGCCACCGGCTCTTCTCAGCAGTCAAGGGCTTCCAGCTAATCTTCAACTGCTGGTCCAAGTAATACCAGCCCAGCAACTGGAGACGACTGGCTGTCCGGCGAAGCGGATCTTGATAGGTACAGGAAAGCGGGAGCGCGTCCTCGCCTTCTTGGATAAAGGGATGAAAGTCTTGAATCCCTAGATATTCTTGAAGAGGCTGAAGGGCAACCCCTTGCTCTTGATCCGAAAACCGGCTAGAATACGCATAACGAAAAGGGTTGTAAACATCTAGCTCCGCTGCTCGACCCTGGGCAATCAGGGACAGCTCCTCCTGCGAATAATAACGGAGAGTCTCTTTTAAACGCGGATCCTGAGCCTCTACTTGCAAAATCTGGATGGTCCCTCGTGCCTTGGGTGGAACCTGCAACATCCCGGTATACAGGCTGGCTTTTTTGAAAATTTTTAGCCGTTGGGGCTGGTCACTATAGCCTTGCTGGGACCGATTTAGCACATAGACCCGCTCGCTCTGGGGATCGAGCTTAAATAGGATCACAAAGGCCAGATTCTTGCGATTCTTATTAATCCGAATCACCGGAGTCTGGTACTGTTGATCATTCTTAAAAAGACTTAAAAACTTTCCTGCTGCTAGTAGTCGAACTTCTTTCATCATAGGTATTAGTATACCACGAGAAAAGGCCAGCAATAATCCTTCTAGGGACTGCTGGCCTTTTCTCATGGCTAGATCGTATCTGCGCCAGAAATCATCCTCCTTGATTCCCAGCCAACAGACTACTTTACTTTCATAATTCTGACAAGATTGGCGCGGTCTGATTCCTCTAACTTCAGCTCAATATAGTGGATTGTTTCCTCTAGATTAGGAATTGTTGCATATTCCAAACCATTGACCCGACGCCGTGTTTTTTCAATTTCATCTGCCATCAGTTGACAAGTTTTCTCAACTTCTGCCAAGCGGAGTAAGGCATCTACATGGCTATCAATCGCTTTAAAGGTCGCATCCATCTCACTATTTGAAGAAAGGTAGCTATAGTCGATCCCTTGTTCTGCATCCCTAGTTGCCTGAACTGTGGGCAACATTTTAGGAACCGTCACACTCATCACATTCTCTTCTTCAATCAACAGGGATACCTGCTTAGAGGGAACCAGAAATAACTCTTCCAGCATCAGTGTGTTGACAGATGATTTAGCCCATACAAAATCTTTCAGACTAGCGGACAAGCTCTGCTCAACTTCCTGCCGTAACCGGTGATTCTCCCGAATCAGACTAATAAAGCGCCGCATCAGCTCATCCCGCTTATCCTTGAGGAGCTTATGTCCCCGTTTTGCTGTCTTTAAACGTTCTTTTAGATTGTTCAACTCCATACGAGTCGGTTTGACATTCAAACGTGCCATTCTTTCGCCTCCCTTTAGATTCGACTATTCGGAAGAAAGCTTGGGAAGATAGAGATCCAACATCTCATCCTTGATTCGCTTCAATTCAGTTCGAGGTAAGATGGACAACAATTTCCATCCCAAATCAAGTGTCTCTTCAATGCTTCGATTTGTGTAAAAACCTTGATCGATATATTCTTTTTCAAAAGCTTTGGTAAAAGTAACATAAAGCTTGTCAACCTCTGAAAGGGCTGAATCCCCTAAAACAACCGCTAGTTCTTCTACCTTTTTCCCTTGGGCATAAGCTGCAAAAAGCTGGTTCATGGTTGCCGCATGGTCCCCACGTGTTTTCCCTTCACCGGCCCCCTTATCCTTCAAACGGGAAAGGGATGGCAGCACATTAATCGGTGGACGGTAACCACTGTTGTATAAATCATGCGACAAAATAATTTGTCCCTCTGTAATATAACCGGTCAAATCCGGAATCGGATGGGTAATATCATCTTCTGGCATGGTCAAAATCGGAATTTGCGTAACCGATCCTTTTTTACCAACCAGACGGCCCGCACGTTCATACAAGGTTGACAAATTTGTATAAAGATAACCCGGATAACCACGACGACCTGGGACTTCACGCCTCGCCGCCGACACCTCACGCAAGGCCTCACAATAGTTGGTCATATCCGTCATAATTACCAGAACATGCATATCCTTTTCGTAAGCTAGATACTCAGCTGCAGTTAGGGCAATCCGTGGCGTTGCAATCCGTTCAATCGCCGGATCATTTGCAAGATTGATAAACAAAACGGATCGTTCAATGGCTCCTGTTTTCCGCAAGTCTTCCATGAAAAATTCCGCTTCTTCAAAGGTAATTCCCATGGCTGCAAAGACAACTGCAAAGTTTTCATCCGAGTTCAAAACAGTGGCCTGACGGGCAATTTGTGCTGCCAACTCATTGTGGGGCAAGCCAGACCCTGAAAACACGGGTAGCTTCTGGCCACGAACCAATGTATTCAAATGATCAATAGCCGAAATTCCGGTTTGAATAAATTCATCTGGATAATCACGTGACACAGGATTAATCGCCTGACCGTCAATATCTAGATACTTTTCCGGAATCAATTCTGGTCCACCATCAATCGGTTTTCCCATCCCATTAAAGATTCGTCCAACCATATCTTCAGATACTGGTAGTTCCAAGGGATGTCCGGCAAAGCGAACTTTTGCTTTCTCAAGATTGATACCACTGGACCCTTCAAACAATTGCACCATCGCCTTATCTTCATGTACCTCTAAGACCTGACCACGACGTGTCTCCCCATTGTGGAGTTGAATATCCACCAACTCATTGTATTGCACCCCTTGGATATCCTCAACAATCATCAGAGGACCAACCACTTCACTGACGGTTCGGTATTCTTTAATTACACCCATTAGGATAGCCCTCCTCTCTCAATAATCCCTTGGATATCGGAATGAATCACTTGTGATAGTTGCTGGATCTCTGCTAAAGACGCTTCAGCGATATACTTACTTCGAGCCATCCTATCCCGAATTGTAACAGTTCCTTCCATTAATTCCTTAAAGTAGGTGCCTAATGCTAAAGCACGATCCCCTTCGTCCGCAAAGGTCAGAATATTGTTCAACATAGCTTCCTGCTTATCAAATGATGTAAAGGTATCAACCGAATCAAAGGCATTTTGTTGCAAGTAATCCTCACGAATCTGCTTGGCAATTTCCATGGTCAAGCGTTCTTGTTCCGACAAGGCCTCAAAACCAACCAGGCGAACAATCTCTTCGAGACTTGATTCCCTTTGCAGATAATTCATCGCTCGGGTCACCTTGCTAGCCCAGTCTGTCTGCTTTTCAGCATCAATATACTTACCAATACTGTCTTGATAGAGAGAATAGGAGGTCAGCCAGTTAATCGCCGGGAAATGACGCCGTTGGGCCAAGGGAGCATCCAAGCCCCAGAAAACTTTCACAATCCGCAGGGTATTCTGCGTCACCGGTTCAGAAATGTCACCTCCCGGCGGTGAGACAGCTCCGATCGCCGTAATCGTTCCCTCACGCGCTGGTAAGCCCAGCACTTGTGACCGCCCCGCTCGTTCATAATACTCAGCAATCCGACTCCCTAGATAGGCGGGATAACCTTCATCACCAGGCATTTCTTCTAGGCGACCGGACATTTCCCGCAGGGCTTCTGCCCAACGTGATGTTGAATCAGCCATAATCGCCACCGAATAGCCCATATCACGGAAATATTCAGCAATGGTAATACCTGTATAAATCGATGCCTCACGCGCAGCCACAGGCATATTGGAGGTGTTATAGTCATTTAGTTTTTAAATAGTATGTTATTGCGTCAGTCAAATCGCCTGTCTTTCTAAGCAATTCTGTCACCGCTTTTTTCAAAATAGCCCAACTGTTCTCAATAGGATTCAGTTCAGGGGAATATGATGGTAAAGGGAGAAAAAAATGACCATTACAAATAGAAAGTTCATCTAAAATCTTCTTAGGATGAAAACTTGCATTGTCCATGA
>NZ_WSRS01000095.1 GCF_009767945.1 Streptococcus danieliae | reverse complement strand
GTTTTCTCTTTTAATTTAATCCATTGATAAATGGTATTACGAGAAATTTGGAAAACAGTTGCTGCTTCAGAAATACTGCCAATATTCTCACAATATGAAAGAACTTTTTCACGAAAATCTACTGAATATGCCATAAAAATAGTATAGCACAAAATGTGCGGTTTTTGTTTCATTCTACTATATAAGGTATTTGAATTGTCTCAGACAACTTTAAAACCTGAAGCCTATCCAAAGGCCATGCCAAATCGTCACTATAATTTTGATGTGGATCAGGTTAAAACAAAAGAAATTCTTGCAGGTTTGCAGGAATATGCGGATAGTGTTGGTGTTACCATCATGGTAGATAAAAATCATGATTTAGGAAATGCTAAGGGAGGCTTTGATCCAGATAAGCAGCTGATTTTTATGAATCCACACAACACACCAGGTGAAAAAATTGGAACCCTGATTCATGAACTGGCTCATGCAACACTGCATAATCCTAAATTTGCTGAACAGTATAAGGGGACAATGACCTTGGGTCAAAAAGAATTTGAGGCAGAGATGACTAGTTATCTATTGTCAAAACATTTTGGACTGGATACATCTGAAAAATCCATCCAATACATGGCGAGCTGGACTAAGAACCTATCAGCCTTGGAAGATAAGGACTTAGCCGCTTCGTTACAGCGTGTTCATAAAACAGTCTCTAGTATGATGAAGAAGATTGATAGTCATTTGAAAGCTCCGCAAATTGAAAAAGAAAGGGGAGAAAAAGTTAATTTTTTTAAAGAAGCTTTGAAGGCAGCTGAGAAAGGAATTGGCCGCTAAAGCTAAGGAGAAAGGGTGATCATAGAGTTGCCCTTTTTCTTTTGTTTTGTCCCCTTAACACGAAAATTTTCATTATCCCTTATGATGAAAGAAAAGTAAGAAAGGAAGCGGAAATTGATGGAGGAAAAGAAGCACGTGCAGACACCCTATTTAAGTAAATACACGGAGAATCTAACAGAGAAGATTGCCAAGAAGGCTATGGACTATGAAGTTTACGGACGGGACAAGGAAGTCGAATCAGTCATTATCTCCTTGTTACGAAAAACAAAAAATAATCCAATTTTAGTTGGGGAGGCAGGGGTCGGAAAGACTGCTATTGTGGAAGGTTTAACCTTGGCTATTCTACGGAAGCAAGTTCCAGGTCTTCTGACTGGGGTTACGGTTCGGAGCTTGGAATTATCCAATCTGATGAGTGAAGAAGATGGTGGATTTATTCCTAAATTTAAGAAGATTATTGAAGAATTAGTCCTAACCAAGGGAAGCAATCTCTTGTTTATTGATGAGATTCATACCGTTGTTGGAGCAGGGGGAAGTAAG
Organism: Streptococcus danieliae; assembly: GCF_009767945.1. Classification (GTDB taxonomy): domain Bacteria; phylum Bacillota; class Bacilli; order Lactobacillales; family Streptococcaceae; genus Streptococcus; species Streptococcus danieliae. Next base: position 5,098 of record NZ_WSRS01000095.1, on the reverse strand, counting down.
GGGCAGGCCTTGGATGCAGGAAATATTCTAAAGCCTGTTTTAGCCCGTGGTGAGATTCAGTTGATTGGTGCGACAACGCTCGATGAATTTCATGACTATATTGAAACGGATAGGGCCTTAGAACGGCGGATGCAGCCCATCATGGTGGAGGAGCCAAGCATTGTTGAAGCGATTCAAATTTTAGAAGAAGCTAAGACAAGTTATGAGATTTTTCATGGGGTTCAAGTTGAGTCAGAAGCTGTAGAGCAAGCCGTTCGTTTATCGGTTCGCTACCTGACAGATCGTTTTCTACCAGATAAGGCTTTTGATTTGATTGATGAGGCAGCGACTATAGCAGCTGTTAGTCAACAGAAATTTGTCGGGGCTAGGGATATTGCCCTGGTCTTGAAAAATAAGACAGGGATACCTGTTACAACGATTCTAAAAGGTGATTCAGAGCGATTAGAAGGTTTCGAGGAGAAAGTTCGGAGTCGGGTGAAGGGCCAGGATGAGGCGATTCTAGCCGTTCTGGATGCCATCACCATCTCACAGGCAGGTTTGCAGGATGAAAATAAGCCCATTTCTTCCTTTCTCTTCTTGGGATCAACAGGTGTCGGGAAAACAGAACTATCAAAGGCAGTTGCAGCAGCCCTGTTCGACGACGAGGATGCCATGATTCGTTTTGATATGTCTGAATACAAGCAAAGGGAAGATGTGATCAAGTTGATTGGGAACCGCAACCTTGGAATCAAAGGTCAATTAACAGAGAAGGTGAAACAAAAGCCCTATTCTGTCTTACTCTTAGATGAGATCGAGAAAGCTCATCCTGAAGTGATGGATTTGTTTCTCCAAGTTCTGGACGACGGTCGCTTGACTGATGGTTCAGGTCGCTTAATCAGTTTTAAGAATACGATTGTGATCATGACTACCAATGTCGGGGCCAAGAAAATTATTAATAAATGGGAATTGAAGGGGAATTTTAGGGACCTGACAGAAAGGGAGTGGACCCAGTTTGATAAGTCAATGGATAGTGAGCTTCAAACAGAGTTTCGTCCAGAATTTTTGAACCGTATTGAGAATAAAATCATCTTTAATTTGTTGGAGCGTTCAGCTGTTGAGGAAATCGCAGCAAAAAATTTGAGGATTATTGAGGAAAGAATGGAGAGGCATGGTTTTTCCCTGTCTTATGGTCAAGATGTTATTGAATTTTTAGCAGATGTGGGAACTGATGTAAAAAATGGTGCCCGTCCTCTAGAGCGCTTGATGAAAAGAAAGATTTTAGCTCCAATTTCAGCTAAAAGTCTTAGTCTCGATCAAGACTATCAGTTCCATTTGTCTGTTGTTGGAGAGGCTCCGAACAGCAATCACCGCAAGGATAATCGTAGTATTGAGATTACTTTATTTGAAAATCCTAGGGGCTAATTAAAAAAATGGTACTGACTTGTCCCCTTACTGCCAAAAAAATAATTATCTCTTACACTAATGATGTCAACAAAAGTTAGGAGGAATTTTATGAAGTATCAAATGAGACAGGCTATGCAGAAAGTTAGGGAGAAGCACAATCACTATTTGTTTGCTGTAGCAGCCCTTCTTTCGCCTTTTCTTTCTCAGACGGTTTATGCAGATGACCCATTTGCCAAAACAGATGCTTTGGCGCAACAAGGGATTACAAAGGTCCAGGGAATTGGAATTGTGACTTTAGGTCTAGCTGTTGTTGTGACGGGACTAGCTTATGGTTTTGGTGGTCGAGAACTGAAAGCAGCCATTAAAAAGCATTGGCTGGCTATTGCAGTAGCTATTGTAGCTGTTGCGGCTGGACCAAGCATTGTTGAGTGGGGCTTTAACTTTGTAAGAGGTTAGGGGTGAGGATCTATGGTATTTTCTCCTTTTATCAAATCCAAGAATAAAATCACAGATGATTTATTTGTGAAAATCACTTGGTCTACAGGGGACTCACCTGAGGAAAATCAAGATTTGCTGGAATTGATTGAGGAGTTGGATCAGGATCATGGAGATGATTTTCTTTATCCAATCAAGCAGTCTCTTCCCTATCTCACTTTTTTTCAAACAGAACTGTTGTTTCAAGCTCTTTCACAAAAATATGGATACTTTCAAGTAGAGAAAGTGGCTCTAGCTCATCATGAGGGCAAAGAGATTGTGACGGACGGAGAGGTTTTTGTAAGTCCTCTTCTCCTTGAAGGAGATTACCAAACCATTCTTTGGCCTTTGATTCAATCAATCTTAACAAGTTCAGAATTTGAAAATTACAGTTATCAGGAAAAACGGGAATATTTTGAAAATCAGGTATACCCCGTTTACCGACGAAGTTTGAACATTTCTGATGCGGCTCTTCCTCTTTTTCCAGCTGAAGGAGAGCAACTAGAAGTAGCTAGAACTTCTTTGAAAAAAGATGATAGCACCAAGGAAAAAGCTTCTTCCTCAGAGGGGCAGACTTCCCCGAGACGTTTCTATTTGTTTAGTGCCATTTTGGGCTTACTTGCAGTAGCTGGATTAGGAATTTCTTTCTTGACAGCTAGTCAGTTAGGGAAGGTCAAACAAGAGTTACAAACAGTTCGTCAAGAAGTGAAGGTTTTACAGTCTTTTAAGACATTTGAAAACCAGGTTGATGTCTTCAGTCGCTATTTTCTTCCAACTTACTATTCTGGTGATAAGGAAGCTCTTCGTCAGTTTTTATCAGATGGAAATGCAAAATACACGGTCCCTGAATCTGGATTGTTAAGATCTGTGATTTTAGAGTCTTTGCTCTTTGATCCGAATACTGAAGAATACACGGTGACCTATGTTTTGTCAGTAAAGAAAGAAGAAGATACGGCCAATATTCGTTTAAGTTTTTCTATTAAAGAAATGAAAAATAGCAAGTATGGTTTTGTCGTTACGACAGAACCAAAAGAGTCAGAATACGTGAAATAAATAAGGAGTAGAACATGAGTAAAAAACAATTCATTGCAGCATTAGCAGTATCTATGGTTGCTTTGGGACAAGCTGGAGTATCAGCTGATGAAGCAGTTATCAGTCCAGTGGATCCTTCGACACCAGTTGTGACAACTCCTGAATCTAACGAGCCAAATCCAACTCAGCCGATCACAAACGAAGAAGTTCCTGTAACTCCTGATGTTCCTGTTACCCCTGAAGTGCCTGAAGTTCCCGTAGTTCCTGAAACTCATAGCACACCTGGGGTGCCAAGCGAAGAGGTTCCAGTAGCGCCTACAACCCCTGAAGTGCCAGCTGAGGTTGAAATAAAACCTACAGAAGAAAAACCGAATAATGAGGTGAAGCCTTCTGAAGAAGTGGCTCCAATTAAGCCTGTACAGCCAAGTCCAGGAACACCTGTAGCACCAACTTCTCCTTCAACCAGTCAATCTTCTAAGGTGAATCCTAAACCTTCTACAATCAGCTCAAAGGCTGAAGTAGTAACAACTACAGGGGGAGAGGCTAAATCATCTGAAAAGGAAACAGTTGTTGTTAAGAAAGCCAATACAGATGCTAAAAAGGCAACGAATGATTCTAAAGAGCTGACTGAATTACCATCAACGGGAACCGAAGAATCGATGTTCAGTATCTTCGGTGGGGTTTTAGCAGCTACGGCCGCATATTTTTTGAAGAAGCGAAGCATCTAATCATTAGGATAGCTAGCCAATTATACTAGCTATCCATTTATTGAAATAAGTGTCAAAAATTTGTTTTCTCAGTTTTTTACGCATTTTCTTCTATCCTAAAAATACAATCTTGGATACTGAGTAGCTGATTTTTGATGCTTGTTTGAGTAAATAGTATGAATAAAGTAAGGGAGAGGTTTTATGAAGTGGATTTTAATAGGGTCTAGTCTATTTTTAATAATTTTAAGTTTAGTTTTTGCATATTGTTGCTGCCTTGTTTCTGGGGGAATTTCTCGCTTAGAGGAAGAAAAAGAAATGGGATAGAAAGTAACGTAGGTGATGGTTTAATGGTTTTGATTTTAGTATTTACTTGTGGACTATTTGCTTTTTCTTTTTTAATGGCTTTGATTATTTCATTGTTACGAATTAATGCAGATTTGGAGGATTGAAGATGATAAGTGTGAGAGCGCCAGCATGTAACTATTGTTTTTACTTATTTGAAGAAATCTGGAAGGAGAGATTATGAGCTATAAATTAATGGCAGGTTTAGCAGTTGCAGCTGCATCTGTTACGGCAACAGGTGTTGTGCAGGCTGAGGAGGCTGTTCCAGTATCTACGGAAACGAATATTACTCATGTTGAAACGTCTGCTCAACCTGAAGTAACGCAAGCACAAGTCGATGATGCTAAAGCAAGTTTTGATCAGGCAAATCAGGCTATGTTTGTACAGGAGGCGGCTGTTCAAGAAGCACAAGTCGCTAAAGATCAGGCGCAGTTAGCGGTTGTTGAAGCAAGTTTAGCAGTTACAGAATCACAAAAGCTTGCGGATCAAGCCAATCCTGAAAGCATAACACAAGCACAGGAAGCTATCACAAAGGCTACTCAAGACGTTGTGAGTGCTGAAAAAGCAGTCGAGAAGGAAGCAGAAAAAGTAGAACCTGCCCGTCAAGCTGTTCTTGATCAAGAAGCAGTCGTGAAGGACAATCAAGCTAAAGTGTCGGATGCTGAAAAAGAAGTCTCTCAGGCTCAGGAAGCCGTTGAACTGGTGAAAGCGAGCATGGATCAAAATTCTACTCAAGTTGATTTAACTAGAGCACAGGAAGAAGTGACTGTTAAGACAGCTAAGGTTGCTGAAGCTCAAACAGCTTTAGAGCAATCCCAGAAAGCAGATGCTTTGTTGGAAGAAAGGAGTGCACAAGCACAAGAAACCTTCTCACAAAGAGCTTCGGAAGTGCAACAAGCAGAATTTTTACTTAATAAAATTCTGGTGGGAATGGCGAAAGAAGCTGTTTCAACAAGCTTTGAGGATCATGCCTACTATAACCAACGGGACGCTATTTGGGCTGCCTACTATGGAAACGGTAGCTTTGCGGCAACTGGATGTGTTCCAGCAGTTCTTGCTATGGTCTTTACAGAGTTAGATCGCCGAGGGATTACTCCGAAACAGGTTGCGGATTATTTGTACAACAATACCGAGTATTTTAATAAGAATTTCTCAGGAAC
>NZ_WSRS01000094.1 GCF_009767945.1 Streptococcus danieliae | reverse complement strand
TACAATATTTGTCGTTTTGAACAGATCAAACGACTGAATTTGAATACATGGGCTTAGTGCGCCCAAAAATCAGAATTCTCCCGATAATCGGGATAGAAAAGTAGGAAATACAGGGACTTTTGCTGGAAATTGGAGGGCAAGAGTCCCTTCTTTTTTTATATGACGGAATACTTCTGGTTTTTAGAGGTGCCCACCATTTTATGGACCAGGATGGAACTCCACGAACCAGTTTTGGTGGCGGTCGTCTAGGGACCACCCACTACATGAGTCGCCGGATTTTGACAGATTCCATTTTGTATCTGATGGCAGAGTTTAAGGTAGATGGTTTCCGTTTTGACATGATGGGAGATCACGATGCAGCCAGCATCGCAGAGGCCTATCGTTTGGCCAAGGAACTTAACCCACAGGTCCTCCTTCTGGGTGAAGGCTGGCGCACCTACACTGGGGATGCAGATAGTCCCCAGCAAGCAGCGGATCAAGACTGGATGAAGGACACCAATGGGGTTGCCGTCTTTTCAGATGATATCCGTAATAGCCTCAAGTCTGGCTATCCCAATGAGGGGGCACCAGCCTTCCTAACGACAGGACCGAAAAAGGTGACCCAGATCTTCCAAAACCTTAAGGCCCAGCCTAGCAATTTTGAGGCTGACCAGCCAACGGACGTGATTCAGTACATTGCGGCGCATGATAATCTAACCCTGTTTGATGTCATTGCCCAGTCCATTCGTAAGGATCCGGCAGATGCGGCGAGTGAGCAGGAAATCCACCAACGGCTTCGCTTAGGCAATCTGCTGATTTTAACAGCCCAGGGAATCCCCTTCCTCCACTCAGGTCAGGAGTATGGCCGGACCAAGCAGTTCCGTGATCCTGCTTACCGCCAGCCTGTCTCAGAAGACCGGATTCCTAACAAGGCCCACTTGCTGACCAAGGCAGATGGTTCGCCTTTTGACTATCCTTACTTTATTCACGATTCCTATGATTCGAGCGATAGCATTAACCGTTTTGATTGGTCCAAGGTCGAGGACGGGGCAGCCTACCCCTTGAATCTTGCTACCAAAGAATATACCAAAGGCTTAATCCAATTGAGGAGGGCGGTTGAGGTCTTCCGCCTCGGGCAAAAAGCGGCCATTGAGCAGCGTATGCGCCTCTTGACAATCCCAGGCCAAAACGGGGTGCAGGAGGAGGACTTGGTCTTGGGCTATGAGTTGGAGGCTGAGGACGGTGACCGCTATGTGGTCCTGGTCAATGCCGACCGAAAGGAGCGTTCCTTTGCCTATGCAGCCAGCTCTACTCCCCTGGTCTTGGTCGACGGACAGCGGGCTGGCCTGCAACCACTGGAGCACCCAGTCGGTGTAACCCTCCTGGATACAGAAGTCCGCCTGGCACCTCTGACCGCGACTGTACTCTGGATCCGCAAGGAGCACTCGCTAGAGCCAACCCCTCCGCCAGTAAATTCTGCAGAAAAACCGGTGGAACAAATGCCTACTAGCAAGTCAGCTAAACCAGCTGTGGTGGTCAGTCAATCCCGGCTGGCGATGAAATCGCCAGCGCAAGAAGGATTCTCAATCCAGTCGGACCAAGCTCTTGCAAAGTCGTTGCAGTTAGAACTGGCAGCTAAGAGTCTGCCGAAAACCGGCAGCCAGGCCAGCTTGTGGGCAGAAATTCTAGGCTTCCTAGGATTAGGAGCGAGTTTCTGGTCTGAAAAGAAAAAGCGAGATTGAAGAAGGGGGGGCTTGAGTTTAGTGGTGAAAGCTTGTAAATGAAATAGCTGAAGAGCAGAAAAATCCAGAGATTGTCGCCTCTGGATTTTTTTCTTACCATCCAACTCTGAAATACGGAACAGAAAAATGTCAAAAAGTGTTTTGCGGGACAAATGGAGGATTTCAGTTGTCTGGTGATGTGACCTTTCTGCTGGTATTTGAAAACCTTGTTAATACAGTATTAGGAGCGATTTTTAGACAGAGTATTTCGAACTTGTTGGTTCATTATCTAGAATTTAATCTAGGTTAATATGGCTAGTTTTCCGTAGTAAAAACCTATCCGTAAAAATGTAAAGAAACTAGTTTCTGTTTTGATATAAACTATTGTAATACGGAACACGGAGTGCTACAATCATAAATGTAAACGTTTACTTCGTGTGGAGGTCTCCCAATGGTAATCCAAAAAGAACTGATTCCCATTATAGAATCAAATCTCGATAAAATGACTGCAACTGAAAGAGATATAGCGGCTTATTTTTTAAATAATAGAAAACTTGAACACGTAACAACCCAATTTTTATGTGAGGAACTTCATGTTTCTAAAGCAAGTTTGACTCGTTTTTCGAAGAAATGTGGGTTTAGTGGTTTTAGAGAATTTCTTTATCAGTATAAGGAAATGAGCAGGGGCAGGAAGCTATGGTTTATAAGGCCTGGACTCAAAATGTCTTGTCTGATTATGAAGAAATGTTACGCAAAAACTATTTAGTGTTGGATGAGTCAAAGTTAGAACGGATTCAGAATTTAATCGAATCATCGTCGAAGATTTATTTCTATGCTAAGGGGAGCTCTGCCCTGGCTCTAAAGGAAATGAAAGTTCGATTCATGCGACTGGGAATCATGGGTGAGGTGATGGATGAAGACGATATGATTTTATGGAATAGTCTTCTTGTAGATGAATCTTGTCTTGTGATTGCAGCATCGATATCTGGTAAAACAAAGTCGATTACTCAAGCTTTGCAGACAGCGAAGAAGAACGGTGCCAAGACAGTTTTAATGACGACGAAAAATTTTGATGATTATGATTTTTGTGATGAATTACTTCTGTTGGCTTCCGCTCAAAATCTTGCTTATGGAAATAGGATTTCACCGCAGTTTCCAATCTTACTGATGACGGATTGCTTGTTTTCCTACTTCCTGGATGATAAAGAAAGAAGGTTCTATTACGACAAAACCATAATTCATAAGGAGGAATAAAATGAGACAAGATTGGATAAGGGATACATTTTTAGAACAAGTCCAAGGTGGTGTGATTGTTTCTTGTCAAGCCTTGCCAGGTGAGCCTTTGTACGAGGAGCAATTTAGCTTGATGCCTTATCTGGCCAAAGCGGCGGAAGAAGCAGGTGCTGTAGGGATTCGAGCGAACTCCGTTCGAGATATTGAAGCCATTCAAAAGGTGACGGATTTGCCAATAATTGGGTTGATCAAACGTGACTATCCTCCGCAAGAGCCTTATATCACAGCAACGATGAAGGAGATTGATGAACTTGTCGCTTGTCAGACAACGGTCATTGCCTTTGATGCCACACAGCGACCGCGTTATGATGGCCTTGAAGTGAAAGACTTTATCAAACAAGTGAAGGAAAAATACCCCAATCAATTGCTGATGGCAGATATCAGTACTTTCCAAGAAGGGATTATCGCTTTTGAAGCCGGAGCGGATTTTATCGGAACCACCCTATCAGGTTATACAGACGAAAGTCCTAAGTTGGAAGGGCCTGATTTTGGTCTCATGAAACAGCTAGCAGAAGCTCAGTTACCTGTGATTGCAGAGGGGCGTATTCATACACCAGAGCAATTACTGAAAGTCTACTCTTTGGGAGTTACAAGCGTTGTAATTGGAGGAGCCATCACTCGTCCCAAAGAAATTGCCCAACGTTTTATTCAAACGCTTCACAAATAGTAAGGAGAACTATAATGAGAGATTTAGCGAAATACAAAGGTGTTATTCCAGCATTCTATGCTTGTTATGATGATCAAGGAGAAGTTAGCCAAGAGCGGGTTAAAGAGCTTGTGCAATACTACATTGACAAAGGAGTCCAAGGAATCTATGTTAATGGTTCTTCAGGAGAATGCATCTACCAAAGTATTGAAGACCGCAAGCAAATTATTGAAGCAGTTATGGAAGTGGCTAAAGGAAAATTGACAGTCATTAACCATGTAGCCTGCAATAATACCAAGGATAGTGTTGAGTTGGCAAAACATTCTGAGGAACTTGGCGTCGATGCTATCGCTGCAATTCCGCCAATCTACTTCAAATTGCCAGAGTACTCCATCGCAGCTTATTGGAATGCGATGAGCGAGGCAGCACCAAACACAGACTTTATCATTTACAATATTCCACAATTAGCAGGTGTTGCTCTGACAGGCAGTCTATATGCAGAAATGCGGAAAAATCCTCGCGTAATCGGTGTTAAAAACTCTTCTATGCCGGTTCAAGACATTCAAATGTTTGTAGCTGCTGGTGGAGAGGATTACATTGTCTTTAATGGACCAGATGAACAATTCTTGGGTGGTCGTCTCATGGGAGCGGAAGCTGGTATCGGTGGGACTTATGGTGTAATGCCAGATTTGTTCTTGAAATTGGATCAATTAATTGCTGAAAAAGAATTGCAGGTGGCGAAAGAGCTCCAGTATGCCATTAATGAAGTCATCTATAAAATGGTTTCTGGTCGTGCAAATATGTATGCGGTTGCAAAAGAGGTTCTTCGCCTCAATGATAACCTTGACTTGGGTTCTGTACGTCAGCCACTTGAACCACTAAACGAGGATGATAAGCAGATTGCAAAAGCAGCTGCAGAACTCATCCAAGCTGCTAGAGCAAGATTCTTGTGATTAAAATTCTCACAAAGAATCCGTGTCTAAAATGGAGATTTAATTATGAATACAACAGGCTTTACTTCAATAGACTTATTTGTCTTGATTGCCTATTTGGTAGCGGTTCTCATAGCAGGTCTGTATTTTTCCAAAAAGGAGATGAAAGGGAAGGAATTTTTCAAAGGAGATGGTTCGGTTCCCTGGTATGTTACTTCGGTTTCCTTGTTTGCCACCATGTTAAGTCCAATCTCATTTCTGGGCTTGGCTGGTAACTCTTATGCAGGAAGTTGGATTTTATGGTTTGCTCAATTGGGGATGCTGATTGCGATTCCGCTAGCTATTCGATTTGTTCTGCCGATATTTGCTCGGATGGATATTGATACGGCCTATGACTATTTGGAAAGACGTTTTGATTCGCGCTTCCTTCGGGTTATTGCAGCAGTTCTTTTCATTGTTTACCAACTTGGTCGGATGTCGATCATCATGTATCTGCCATCGTTTGGATTAGCAGCCTTGACGGGAATTGACATTAATATTCTCATCATATTGATGGGGGCTATCGCGATTATCTATTCCTATACAGGTGGGATTAAATCTGTATTGTGGACAGACTTTATTCAAGGGGTTGTCTTAATTGGTGGTGTTTTGATTGCCCTCTTTGTTCTCTTGAAAGACATTGATGGTGGCTTTGGAGCCATTGCTCATGAATTGGCTAATGGTAAATTTGTTGCTCCAACAGAAAAAATCTTTGATCCAAATATTCTTTCTGGCTCCATTGCCCTTATCGTATTTGGGTCTGGTTTGACCATTTTCTCTTCCTACGCTTCTTCACAAGACTTGGTTCAACGTTTTACAACCACGCAAAACATCAAAAAACTCAATAAGATGATGTTCACCAATGGTGCTCTTTCACTTGGTATCGCAACTATTTTCTACTTGATTGGTACCGGTTTGTATGTCTTTTACAAGGTACAGAATGCAGGTCAAGGTGCTATCGATGATGTTGCACAAGACCAAATTTTCATGTACTTTATCGCTTATCAATTGCCAGTAGGGGTTACAGGAATTATTCTGGCAGCGATTTATGCAGCAGCACAGTCAACCATCTCAACTGGTTTGAACTCTGTGGCAACTTCTTGGACACTGGATATTCAAGAGGTTCTTTCCAAAGATATGTCTGATAAACGTCGGACTCGTATTGCTCAGGTTGTATCCCTTCTAGTTGGTATTTTCTCTGTTGTTGTTTCCATTATTATGGCTCACTCAGATATTAAATCTGCCTACGAGTGGTTCAACGGATTTATGGGCTTGGTGCTCGGTCTTCTGGGTGGTGTCTTCGTTCTTGGTTTTGTCTTTAAGAAAGCTAACAAACAGGGTGCCTATGCGGCCTTGGTTGTATCAACTTTAGTGATGGTCTGGATTAAGTATGGTTTGCCAGCGGATGCGGTTAACTACTGGGCTTACTCTTTGATTTCAATCACAGTCTCCTTGGTTGTTGGTTATGTTGTTTCAGTTTTAACCGGCAACAAAGTATCTGCACCGAAATATACAACTATTCATGATATTCCGGAAATTTTGTCAGATAGCAGTTGGGAACAACGCCACTAAGAAAAAAGAGAGGGACGTAAATGATTATTGCCGAACGATCCGAATTTCGCAAATATGCCTCTGTTAACCCTCATTTCTCAAAAGTTTGTGATTTTTTAGAAAATACGGACTTCACAACCGTTGAAGATGGTCGGGTTGATATCGATGGGGATGCTGTTTTTGCCAATTTTATGACCTATGAGGCGGATGGTGTTCCAGGCCAACAGTTTGAAACTCATAAAAAAGGTTCTATAATAAGTTGTGTGGAAAGCTTGCTCTCCATGCAACTTTTTTTGTAATTCAGAGTGCAAAAAAAAGCAATTCCTAGTAAACTGATAAGTGAAAAAAAA
>NZ_WSRS01000093.1 GCF_009767945.1 Streptococcus danieliae | reverse complement strand
GAGGGACAATGACTTGGGCGTTTCTCTAAGGAGCCTTCGATGATTTGAGCCATACGATTGCGTCTATCTTTACGATAAATAAGCCAGTCTTCTTTGAAAGTGATGTTTAGGTCTTGAATTCCGAGTAATTTTTGAGTAACATAGTCCATATGAAGCAATTCCTATTCTGATGTTTTTTTTCACTTATCAGTTTACTAGGAATTGCTTTTTTTTGCACTCTGAATTACAAAAAAAGTTGCATGGAGAGCAAGCTTTCCACACAACTTATTATAGAACCCTGATTTGGATGAGCCCGCCAGAAGCTTGGAAACGGCCTGAATTTCCCATAGCTAGGGCTTTTGTGGTATAATGAACTAATTCAATCTCTTATAAAATCACCTTCTGCTGTCAGCTAGAAGTGTGTCTAGAAAGAATGGAAAAGAATATGTTTGGTTTTAAAAAGAAGGAAGAGCAGCCGTCCTTGACAATTCCCAAGCACATTGGCATCATTATGGATGGAAATGGTCGCTGGGCTCAGAAACGGATGCAACCGCGTGTCTTTGGCCATAAGGCTGGGATGGAAGCTTTGCAAGAAGTTGCCAAAGCTGCCAGTCAGATGGGCGTGAAGGTACTAACCGTTTATGCTTTTTCCACAGAAAACTGGTCGCGTCCAGAAAAGGAAGTCAAATTTATCATGAATCTTCCAGTGGAATTTTATGACCGCTATGTTCCAGAATTACACCGACAAGGTGTTAAGATCCAAATGTTGGGTGATGTGAGCCGCTTGCCAGCTCCAACTTTAGACTCCCTCCGGAAGGCAGAAGTATTGACAGCTGAGAATACAGGTCTGGTGCTTAATTTTGCCTTGAATTATGGAGGTCGAGCTGAAATCCAAGAAGCTATTCGGGCTATTGTGGCCGGGGTACAGGCAGGAACTTATAGCTTGGATCAGATTAACGATGAATTGATTGGTTCCCATCTTTATACCGGTGGCCTGCCGAAGGAGTGGCAAGACCCTGAATTGATTATCCGAACTAGTGGAGAGTTGCGCCTCAGTAACTTTTTACCGTGGCAGTCTGCCTATAGTGAATTGTATTTTACAGATACCCTGTGGCCAGATTTTACAGCCCAGTCATTAGAAGCAGCAATTGAAGATTACAATCGCCGCAGTCGTCGTTTTGGAGGAGTTTGAGATGGAAAAAGAATTGCAGAACCGCATTGTATTTGGTGTGGGTGCCGCAGTCATTTTGTTGGTGCTTTTATGGTTTGGAGGCTTGCCGTTTCAGTTTGTGGTGGGGCTCCTAGCGATGTTGGGAGTTTATGAGCTCTTTGCGATGAAGGGGTTGGCGATCAATACTCCAGAAGGAATGTTAGCCAGCCTAGCGGCCCTGCTCCTAACCCTACCCTTGGAAAACTATTTGTCTTTTTTACCAAATGATTCCAATATTCCTCTCTTTGCCCTCTTGGCTATGGGGATTTTGGGAAGTACCGTTTTTGTTAAAGGCTATACCTATGACGATGCGGTCTTTCCGATTGCATCCAGCTTTTATGTAGGCTATGGTTTTCATATGTTGGTGCGGGCTCAGATGTCTGGTTTGGATAAGGTGCTCTATGCCTTGTTGTTGGTCTGGGCAACGGATAGCTTAGCTTATTTTGTCGGCAAACGGTTTGGGCAGCGGAAGTTGTTACCACAGGTTTCGCCCAACAAGACAGTTGAGGGAAGCTTGGGCGGTATTGCTGGGGCTCTAGTGGTCACTCTTGTTTTCTACCTCTTTAGTGGAGCGACTTTTGGAGGCAAGAACTTTTTCCTAGTCTTGCTCTTGGCTATTCTCTTTTCAGTAGCGGGGCAGTTTGGCGATCTTGTGGAGAGTTCTATCAAGCGCCATTATGGGGTCAAGAACTCTGGCCGTTTTATCCCCGGCCACGGGGGACTCCTAGACCGTTTTGACAGCCTGCTGTTTGTTTTCCCACTCTTACATTTGGCGGGGTTCTTCTAAGATGAAAGCCATTTATCTCATGGGAGCCACCGGTTCCATTGGTCAGCAGACCTTGGATATCCTGCGTGCCTACCCTGGCCAGTTTCGCCTGGTTGCCTTTAGTTTTGCGCAGAATCTTGATGCGGCGCGGGCGATTGTGGAGGAATTTAAACCAGCTGCGGTCGTTGTAGCAGATTCGGATCTGGGGCAAGCGCTGCTTGCAGATTTCCCGGAACTGGAACAGTGTACAGATCTAGAAGCCTATGCGGCCCACGGGGATTACGACTTGATGGTCAATGCTGTTATGGGCAGTGTTGGCCTTAAAGCGACCTTGGCTGCCATCCAGGCGCAAAAAGAAATCGCCTTGGCCAATAAGGAAACCTTGGTGATGGCTGGAGACTTTGTGATGGCGGCAGCCCGAGACAAGGGCGTGTCGATCTTGCCGGTGGATAGTGAGCATTCAGCGATTTTCCAGGCCATGCAAGGTTTAGATCGACAAGATGTGAAAAAGCTGGTCATTACCGCTAGTGGCGGTAGCTTCCGGGATAAAACCAGAGCTGAGTTAGTAGGGGTTACAGTTGCTGAAGCCTTGGCCCATCCCAACTGGACTATGGGGGCTAAAATTACGATTGATTCCAGCACCATGGTTAATAAGGGGCTGGAAGTGATTGAAGCCCATCACTTGTTTGGCTGGGACTATGACCAGATTGAAGTTATTCAACACCGGGAAAGTATTGTCCATTCAATGATTGAAATGCAGGACGGAGCTTTCTTGGCGCAATTGGGTCCCAGTGATATGCGGAAGCCGATTCAATTTGCCCTGACCTACCCACGGCACAAGCCTCTTCAAGATTCCAAGCCGTTTGATTTAGCAGACATCGGCCAACTTCATTTTGAAAAGATGGACTTGGAACGTTTTCCAATGTTGGCCTTGGCTTTTGAGGTTGGCCGTCGGGGTGGTTCTTTCCCGGCTGTTTATAATGCTGCCAATGAAGTGGCGGTTGCGGCCTTTTTGGATGGCCAGATTACTTATTTAAAAATCGAAAGTTTGATTGAGCGTGCAGTTGCCGACCATGTCGAGGCAACAGAACTGAGTCTGGAACGGTTACTGGAAATTGACCGTTCTACACGTGAGAAAGTGAGGGGGTGGCTTGCCCAATGATGGGGATCCTGAGTTTTCTATTTATATTTGCTGTTATTGTTATCATTCATGAGTATGGCCACTTTGCATTGGCCAAAAAATCAGGAATCTTAGTACGTGAATTTGCGATTGGGATGGGACCGAAAATCTTTAGCCATCAAGGGCAGGATGGGACCCTCTACACCATTCGGATGCTCCCCTTTGGAGGCTATGTACGCATGGCTGGTTGGGGTGAGGATCGGGTTGAGATTCCCAAAGGAAGTTTGGTCGCCCTCAGTCTGAATGCAGAGGGAGTGGTGACGCGCCTGAATCTGTCCAAAAAAGAATTGGACCATCAAGCGGTTCCGCTCCAGGTTTTGGAGTATGATCTCGAAGATAGCTTGACTATTAGGGGGCTCCTCTTGGATCAGGAACAGAGCTACCGGGTTGACCATGATGCGACGATTGTCGAGAAGGACGGCACTGAGGTACGGATTGCGCCTTTGGATGTTCAGTACCAAAATGCTAGTCTTTGGGGCCGTTTTCTAACCAATTTTGCAGGGCCTTTTAATAATTTTGTCCTAGGGGTTATGGCCTTCAGTCTCTTGCTCTTCTTGCAAGGGGGAGCGCCCAATCTCAACACCAATCAGGTTCGGGTGGCAGATAATGGTGCCCTAGCTCAGGCCGGTTATCAGGAACAGGTAACCCTGGAGAAAATTGGTGACAAAGAAATTGCGACTTTTAACGATATTGCACCAGCTATTCAAGCGGCAACGGACAAGGCCAAGGATGGCAAAGTTGCGGTTCAGGTCAATCAACAGACACAAGAGATTCAGCTGCAGGAAATGGATGGAACCTATCGCATTGGTGTCTTGCCGGCTTTGGATACTAGTTTGACAGCGAAGCTGACAGGTGGTTTTACCATGGCGGCAGCAGCTGCAGGGCAGATTGTCACAGCCCTCCGAAATCTGATTTTTAATCCCAATTTGAATGGCTTGGGAGGGCCGGTGGCCATTTACCAGGCCTCTAGCATGGCTGCACGCGATGGCTGGACCAGTGTCTTGCAGCTTCTAGGATTCTTATCGATTAACATTGGGATTTTCAATCTCTTGCCGATTCCGGCTATGGATGGTGGAAAAATCGTTTTGAATCTATTGGAAGCTATCCGCAGGAAGCCTGTGAAACGGGAAACAGAGACCTATCTCACCTTGATTGGGGCTGGTCTGATGTTGCTCTTGATGATTGCAGTAACCTGGAATGATATCCTACGGACATTTTTTTAGAGGAGAATAAATGAAACAAAGTAAAATGCTGATCCCAACTTTGCGGGAAATGCCAAGTGATGCACAAGTAATTAGCCATGCTCTGATGTTGCGGGCAGGTTATGTTCGCCAAGTATCTGCGGGGATTTATACCTATCTGCCCCTAGCAAATCGCGTTTTGGAAAAAGCCAAACAGATTATGCGGGAAGAGTTTGACAAGATTGATGCAGTGGAAATGTTGGCACCCGCCCTTCTCAGTGCAGACCTTTGGCGGGAATCTGGCCGTTACGATACTTACGGAGAAGACCTATACAAATTGAAAAATCGTGAAGGGTCAGACTTTATCCTAGGCCCAACGCATGAAGAAACCATGACCGTTGTGGTTCGGGACTCTGTCAAGTCTTACAAGCAATTGCCAATGAACCTTTACCAAATTCAATCTAAATATCGGGATGAAAAACGCCCCCGCAATGGGCTTTTGCGGACACGTGAGTTTATCATGAAGGACGGTTATAGTTTCCATGCTGATTATGCTGATTTGGATGTAACTTATGAGGACTACCGCCAGGCTTATGAGCGAATTTTTGATCGTTCAGGTTTGGAGTATAAAGCGATCATCGGAGACGGTGGAGCTATGGGCGGTAAGGATAGTCAAGAGTTTATGGCCATTACTCCAGAGCGGACAGATTTGGAACGTTGGTTGGTCTTGGATAAATCGATTGCCAGCTTGGATGAAATTCCTGAAGATGTCTTGACAGCAATCCGTGCTGAACTTGAAAAATGGGTTGTTTCTGGTGAAGATACGATTGTTTATTCCAGTGAATCTGGCTATGCGGCCAATCTTGAAATGGCGACCAATGAATACAAGCCTAAAAATCTGGTTGTTAGTGAGGAAGAGCTTACTAAAGTTGCGACTCCAGATACCAAAACGATTGATGCCGTGGCTGCTCTTCTCGATGTGCCAGAGGAACAAACGATTAAGACAATGGTTTACATGGCAGATGGCAAACCAGTGGCGGCCCTCCTTGTTGGAAATGACCAAGTCAACGAAGTGAAATTGAAAAATTTCTTGGAAGCAGATTTCATGGACCCAGCAACAGATGCTGAAGTCCAAGAGCTAATCGGGGCTAGTTTTGGTTCTCTAGGACCAGTTGGACTTCCAGAGGACTTCCGCATCATCGCTGATCGTAGAGTTCAAGATGTGCGTAACGCTGTTGTTGGTGCCAATGAGGACGACTTCCACTTGACTGGTGTAAATCCAGGTCGTGATTTCCAAGCTGAATATGTGGACATTCGTGAGGTCAAAGAGGGTGAAATCTCACCTGATGGTATGGGACAACTGCAATTTGCCCGTGGAATCGAGATTGGTCATATCTTTAAGTTGGGAACTCGCTACTCAGACTCTATGGACGCTAAAGTTCTTGATGAAAACGGCCGGGCTATTCCAATCGTTATGGGATGTTATGGAATCGGAGTCAGTCGTCTACTATCTGCGGTTATGGAACAGCATGCCCGTCTCTTTGTCAACAAAACACCAAAGGGCGACTACCGCTATGCTTGGGGAATTAACTTCCCGAAAGAATTGGCTCCATTTGATGTTCACCTCATTCCGGTAAACGTCAAGGATGAGGCTAGCCTAGCTCTTACAAGCCGCCTGGAGGCAAGCCTACAAGCGGCTGGTTATGAAGTTTTAACGGACGATCGTAATGAACGCGCTGGCGTTAAATTTAGTGATAGTGATTTGATCGGCCTCCCAATCCGTATTACTGTTGGTAAAAAAGCAGATGAGGGCATCGTTGAAGTTAAAATCAAATCCAATGGATCCAGCATCGAAGTCCATGAAGACAATCTTCTAGAGACCCTTCATATTCTTCTTAAGGAAGAACAATAAGATATTAGAAAGAACCTTAGCAGTTGATTCTGCTAGGGTTTTCTTTTGGGACGAAAAAAATTTAAAAAAATGAGCAAAAAGTCTTGCCAAGAAAGCTGTAGTGTTGTATACTAAGAAAGTCCTGAAGGGAGAGTTCCTTAAACGGGACAGTTAGTTGATAAAGGTTCGGCACATCCGAACCAAGTCAAAAAAACTTCAAAAATTTTTCAAAAAAGTGTTGACAAAGATTTGAGGTTTTGGTAAACTAATGAAGTTGTCTCGTGAGAGGCATGACCTTTGAAAACTGAACAAGACGAATACCAATGTGTGGGACACTA
>NZ_WSRS01000092.1 GCF_009767945.1 Streptococcus danieliae | reverse complement strand
CCCCCACCACAGGGAAAGCATCTCATAGAAATTCGAAAGAAGCCGGATTCGGATTGACGTTAAAACCATCTCAACACCCTTATTAAAAAGCTAAATAATAAAAGCCTAAAACTGTCAGTTTTCAGGGATTCCACACAACTTGACAAAGAGCCCGGATTTTTTAGTCTGTCTTCCGGATGTCTTTCAACAGTTGGAGCGTTACAATTCCAATGCGGTGCATTTTTGGCAGCAGCATTTTGCGCGTTACCAGACCTTCTACCAAGAGCATTGCCAATCACCTTGGTATGGTTCAACCTTTATTTCTAGGCCTTATATTGATTTGCTGGACAAAGGGCAAGCGGCGGCTTCTTTTCAAGCCTTGAAGGCTCTGTGGCAAGGGCGAGATGTCTTACTCGTGGAGGGGGAAACGTCCCGCTCGGGCGTTGGCAATGACCTTTTTGCTGGAGTAGGCTCCTTGGAGCGGATTATCTGTCCTTCGCGGAACGCTTTTGCCCATTATGCAGAAATCGAGGCAGCTGTCCGGGCACGGGCTGAGAAGCGCTTGATCTTGGTTATGTTGGGTCCGACGGCCAAGGTGCTGGTGCGGGATTTGCATGCAGCAGGTTATCAGGCCCTGGATCTGGGGCATATTGATTCGGAGTACGAATGGTTCCAAATGGGGGCGACCCACAAGGTGCCCTTGGGATATAAGCATACGGCAGAGTTTAATTATGATGAGGGTTTACGCTTAGAGGTGAACCTTGATTATGAGCGGCAAATTGTGGCACGGATTGGTGTCGAGGAGGATGACATGGATTTTGAAGTAAAAGGGAGCCAGGAGCAGCTGCAAGCGGAGCTGATTTCGATTGTGGTCCCTGTTTATAATGCTGCCGACTATCTCCGGCGTTGTTTGGATTCGATTCTCAAGCAGACCTATGATCGGTTTGAGGTGATTCTGGTCAATGATGGTTCAACCGATGGTAGTGGTGGGATCTGTCAGGACTATGCAGCTCGAGATTCCCGGATTCAGGTTGTACATCAGGAGAATCAGGGGCCATCGGCGGCTCGAAACCGCGGTATCCAACTGGCTCAGGGAGAGTATGTGACCTTTGTCGATGCGGATGATTTTGTGGAAGCGACCTATTTGGAAGTGTTGTATCAGTCATTGGTTGAACATGATGCGGACATTTCCATTTGTAATTTCACTTCTTTCAATGAAGAGCGTCAATCCTTCCTCTTCTCCATTACCCAAGAGATGTTTTTTGAGCAAACCTATTCCGTGCAAGAATGGTTGCAAAAGGAGAGCAGTGGGGCCAACAATTTCCACCTGGTCTTTACCTTTTCGCCAATGAAGTTGTTTAAACGTGCGCTTTGGGAAGGGATTGCTTATCCGCTTGGGCGTTTGCGGGAAGATGATGCGACCATCTACAAGCTCTATCTCAAGGCCAAACGGATTCATTTTATCAACCAACCCCTCTATTATTATTCCCAGAGTCCGGCTGGTTTGTCCCGTAATCAGATGCAGACGGATACAGCGAGTATGCTGGCGATTGCTGAAGAGCGCTTGGCCTTGCTAGTTGCTTTGGGCTATGATGTGACCGAGCATGTGGAATCCTATCACAGGCGGTTGGAAAAATGCCAGGCGGATGCCCTATATTCGGGTCAAATCGAACTCTACCAGCAAATCTCGAGCAAATTGGATTTGCTCGCGCACCATCGGAAGGAGGACTAGATGGAAACAGTAACGGTCATTGTTCCGGTCTTTAATGCAGGATCTTACCTGGATCCCTGTCTGGATAGTATTCTGGGTCAGACTTATAGGCAGTTGGAGATTATCTTGGTTAATGATGGGTCGACTGATGGTTCGGCGCGGATTTGTGAAGACTATCGGGCTAAGGATCCACGGGTGCGCGTGATTCATAAGCGGCTTGGCGGATCTGGTGTTGGAGCGGCCCGTAATACAGCCCTCCCCTTGGTTACAGGGGACTATATCTTGTTCGTTGATAATGATGATTGGCTGGAGGCGACCCATGTGGAAACCCTATACCGGGCCTTGAAGGAGCAGGATGCGGACATATCCATTTGTAATTTCACAGAGTATGTGGACGACCTTGGGGCTTTTCGCTTTCACCTACAAGGCGAGGACTATTTTCAAAAAACCTTGACTCCGGCGGAGTGGTTTGACTACCAATATGATGCCCGCCAGGGATTTAGTCAGGTTTTTACGGTTCCTTGGGCCAAACTCTATAAGGCTAGTCTCTTCCAGGGTATTGTCTATCCTGAAGATGAAAAGGTGGAGGACGACTACACTACCTGGAAACTCTACCTACTGGCCGACAAGCTGGTCTACAGTCATACAGGGAGTTACTTTCATCGGAAGCGGTCGAATTCGGTGACCAAAACTGTTGATGCGGTCCATGTTTTTCCACTTCGAAGTATTCAGGAGCGGGTTACCCTCCTTTCCTTGATTGGCTTTGATGTTACAGCTGAGCTCAGAGCCTATCGCTGGCGACTGCAGCTCCACCGGGATGCCTTGTTGGAGGCTGGAGAGATGCAGGACTATCAGAAATGCCTGACTCTCCTTAGGATTCTCGACAAGTGGAGCTAGGTTTTTTGCTTCTTTATCGAGCTGTGCTACCGGGTTCTCCCCGTTTGCGTTCGGATGGAAGGAGGAGCGAGTAGAATGAAAGATTGGGGGAGACCCTGGTCTTTTATTTTTTGGTGAAAAAAGATAGATAAATCAGGTTCAATTGGTTGAAAATTGATGGAACTTGGTATAAAATATGAGGTATACTAATTTTTGAAAGGTTGTGTTCTTGTGAGATTGAAAAATGGAAAACATGTAGAATCCTACAGACATACGCGCGTGAAGCTGCGCAAATCTGGTAAGCACTGGGTGAGTACCGTCGTGTCGACAGTTGGAACCCTATTATTCGGTAAAGCAGTAGCACGTCGGACTGAGCGATCGGGTTACGATGACTTGGAGGTTAAACTGCTCTCACCCAACACCGTTTTAAAAGGAGCAGGAGCACTGGGAGCCCTCATGGGTGGGGCTGCCTTAGCAACGGATGAGGCCTTTGCGGAGGAAACCGTGGCCTCGTCAGAAGTGGCTAGTGACCTGTTAACGACCCAGGATGAGGTTGCCTTGCAGGCAGATTCTGCGGCAGCTTCTGTAGCGGTTGTGGAGGTGGAAACTTCGACTGAGGTGAGCCAGCAGTCTGAGAGCAAGGAGAATGCTGTAGAAGCGTCGCTTTCGGCTTCACTATCTGCATCAGAGTCGCTTTCTTTATCTGTGAGTGAGTCTGCCCGCGCCTCGGAATCTGTCTCTGCTTCAGAGTCTCTATCTGAAAGTGCTGTTCTTTCGAACTCGGAGTCGCTGCCTGGCTCAGAAGCTCTTTCATCCCAAGCAAGTAAAGCGGACCAGACCAGTCAATCTGACCTTGTTCAGTCAGAAAATGGTTCGGTTGAGGTCCTAGAGGGGAGTAAGGATCGGGAAGCTGGGCTAGCAGAATTGACCCAGGTGCAGAGTGGCGCAGAGCTCCTGAATCAGTTGGCCCAAGAGCAGGTATCGGATTCCAGCTCTGTGGATTTGGCGGCGGCCTTGGCAACTAGCCAGGCTGATCTAGCAGCCGCAACAGCGGTCTTGGGCAATTCGTCTGCGACCTTGACTGAGATTCAGACAGCTGTATCGGCTTTGAAAACGAGCAACCAGGCCTTGGTCGCTGAATTGGCTAAGGAGGGTGTAGACAGCAAGGCGATCTTTAAGGTAGCGGTGACGGCTGAAAAAGAAGTCGGGACAAGTGCCTTAAGTTCAGCTCTTCGTCAAGCGACAGGTACCAGCGGCCTATCAGAGCCGGCTGATTTACCAGGCTATGGCATTGATGACTTGGTACCACATGAAAACCTACCAAGAGATCCCAACCCAGGCTACTATACAGAATACGTGGGTCGTGATGAGAGCACAGGTAACTATATCACGGTTTCGAAAACCAAGGACCTTCAAAACTACTATGTCAGCACCTTTGACTCGGAGCAAAACCTGTTAACAAGGACACCAATTAGCTTTAGTCGAACTGCTGTAGAAAAAACACAAGATGGTTTTAGTCTGAACTATAGCCTAGATCGTAGAAGCCAACCTCAGGTGGCGATCAATCCAGCAGCTGACAATCTCGTAACCGAATGGCTTTGGGAGAGTCCGACTAAGACATCTACGGGTCCGTCAATTGTATTTAGACCTAAGGCTACCTATGTGGAGCAGACTACATATTTTGTGGATGAGAACGACAATCCTATTCGGGAGGAAGTGGTGCAAAAGGGCTGGGTTGCGTCAGCTTACACTACAGTAGCATTGGATGTTGAGGGATATGTTTTAGTAGATCCAGACACCAGTAGTAACTCTGGTTACCTTACCCGTACTGCTACTAACAATGAAGTTTACTATGTCTATAAAAAGGACAATTCTTCGGAGTCCTTGTCTATGAGCGAAAGTGAGTCGGTGGCTGTTTCAGAATCAGAATCTGTTAGCGATAGCCTGGTAGCTTCTCTAGCTGCGAGTCAGTCGTCTTCTCAGTCCTTATCTGAGTCTCTTTCCGCTAGTCAAAGCAACTCCTTGTCGGCAAGTACTAGTGTCTCTGTTTCGGCTTCAGAGTCCTTGTCTGTGAGTCAAAGCAACTCCTTGTCGGCAAGTACTAGTGCCTCTGTTTCAGTATCAGAGTCCTTGTCTGTGAGTCAAAGTACCTCTTTGTCAACAAGTACCAGTGCTTCCGTTTCAGTATCAGAGTCCTTGTCCGTGAGTCAAAGTACATCTGAATCAGTAAGTACCAGCACCTCCCTCTCTGTTTCAGAATCTCTATCTGTTAGTGAGAGTGTATCTCTATCTACTTCAGAATCGATTAGTACTTCTGTGTCAGAATCCGTATCAGAGTCAATCAGTACTTCTGTATCCGAATCTACCTCTGAGTCCGTAAGCGAGTCTGTATCTGAATCCGTGAGTGAGTCGGTGTCCGAATCCACTTCTGAATCTGTTAGCGAATCCGTATCTGAATCCGTGTCTGAATCAGTAAGCGAATCCGTGTCTGAATCCGTGTCTGAATCCGTAAGTGAGTCAGTGTCTGAGTCAGTAAGCGAATCAGTATCTGAGTCAGTGTCTGAGTCCGTGAGCGAATCAGTCTCCGAGTCCGTAAGTGAGTCAGTATCTGAATCCGTAAGCGAGTCCGTAAGTGAGTCAGTATCTGAATCAGTAAGTGAATCCGTGTCTGAGTCCGTAAGTGAGTCAGTGTCTGAGTCCGTGAGCGAATCAGTCTCCGAGTCCGTAAGTGAGTCCGTATCTGAATCCGTAAGCGAATCAGTGTCTGAGTCCGTAAGTGAGTCAGTATCTGAATCCGTAAGTGAGTCAGTATCCGAGTCCGTAAGTGAGTCAGTGTCTGAGTCCGTAAGTGAGTCAGTGTCTGAGTCAGTAAGTGAATCAGTGTCTGAATCAGTATCCGAGTCCGTAAGCGAATCCGTATCTGAATCCGTAAGCGAGTCCGTAAGTGAATCCGTGTCTGAGTCCGTAAGTGAGTCCGTAAGTGAGTCCGTATCTGAATCCGTAAGCGAATCAGTCTCCGAATCCGTATCTGAATCCGTAAGCGAGTCAGTGTCTGAGTCCGTAAGTGAGTCAGTGTCTGAGTCCGTAAGTGAGTCAGTGTCTGAGTCCGTGAGCGAATCAGTATCCGAGTCCGTAAGTGAGTCAGTATCTGAATCCGTAAGTGAGTCAGTGTCTGAGTCCGTAAGTGAGTCAGTGTCTGAGTCCGTAAGTGAGTCAGTGTCTGAGTCCGTAAGTGAGTCCGTGTCTGAATCAGTAAGCGAGTCAGTGTCTGAATCGGTAAGCGAGTCCATGTCTGAATCGGTAAGCGAGTCCGTATCAGAGTCAGTAAGCGAATCCGTGTCTGAGTCCGTAAGTGAGTCAGTGTCTGAATCGGTAAGCGAGTCCGTATCAGAGTCAGTAAGCGAATCCATGTCTGAATCCGTAAGTGAGTCAGTATCAGAATCAGTAAGCGAATCCGTGTCTGAGTCCGTAAGTGAGTCAGTATCAGAATCAGTAAGCGAATCAGTATCCGAGTCAGTGTCTGAATCCGTATCTGAATCGGTAAGCGAGTCAGTGTCTGAATCCGTAAGCGAATCCGTGTCTGAGTCTGTGAGCGAATCAGTATCCGAGTCCGTAAGCGAGTCAGTATCTGAGTCAGTAAGTGAGTCAGTAAGTGAGTCAGTATCTGAATCCGTGAGTGAGTCAGTGTCTGAGTCCGTTAGCGAATCAGTATCCGAGTCAGTAAGTGAGTCAGTGTCTGAATCAGTATCCGAGTCAGTAAGTGAGTCAGTGTCTGAATCAGTAAGCGAATCCGTGTCTGAGTCCGTGAGCGAATCAGTATCCGAGTCAGTAAGTGAGTCCGTATCAGAGTCCGTAAGCGAATCCGTATCTGAGTCCGTAAGTGAATCCGTATCAGAATCTGTGAGCGAATCCGTGTCTGAGTCCGTGAGTGAGTCCGTATCAGAGTCCGTAAGCGAGTCAGTATCTGAGTCCGTGAGTGAGTCAGTATCTGAATCCGTAAGCGAATCAGTGTC
>NZ_WSRS01000091.1 GCF_009767945.1 Streptococcus danieliae | reverse complement strand
AGTCGTCTAAAAGTATTGTGCGAAGAACAAGGACATAAACTCTTGCCTCTCCCCCCCTACTCACCTGAGTATAATCCTATTGAAAACACATGGGCTCATATGAAAAAACACCTCAGAAAAGTATTGCCCAGTTATGACAATTTTCTGGATGCTTTGTTGTCTTGTTCTTGTTTCAAATGACTATAGTAAAACTGCTCACCGGTCTCTACAGAGAGTATGAGGGAGAGATTTTGATAAATGGCAAGGAGTTACGGACTTACCCATTGTCGACTATTAAAGCTTTGATTTCAGCAGTATTTCAGGATTTTTCTCATTATCAAATTCTCCTGAGGGATAATTTACAGTTGGGGGTGACCCGCGATGTGGAGGAAAAGGACTATCTAAAAGTTTTGCAGCAGTCAGGATTAAAGGAATTATACGATTCTTTACCATTGGGACTAGATACTGCTTTAGGAAAGCTGCAGACAGGAGCGAGGGAGTTATCGGGAGGACAATGGCAAAAAATTACTTTTGCACGTTCTTTATTACATGAGGCTCCGATTAAAATTTTAGATGAACCGACAGCTGCTTTGGACCCGATTGCAGAAGATAGTCTTTACCAAGAGTTTGATCGCTTGATGCAAGGTAAGACGACTTTGTTCATTAGTCATCGTCTGGGTTCGACGAAGCTTGCCGATCAAATTATTGTTTTAGATGGTGGGAGAATTGTGGAGAAAGGAAGATTCGAGAATTTATTAAATCTCGGTGGTCTTTTTTCTGAAATGTATAGTCTGCAGAAGGAGTGGTATCAATGAAACAAAAGTATTCATTTGAAATGATCACCATGCGAAATACTATTGACTATTTTAAGAAATCCACTTGGTGGGGAGTTCTGGAGCAAGTCGTAGCAACTCTTCGGGCGGTTTGTTTCGTGATGAGTTTATGGGCTATGCAGGAGGTATTTGATCGGGTTTATCGGTTTACGCAAACTCAGATTAGTATTCTTGAATTTACAGGCTACTTATTATTGTTGTGTGTTATCTTGATCATAAATCAACTTTTAAATGGTTATGGGCAGTATTTGATGAGCCAAGTCTCTTACAGTAACATGGGGAAATTGATGGGAGATTTTCAGCGAAAATTAGGCAGAATTGATCCTGTTCATTTTGAAAGGGAAGAATTTTTAGATCAAATTGAACGAGCCAAGGACTGTCTAGAGTATGAGGAGTTGGGGCATTTGGCTTCCATTACCTTACAGTTTGTCAGTTACTATACTATCCTTTTACTCCTGGTTGGATTTTATCTTTTCCAATTTTCTCCGCTTATTCCTATTATAATTGTGTTGTCCTTTATTCCTTTGGTCCTAGGATATTTGCTTCATTATCGCCAAGCTCGCAAATTAGAAGAAGAAACCTATTCTTTGCGTCGGCAAAATCGCTATTATGTTGAAAGTTTAGTTGGCCCCCAGTTTTTTAAAGAAACAAGACTACTAGGTGGCTTTGGGTATTTCTATAATCACTTTTTTAGTACCTTGTATTCAGTAGTTCGAAGAGAGGAAAGAGCTAGTCTGAAGATGATGTGGATTAAATTAGGTTTGAATCTTTTTTCTTATTTAGGTTTTGGCTTTGTGCTTTACCTGCTTTTTATTGAATTGACACAAGGTAAAGTCTCTATTGGAGCATTCTCCTCTACATTTATTCTCCTATCTCAATTTTTTTCTTTGGTAGATGAGCTTGTTTCAGAGCATATTAGTGGAATTGGGGATTCTCTTTCTCAGGTGGTAAATTTCTATCAGCTAATGGACTTTCCTGAGCGAGGTGGAAATATGGGAGAAATTGATTTTTCTAAAGGATTAGTGGCTGAGCAAGTTTCTTTTAGTTATGGAGAGTCAAGTCAGCTGATCTTAAAGGAGCTAAATCTAGATCTACAAAAAGGTGAAAGTATCGCTTTGGTTGGAGAAAATGGATCTGGGAAAACGACCCTTATCCGTCTTCTACTGGGACTATATACACCTACTTCTGGTCAGGTATGGATTGGAGATTTAGAAACACAAACGACTCATCAAAGAAGCCTATTTCGAAGGACTTCGGGCGTTTTCCAACAATTTCAACGTTACAAACTATCGCTGCTGGATAATATTTGCATCAGTGATTGGTCTAAAGATGTTGAGGAATCCGTTATCGACCGATTATTGGAAATGGTCGGTGGACATTTAAAATCAATAGATAAGAATATGCTTTTAGCACCAGAGTTTGGAGGAATTAACCTTTCAGGTGGGCAGTGGCAACGCTTGGCAATCGCAAGGGGATTATATCGAGAACATGACTTTATCATAATGGATGAGCCGACAGCAGCGATCGATCCTAAAGAGGAGTATCGACTGTATCAGATGTTTGAACAAATGGTGGCAGAAAAAACATCTATTTTAGTGAGTCATCGTCTAGGATCAGTACGTTTAGCCAGTCGCATAGTTGTATTGGACCAAGGAAAAATTGTGGAGATTGGCAGCCACGAGGAACTTTTAGCAAAGAAAGGGAAGTACTTTACCTTGTGGAGATCTCAATCTAAGTGGTATGATTAGCAGTATCTGTTATAGGGGCTAAAAAAGGGGAGACTTGAATAAGGATTGGAAAGTAGTCAAGAATTAAAAGTTGCAGAGACAACAGTTGTTCCTCATATTCCAAGGGAAATCAGACATCAAAATTGATTAAGTCGAGCTAGAAAGATTAGAGGGTATTCTAGCTTGAATCTCAGTTTTGTCCTGTTGCTGTTTAAAGCTCTACAGTATAATAGCTGATAAGGAGGAAGTGTGTGGATGAAATTTCTAGTTGCGATGGATTCGTTTAAGGGATCCGCTACTTCTATGCAGCTGAATCAGGCTGCTAAAGCAGGGATTGTCGAGGTTTTGCCAGATGCAGAAGTGGTCACTATCCCGATTGCAGATGGGGGCGAGGGGACTTTAGAGGCACTGGCTCATGCTTTGGATGGCACTTGGGTTGAGGTGGAGACGGTGGACTTACTTGAACGTCCTCTTCGAGTTACCTACTTTATCAGTGGACAAACAGCTTACATTGAGTCGGCGCGTGTTGTGGGGATTGATAAGATTGATCCGTCACCTGAAACGGTTGAGCGGGCGACAAGTCTTGGGTTGGCGGCTTTATTCCGCGATGCGCTGAATCGTGGTTGTCAGGAGCTGGTTTTGACCCTAGGTGGGAGTGGAACTTCTGATGGTGGTCGTGGCTTACTGGAGGGGCTCACTCTAGCAGATCGGGAGCGACTTTCCCAAGTGACCTTGCGGGGGCTGACTGATGTGACCAATCCCTATGCAGGTCCTCGAGGCTATGCGGCTGTTTTTGGTCCTCAGAAGGGGGCGACTCCAGAGCAGGTAGTAGCCATGGATCAACTTGCTCAAGATCAGGTGCTTCGGATTAAGCAGGAAATGGGTCTAGATTTACAGGCGATTCCTGGAATAGGTGCGGCCGGTGGTCTGGGAGGTGCCGTGGTGATTCTGGGTGGGGCTCTGGAAGCTGGTTATCCTTTTATGGCGGAGAAGTTGGGCTTGACCCAAGTGGTGCAAGGGGCAGACCTGGTGTTTACTGGTGAGGGGCGTCTGGACAGGCAGAGTCTGCAAGGAAAGGTGCCGATCGGAGTTGCGCAAACCGCCAAAGCAGCTGGTGTCCCGGTTATTGCCCTAGGTGGCAGTGTTGAAGAGCTAACTGCGTTTAAGGAGTTCTTCTTAGCCACTTTTTCGATTCAAAGACAGGTGCTTCCTTTGTCTCAAGCCCTGGAAACAGAGACGACCTTGGCCAATGTTCAAGTCCTAGTCAAAAACATTATCGCCAGTCGTTATTGTGAATAAAATTCAAAAAACCGCGCAAATTCGCGGTTTTTTGACTCTTTTAAGGAGTTCTTTTTACCAAGGGCAGGGTTACGGTGAAGCGGCTGCCTTGGTTGGGCTGGGATTGAACCTGGATTTGTCCGTGGTGTTGGTGAACAATTTCGCGGACTAGGGAGAGCCCGAGGCCAATTCCCTGTCCGTGGTTTTTGTTGCGGTCTTGAGCAATTTGATAGAATTTTTCCCAGATTCGGTCGACCTGATCGGCGGGAATGCCGGGGCCGTTGTCTGAGATGCTTAGGCTGGCTTGGTCTGCCTGGGTTTCGAGTTGGATATGGATCCAGTCACTGGTGAATTTGCGGGCATTGGAGAGTAGATTATCCAGCAGGCGCTGTAGCTGAATGGCTTGGCCGGGAACTTGAATGTTGCTTTGAACATCTAGGACAACCTGAATGCCCTCTGCTTCCAGCAATCTGCGGAAGTCCAGCCCTTTTTCGGTTACTAGTTCTGAGAAGGCGATGGTTTGGAAGTCTGTTGGATTACTCTTTTCCAGACGAGCCAGCTCTAGAATCTGCTCAACCAGGGCCTTCATTTGTTGGGCCTGGCGGTGAATAATGCCATGGGACTCCTGGGCTTCGGCTAGTTCCTGGGCGTAGTCGCGTCCGTATTGGCTTTCCGAGAGAATCACCGTTAGCGGTGTGCGCAGCTCGTGGGAGACATCGTTGGTCAGCTGGCGTTCGCGTTGGAAGCTGCTTTCAATGGTTTCCAGCATGTGGTTGATGGTGGCCGCCAGTTGTGTCAGCTCATTATTTTCGTTTCCTTGTGGAATTCTTTGGGAAAAATCCTGGCTGAGGCGAATACGATCGGCTGTTTGGCCAATGGTTTCAACAGGCTGGAAGGCGCTTTTTAAGATGCGATACCCACCCCAGCTAATAATCCCCAGCAAAAAGGGGGTAATCACGGCCAGGGTGAGGATAAAGAACTGCAACTCTGGGTTACTAGTATTTTGGCTGGTGACAGCACGAAGCCAGTGCTTGCTGCCGGGGATGGTGATATCCACATAGTAGTAGTTCTGGTTTTTCCCAGAGGTTTCTAAAATCTGTCCCTTGGAGAAGGGGAGTCTGGTATTAAAATCGCTCGGGAAAAAGGGCTGCAGGGCCTGGTTGTTTTCATCGTAGATGGAATAATAGATCCCATCATCGAAGCCCTCTAGTTCATCTTCATCCTCAGCGAGGGCTTGGGCTGTGTCAATGGCTTCCTCCTGGAGGAAGGCTTGGTCGACAGAGGTGGCTAGGGAATGGCTTAAGAGAAAGGCGATTCCAAAAAAGCTCAAGAGAATCAGCAGAATAAAACCGGAATACCAGGCATTGACCCGCCGGATAATGGAGGAATGTCCCTTTTTGGTCGGGGAATTAAAAAATGACATAGCCGAGGCCTCTTTTGGTTTGAATCAAGGAATCTTTGGAAGATTCTTGGAGTTTGCGGCGGATATTTTTAATTAGCACTTCAATATTATTGGAATCACCGTCGTAGTCGAAATCCCAGACATGCTCTCGGATCTGGTCGCGGGATAGAACCTGCCCCCGATGGCTCATCAGGTAGGTCAGGATCTTATATTCTTTGGCGGTTAGCGGAATCAGCTGTTCCGCCTTCCAGACCTGCTGGCTGCTCAAATCGAGACGGACGGTCCCAATCTGAATTTGCGAGGATGAAACAGTAGGCTGTTCCCGCCGAGTAATGGCCCGCAAACGGGCCAATAGTTCAGGGAACTCAAAGGGCTTGATCAGGTAATCATCAGCCCCCAAGTCCAGCCCCCGGACCTTGTCCTCTAGACTATCCTTGGCGGTTAAAAAGAGGATGGGGGTTTGTTGGTTCTGCTGCCGCAGGGTTTGAACCAGGGTGAAACCATCCATACGCGGCATCATGACATCTACAATCAAGGCATCGTAATCGCTGGTAGCTAGATAATCCAAAGCCTCCTCCCCATCAAAGGCTGCATCAACACTATAGGATTGGGTCTTGAGCAGCTTGACCAAGCTACGGTTTAAATCCAATTCATCTTCCACAATCAGCAGTTTCATCTTTACCTCTTTTCTATTTCTTTCAGTATAGCAAATCCGAGCCTAAAAATGAGTGAGTAAGGGTATAAACCCCGAGTTTAAGGGGCTCGGGGTTTACTGGTCTTTGATTGGATTACTGATTTGGGGCTTCAGCCAGGCTCAGATCTTTTGCGTTGACGAGAATTTCTTGGAAGCTATCGCCGTTTAAGATTTCTGCTTGATAGGTGACAGATTTACTGGTGTTTTCTAAGCTAATATCCAAGATTTTTGCGGCAGGATATTCCTTTAGAAGGGCTTTTTCAACTTCAGCGATTGATTTTTTGGGTTGAGCCTTGAGTTTATCATCCGCTTCTAGAGGCTCTTCGGATTTACGTAGTACTTTTCCGCTAGTGGCATCGAGTTCCAACTTGATTTCGCGATCCTTAGATTCGAGGCGGACATCATAAATGACTTGCTGGTTGTAGCGTTCTAAGTTGATATCTGTGATAGTTGCAGATCCTACTTCTTTTAGGGCAGCCTTGGCCGCTGCTTCAAAATTAAGTTTCGGATTTACGTCGCGGATTTGTTTGATGATTTGGTCTCGCGCTTGATCCTGATCCCAATCGTCTTCATCATCCCAGTCCCAATCGAACTGCTCATCCCAATCCCAGTCCTGCTGACTTTCTTGGAATGAGGAATCAGTAGTAGCGTAAACACCAGCAGATCCAACACCAGCAGCACCTAGCACCAGTACAGAAATAAGAATAAGTCCTTTATGTTTTAGAATTGATTTCATGAGTAGATCTCCTCTTTTCATTTTTGTATGGTTTTAGTATAAAGGAGAAAAATGAAGAGAAGATGAGGCTGGGACAAAAGTCTCATAAAGCCTAAAAAGGAGAGATTCATCTACTGAAATGAGTCTCTCCTTTTCTTTTAGAATCTCCTCTTCCTATATTTGAGGAGATTATTGGCCATGAGAACCAATCCCATGTCAATTTTTACTTGTCGTTTTCCTCGTAGGTTACAACGTTTGTAACCTAAACAAGCCTTTACCTGTCCAAAGACAGGTTCCAC
>NZ_WSRS01000090.1 GCF_009767945.1 Streptococcus danieliae | reverse complement strand
GTGGAACCTGTCTTTGGACAGGTAAAGGCTTGTTTAGGTTACAAACGTTGTAACCTACGAGGAAAACGACAAGTAAAAATTGACATGGGATTGGTTCTCATGGCCAATAATCTCCTCAAATATAGGAAGAGGAGATTCTAAAAGAAAAGGAGAGACTCATTTCAGTAGATGAATCTCTCCTTTTTAGGCTTTATGAGACTTTTGTCCCAGCCTCTGTCCCACTCCCTTTTTTAGATCCAATGAATTTCAAAGGAATCATTGGATTTTCGATGATTTTTTAAATAAAAGTGAATGAAGTGTGCCCAGATAAGAAAGATAGTTTCAGTCGTAACGACGGTGACCATAAGCGGAGTAGCGGCAAAGATCAGACTGGCCACAAAACCTAGAGTAAAAAGTAACCAATAGATTTGCAGGTAGGAGCGAGTCCATTTGTATTGTAAACGCCATTGAGAATAATCGCCAAGAAAAAGGCGAAGAGGCCTGCATAGAGGAAGGCAACAACAAAGAGGTGATGGACTTCCTGTTCACTAAGAAAGGTCATTGAAACGGTGAGCATCAAGATACCTGCGAAAACTAGATAGTGGCTGTAAATGAGCCGGAAGCCTAGGGTATTGGGGCTGCTATCCAAGGCATGGTCGAATTCTGTGAAATAGATCAGAAAGAGGAAGGCAACCATCAGGAGGAAGAAGATGGAGGCGACTCCGACAATCACTTTTCCAAAGGAAGTAATGACGAGGAGAGCAATGCGCTCGACAAGATGGAGAAAATTGATCGGAACCAACCGCATCTCTTTCTGATAGAGGATAGGCATCAGGAAAGAGGCGATAACAGCTGCAAAATAGATCCAGATCCCGTATTTATAAAGCAGCAGGCGGGCAATCAGGCATCAAGAGTTCGCACATTTAAGATTTTTAAAAAGGTCGTAACTAGTTGCCGTTCCTCCAAATTCCGGCTTTGCTTGTATTGAACCGCGTATTGAAGGAATAGGATTCCGGATAAGAGGGGAAAGATGAGGTCGAACAGGTGGAAACTAGTTTCCCAGTCGATGGTGAAGGAATTGGAGAAAAGCATCATCAGTCCCATGTCGATAAACATGATTTGAATCATCCAAATGTTTACCAGTTGTAACAAGCAGGTTAGGAAACTTAAGAGGTGGAAGGGGGGAGAATACCATCTTCCAAGTGGTGGATGAGCCCGGTTGTTTTCGAAATCGTATAGACAACCCGAATTATTCATATGATAACTAAAAAAACTTCCAGAACCCCTGATAGATCAAGGTTTCTAGAAGTTTTCGCTTTTCACCCATTGGGTGAAACAAAGAAACCAGGCGGAATCCTTGGATTATCAACGATTCCACCTGATTTTTATGATAGGTATGAATAATTTGGGGACAAAAACGAGATCGTAGAATAGCTCTGTAAACTCAACACGTCTGTATGATGATAGAAGTCATGATTTTAGATTATCTTTCTAGTTTAAGATTCATAGGTGACGATGTTCAGTTGTCCCTGATCATATTCAACCAGGAAGATTTGGGAAATGTCCGCATAGCCCAGTTGCTGGAGTTCTTCCTGGAGCCAGTCTGGATCCTTTTCCAAAAGTTCCAGGATGTCAGTTTGGACAACTCCGTCGGTGATGACGGGGTATTTGGGATTGGCTTCACCGGCTTGGACGACAATTAATTGACCATTCTGTTCCAAAACTGCTCGTTTGACATCAGCCATGCGGAAGATGCCTTGTCCCCGGAGTTTGAGGGTTAGGTCGGCAGCGGTTAGACCTGCTGTCCGACAAGCTTCGACATCGACTTGCCCTTTTTGGATTAGAACGCGGGGTTGGCCATCAATCATTTGTTTGATGGTGTGGTTATGGGTTTTTAACCATTTGAGGCAGAGCACTAAAATAGTCCAAATCATCAGGATGATGACATATTGGAGAAGTGTGATAGAGGGATTGTAGATGACCCCACCGATAATTCCCCCGAGAACATAGTTTTGAATCTGATCTGTTGCAGAATTCGGGGCTAGATTGCTTTTACCAGAAATATTGATGACCACAATCAGTGTTAATAGACCAATTGCTAATTTAATGGCTGTATCTAAATAAAGCGTATTCACGGATTCACCTCCACTAATTCTAAATCAAAAGAATCGAGATTTATCTTTTCTAGTAGGTAGGAATCTGGTTCACTTCCAGAAATAGCTCGATAAAAGTGTCCCTCTACATAGAGTAGGGCTCCATTGGTTTCAGTAGATGTATTGACGTACACTTGGCTGGGTTTAACCTTGAGTTTATCGGATACCTTCTCGATAAAGTGAATCGAGGAGCGGTATTGGTTATTGATCTGACTGTTTGCTTGCAGACTTTCAAAACCAGATAAGCCAGATACAAGGAGTACCAGTCCGAGGATAATCACCAGTTCACGGTATTTTGAATCCCGCTTGTCACGGTAGGCTTGAAAGGCTGTAAAAGCGAGGATCACTAAGACCAAGGTGAAGAAAATAGCCAGCAGCCAGTTATCTTGACGAATTTGGTTCAAGACATGCTCATAGGAATAGAATTTCATAAGACTCCTTTCTCAAAAAAATCTCTCTTATTGTAGCATAAAAAACCACCTGTCCTCAAAAGGAAAGGTGGAGAAATCCAGTCTTGTTTACCAAGGGAGTCCTGCAGCAGCAATCTCTGCTTTCGAAGCATATTGACCATTTGGTCTGTGCCAACGTCCGCGCGCATCCCTGGTGTAGCCCCCTCCAGAGTTGACTTCAGGACTAATGGCAACAGTCGCATCTGCCTGGGCCTGGGCTGCAGCTTGAGCTTCGGCTTGAGCCTGAGCTTCGGCTTGCAGACGTGCTTCCTCCGCAGCTTGAGCGGCAGCCCGAGCTTCCGCTTCGGCCTGTGCTTGAGCAGCAGCGGCTTCTTCCGCAGCTCTTTGCTTGGCGGCTGCCTGTTCACTAGCTGAGGTGACGGTGTTGATAGCTCTACCGCTAGTGTAGTCGATTTCTGCATTGGGTGAAGTGTTATCCAGGAGGACGCGGGTAATTCCGGCTGCGTCCTTGGCTTCTTTTCCGCCAAGGGTAATGGAGAGTTTATTTCCTTTAGCATCTAGTCCGACATACTGGAGCTCAATCTGACGTGGAATTAATTCATCGCCGGTGTAGATGGGGCTGACCTTGTAGTCTAACCAATAATTGGGATGGGTTGCCAGCCAGGAATCGAGGCGATTTTCATAGAAAAGCATGCTGTCGGGATTAGACTCATCCGTCCCTTGATAGTTTCCTGCATTGAGCCAGTTGGTTATGGGGACCAGATTGCGTCCCTCATCAGTCAGACCGCTGAATTGATAGCCTAGTAAATGACCACGACTCATGAGCCAGGCTTGCTCGTTACCATCGCCAAAATAGAATTTGTAGTTATGCCAACCAACGGGGTCGAAGTTGATTTTACCGGCTCGTTTTTTGGTGGGTTGGTCGCCCTCTTTTAGCTGGATGTGGGCTGCTTGGGCGCGCCCTTTGTGATCCCAGTCCTGGAGCTGGATTTGCTTTTCGCCCTTAAAAGGCAGAAGGCCATCGCTGGTCTCAGCTGCATAAACGGTCGGGGGATTGAAAATAGGGCCTGGATTGAGAACTCCTAGTCCGAGGCTTAAACTAAGCAGAAGGCTCCATAAGAGCAGTAGGGGTTTCTTTTTCATACAATTCTCCTTATCTCATCCATAAAAAGTCCATCAAGAGCGGGACTTGTTGCGCCCAGTCGCTTTCGGTATGGCGGCCGTGGATTTGGGGATAGAGGTAGGTTTGAGCACCCGACCTCTGAAAACTAGCTTCTAGGTTTAGGTGGCTTTGGGCGAAGGAAGTTGACCAGGGATCTACATCAGCCTCCGAATTTTGCCCCATTTCACGGGTACCCCAGCCCATGTAGAGGCGGGTATTGCTATCGATTGGCACCTGGGCAACCTCTTGCTGGATTGGGCCAAAGAGGGCTGAGGACAAGGCAGCTCCCTTGGAGAAGACGGTGTTGTAGTGGGATAGGGCATAGAGGGTCATGAGCCCACCCATGGAGGAACCGGCAATGCCTGTATTGAGGCGATCAGGATAGGTACGGTAGGTTTGGTCGATAAAGGGTTTGACCTGCTGAAGCAGCCAGTCCAGAGTTTCCCGCCCCTGGCCCTGAATCGGACCTGCAAAGAAGGTGTTCCCGATATCGTAGGGAGAATACTCTTCTAAGCGTTGGTTGCCTTGGTGCCCCGGTTCTAGGCCGACCACAATCATGTCCTTGGTCCACTGATCCAGAAAGTCCTTGAGTTTCCAAGATTCTCCATAAGTTGCTTCCTGATCGGAGAAGAGGTTGTGACCATCAAAGAAGTACATCACTGGATAGGCAGTCGTTTGGTGTTCATACTGATCCGGCAGATAGACCCGGATTGTCCGACTTTCCCCACTTGCGGGGAAGTCTAGTTGGTGATAAGCAATCATATACCCTCCCTAATTAACGATTCTATCTCCATTTTATCATGGATATCAAAGGATATTAGCCTTATCTCCAACTTTTTTACTTTTTTTTCAAAAGAAAGAAGGGTAAACTAGAGACAAGGAGGATGCGCTGTGAAAAAATACTATTCTTAGATGTGGACGGGACAATCGTTGATTACCACAATCGGATTCCAGGATCTGCCCAAAAGGCAATCCGGGCGGCCAGAGCTCAGGGGCATGTGGTGATTGCCTGCACCGGTCGGAGTCGGGCTGAAATGCAGGATGAATTGTGGGACATGGGACTGGACGGGATGATTGGGGGCAATGGTTCCTATATCGAGTTTCAAGGGCAGGTTCTCCAGCACCAAGTAATCTCTGACGAGGATGCCCGGCAGGTGGTGGACTGGCTCCAAGCACGGGGCCTAGAATTTTTCTTGGAAAGCAATCAAGGCCTATTTGCTAGTCCAGGCTTTCGGGAACGTGGCCGCAAGGTTTTGCAAAGCTACCTCATGACCAAGGGGCGAACAGCCGATGAAGTGGCGGGCCAGGAAGTCGAAGACATTCTCCATGGCCTGGTTTTTGAGGCCAACCTTTACCGGGATGACCTCAATAAAATCAGCTTTATTCTAGATTCCTATCAGGATCACTTGGATTCTCAAGCAGCCTTTCCACAATTGGAAGCCCACACCTGGGGTGGCCGAGGGGAAAAGGCTTTGTTTGGAGATCTAGGCCTAAAAGGTGTCAATAAGGGCCAGGCTATGGAGTTTTTACTAAAGCGTCTAGGAGTTGACCGCAGTCAAACCATCGCTTTTGGTGACGCGAAAATTGATATCCCCATGCTCGATTTTGCGGAAGTTGGAGTGGCAATGGGCAATGGAGGTCCAGAAATACTTGCCATGGCTGATTTGGTAACCACTGATGTAGAGGCCGATGGGCTTTACAAGGCTTTTCAGAAGTTGGGCTTGTTGTGAGGGTGGGGCCTACTTCTAGAAAACAGGAAATCAGTCTTGCGAAAGCGCCACCAATTTGCTAGACTAGACTTAGGATTGTTACTGGAAAGCAGGCAAAACCTAAATCAAAATCAGGAGTCTGGCGACAGGCCTCTTTGGTGATGGATTTAGGTTTTTTTGCTATTTAGACCTTAGAAATGAGTCTGAGGACACTAGCTTCTACAAAGGTGGGCAAGATGAAAATTATCAAAGTTTATAACAATAATGTCGTCCAAGCCATAGATACACAAGGTCGGGAAATTATTGTGATGGGGAAGGGGCTCGGTTTTCAGAAAAAAGCGGGACAGAATTTGGAAGTGGATAAAATTGAGAAAACATTTGTGCTACAGGGGGATGAAAAGGAAAGTGACATTTTTCACCTCTATAGTCGCATGCCGGCAGACGAAGTTGACTTGGTAACTCAATTGATTTCAAAAGCTGAGTCAGTTCTCGATACCAGCTTTGAATTTTCTCTCTATCTTAGTCTTGGGGATCATCTCCATTATGCTCTGGAGAGAAGCCGCCAGGGCTTGTCAATTGAAAATCCCTTGGCTTGGGAAGTACGGAAGTTCTATCCCAAAGAATACCAATTGGGTTTAGAGACACTGGATCACATCCAAGAGAAGTTTGGTATCAGCATGGAGAAAGGTGAGGCCTCCTTTTTGGCCCTACATTTGATTAATGCCCAAAAGACTAATGCGGGAAGCCAACAAGAACACCAAGTGAATCAGATGGTTCACCAGCTCCTTGATATTGTTCGTCTCCATTTTGGCTGGGCAGATTTTCAGGAAGATACCAGCTTTCACCGTTTGGTTACTCATCTCAGCTATTTTGCCCAGCGTGTTCTTCAGGGGCAAGTAGCAGGACGGAATGACGCCTTTTTGTACCAACAAATTCAAGCCAATTATCCCCAAGCTCTTGCGGCTAGTGAGAAAATAAAAATTTTTGTAAAAGAAAGTTATGGTTTTGAGATGTCTCTGGACGAACAAATTTATCTAGCGATCCATATTCAACGGTTGATTGAGTAAACTTGCTATTTTGTCAAGAAATATTTTGAAATCGCTTGCAAAGTGATGTGTGTTTTGCTAAGATAGAACTAGAAAAGGATTGTTACTGTAAGGCAGGCAAAACCTAAATATATACGAATGTGTCTGAGAAGGCTTTTTGAGTCGGGGGCATTGTGGTATATGTTTGGGTTTTTTTGGGTTCTATAATAAGTTGTGTGGAAAGTTCAAATTCCATACAGCTTTTTTTGTCATTCAGAGCACAAAAAAAGCAATTCCTGTTAAACTGATAAGTGAACAAAAAAACATCAGAATAGGAATTGCTTTATATGGATTATAATACTCAAAAATTACTCGGAATTCAAGACCTAGACATCACTTTCAAAGAAGACTGGCTTATTTATCGTAAAGATAGACGCAATCGTATGGCTCAAATCATCGAAGGCTCCTTAGAGAAACGCCCAAGTCATTGTCCCTC
>NZ_WSRS01000008.1 GCF_009767945.1 Streptococcus danieliae | reverse complement strand
TACAATATTTGTCGTTTTGAACAGATCAAACGACTGAATTTGAATACATGGGCTTAGTGCGCCCAAAAATCAGAATTCTCCCGATAATCGGGATAGAAAAGTAGGAAATACAAGGACTCTTGCTGGAAATTAGAGGGCAAGCGTCCCTTCTTTTTTTATATGACGGAATACTTCTGGTTTTTAGAGGTGCCCTTCATACTCTCCCGTCTGAAAAATATCATAGATGGTTTTTTCACTGGTCACATCAAAGGAGTGACTAAGATTACATTCCCTGGCACCATCAATCAATAAGACCCGCTTATTCTTTTCAGTAGCCAACCACCACGCCTGATTATAAGCATGACTACTTTTTCCACCGCCACCTTTATCAAGGTTAATGGTTTGTATCTTCATAACCCCCCCTTCTTAAATAGAAAAGTTATATAATTCATCTGACTCTATTATCCTATAAATACGGCTTTAAGTCAAGAAAAATACACAATAAATTATATAACTTATTGTGTATTTTATTGTATCATTGTTGGACAAATCCATACTGAACTTCTGTAACTTTTCTATCATCAGTACCTGATACTTTAAAAGTAAATACCATATCACGAGTCGTCTTATAGTCGCCAGATAGATCTGCTTCATTGACATAGACCTGATAGGTAATCATAGCTACATAGGTCACCTCGGCTGCTGCTGATTTTGACCAAGAAAGCCGTTCTAATTGAGTTTGAACCAATTTTGATTTGAGGCCATTAATATCAATATCATTGTCCTTAATTTTTCCGACTAGTTCCTTGGGAACAGGAACCCGATAGTTAGGCGGCATAATGACCTTGAGTAGCTCCTCACTTCCCTTGACAGCGCCTGCTTCCAAAATCTGTCTTTGCTCATCATACTCTTGGCCATTTTTCCAAGAGAAGATTGTGTTGAGATAGTCGGTCACAATATGTTCATCCTGTTTAAGCTCGCTGAGAGGAAAGCCTAAAAAGTCCTGGACAAGTTTTTCCTGTTCCCTGCCCAGTTCTTGGCCAAGTTTTCGAGTCTCTTCTTCCTTCTTCTCCTTGAGTTTACGGGTAGACTCTAGTTCTAGGTTTGTTGAAATCAGGCTTTTAGATACAGATACCGTTAAAGGCACTAAGACAAGAAGAGCTGTCAATAAAACTACAATGATCGACCGTAAAATGATCTCTAGTTTAATCGGTTTTCTCATTGATTATCACCATCCTTCCCTTGTTCACTTGAAGAAAGGACACCAACCTCTCCTGATCCTGGTACAAAGACATCCGTCGGCGCCAACCATTCCAAAGTCTTGACCATAGACAACAATTGAAATTTATTCGCCTCCTCATTGTACCAGACCTTCATGAGAAGTACGGTTCTTCCCTCCCCATCAACAATACTAATACTATCAGCTGCTTGTACTGTGAAGGTAAAGTCAGGAATCTGACGGTTAAGAACCATTTTCCAATCAGATCCACGGTAAAGGAAGAGTTCCCGACTCTCACCTAATACCATGACATCATCAATCTTTTCTCTCAGTTTCTCGACTTCTTTCGCCTGCTTCTCTTTTTCAGCTGCCAATAGCTCTTTCGATAACTTGAAATACTCTTCAAAAACCGTCTTTTTCCGGTTTTCTAATTCTTCATAATTCTTTAGAGTTTGGCCATTTTGAATAGCTTTTAGCAAGGTTTCATCCTTATTTTTCTTAGTGTCCAAGGTTACAATCGCTGCCTTTTCCCCCAGTAACTGATTCTCCATATTCTGCTTATCCTTATTAAAGACTTGATAAACAGTAAATGGAATAATCGTTAGCATTGCTAAAGTCGCAACTGCCATCACCTGTCTATTCCTTTTTTGGGTCATTGTCTCCTCCTACTTAACTTTCCCTGCAAGTCTCGGATCTTCTTTAGTGGTACCATCGACACGAATCTGTAAGGGGTTCGGCTGAATAAATTCATCACCTAGGTAGTTAGGCGCAGCTGTATCAAACCAGCCTACTTCGATGCCTTCCAACACGAGACCTGGATCGATGATAGGATCATCAACGCTGCCGCCATAATTCTTTTCATCCAAGTTAATACCAGTCCACAAGTTAACACCATTGGCCACCGCCTCCGCATTTAGAACCCCGAAATGTAAGTGAGTGAGTCCTGGGGAACCGGTATCCCCTTCTGTGCCAATTCGTTGCCCTGCCTCAATCTTATCGCCAATCTGGATATTGCCATAAGCTCCATCAATCAATAGATGGGTATACTCTAGGACAACCGGTTTATCCAATCCAGTATCGGCAGGCTCACTTTTAATCAGGATTTGGCCAAAACCAGGACTCTTGCCGACAACGGTTCCGTTGTAAACTGAAAAGATCTCCCCCTTTTCCCCTTTTGGCGAGAAGGCAATTCCCCAGTCTGCTACAACATCAATCCCGTTATGAGTAGAGAATCCAAAGTTAGCTGCTGCTATGGTGCGAGCTTTGTTGTAAGTCCGAAAAGCTGCTGTCCAATAGTAATCATGATTATAGGGGTGCCCACCCTTACCTTTGGCAGAGGAGGAGGATTTCCCACAGTTATTTGCGTTCTTTTCAGAATTTTTCTGAGCCGACATAGTATTGGCCTGGCTAATAATCGATTTCCCATAGTCCGTGTCCACCTTCTCCTTACCAAGGCGAACAGCCCAGTTTGTCGCATATTGTTGCCGCTGATCCAGATGAACCAAACCACCTCCGCCTGGAGCTTGTCCAGCATACTCATAGTGATTGAGCCAAATGGCAGCTCCTTCGGCTGGCGAACTAGCTGCAGGCATGGCCTTAATTTTTTCCAAGCGCTTATAATAATAGTCACCTTCGGCCGTATAGGGCTTGAAAAATTCGCTGCTATCTGAGAAAGCAAACAACAAGATACTATCAATATCGGCCTTAGTTTTCTTATTAGCATCTGCCCAATCAAAATAGGGCATAACCCCGTTGTAACCAGTCCATTGCCAGATACCAAAACCAACCCAGTGACTGCCATCAGGGGAACCACCTCGGTAACCTTCATCACTAAGGCCGCCTCCATAAGCAGCAATCACTGAATTAAATCCGTTCACAAACAAGGCCTCCGCCTTGGTACCATGTTTCTGAATCTCTCTCACAGCATCCTCAACACTATTGGCATTCGCCCAGTAACTCCAAAGGTGATTCAGCTCCACAAAAGGCGGCATCAAAGAACTTTCTTGTTCCGCATTTCCAATCGCCCCATAGGCCTTGTTTTCATCGAGGCCATACTCTAAAGCGACCGCTTGAATCTTTTTAGCGACTAGCAGTTGATCTTCTGTCACACTGGTTCCTTCTGGAGCTTGAGCAGCAGTGCCAGAACTAGTAGCAGCTGCTGAACAATCGGCATCCTGACCTCCCGAAATAGCTCCAAAAATACCAGCCAGGAGAGTAACCCCCATCCAAAGAATAACGATAAAAACAGAGAGACTAGCTAACCATTTTTTCATCGTTCAATCCTCACCAAAGATTCAAAATCGTTCTTAAAATAGCGTAAAAAACTAGAAAAACAAGAACAGCAACCCCTAGCTTTTTCAGAGATTGGATAAACTCTTGATCTCTTTGTTTTTGTGCCTCTAAGCGTTCCGGATCAGATTCTTCGGAGGCAAAATAGGCCTTTTCTTTCTCCATGACAGCTTTCCGAATAGCAATCCCACTCTTAACAGAAGCTACTGTTCTTCCAATAAATCCAAAAATATTACGTGATATGATGATTTCCTTTCCTTATTGAATCCCACCGTAGCGGCCTAGTTCTGGTGCTAACAACTGCTGGTTGAAAACCAGGTTCCCCACCCCAGCAATATTCAAAAACAACTGCCCCTTAATCAAACGTGGCAAAGTTTCCAATTCTGACTGATTCATCGATCCTGCCAGGGCTTGAGCCAACAAAGGGATACTGGTTTCATCGGTCTGAGCAAAAACTCTATACTGCATCAAGCCGAAAATCCGCTGCACGGCTGTTACATAAGGATCCTTATGACTGCCTTGACCTCCCTCAAAAAGAATCCCTCGAAGCGAGTTCACAGATAGAACGACACCTGCAAAGTTATCCCCCATAGAATCAATAATATCTGCTAAAAGCTCCACACTGCTTTCATACTTAGGATTAATCAAGGTCTGAGCTTCACTGATGTTTACAATGTAGTGCTGCATATCCATCTCAGATAAGGATGGGTTCTCTTTCATCAGCTGTTTGCAGCGTTTT
The DNA here is from genome assembly GCF_009767945.1 of Streptococcus danieliae. GTDB lineage: Bacteria > Bacillota > Bacilli > Lactobacillales > Streptococcaceae > Streptococcus > Streptococcus danieliae. The sequence continues at coordinate 31,448 of NZ_WSRS01000008.1, read as the reverse complement.
CCATTATTGACAATATCAGCCGATACTAGGGAGAGCACAGAAAAGATTTGAGCATTTAAAAGTTGCGGCGTTCCCTTTAGTCCAGAAAAATCAAAAGTGACCACTTGTTCTGAAGTAATGTCTCGAAACTCTGTTGTCCCTTCAAAAATATCCGCATGCGTCGTCAGAAGTTCGTTAAAAGTATTGTAGATTCGTTTGACCGAAGCTAATTCCGATTCATTGGAACTCTTCTTCTGTTCCAGCTGCCGACGATAGTCATCTACATACAAGACAAAATCAGACAGAATCGGATACTCTTCATTGACCAGGTCAGTCGCCTTGAGTCTTTCAGGGTGCAATTTCGGATTACGAGCCCATAGCCCCTCTGAGATATAAAAATCATTTAAGAGGGTTCCAAAAGTGGTTAAATCATCGCCACTAACATCCTCATTCAAGAGCTTGAAAATACTCTTCAATTTTTGCGTATGCAGGTTATAGGATTTTTTCTTATCGACCTCTGTCCCGTCTTCGTTAGTGACTGTTGGAAATACTTGAAAAATATTGATGCGGTTAGCTTCTCCTGATAAATCCAAAATCAAGCCATGTTGTTGCCGAGTCTGATCTAAGAAAGTCCCGTTGGCATCAAAATTCCGAATAAACTGCCCTTTAGCGTAAAGACCATCAGTATGCTTCAACAAAAATGATCGCTGTCCCATTTTAGGGTTCCCCGATAAAATCATAAAGGAACGAGTCCGCCGGTCATTCCGCTCTAAGAAATTAAAGTTGACCGCTCCCTTGGTGGGAGTCCAACCAAGATAGACCCCTCGCTGATCCTCGAGCTTGGTATGGTTAAAAAAATAACCCCCTGCCACATCATGGGCAGGAACAGGAATCCCCCTGCGACTGTTTGGCAGATCAATCTGGTATTTAGCTGGAATGAAGGGAGAATGGTATTCAAAATCCAGCTCCCCTGCAAGAATTGTTGACTTGAAGTTAGAAGTCTTATCCTTAACCTCATCGACTTTTCTAAATAACTCACTCTCTGTAGAAGCTGATAGAAACACTCGAACATACATCCCTAACATGGCAATATTCTTCTTGTCAATTTCTCGATTGAGAAGTTCCAGGTCTCGGATTTCATCTAGCTCTTTCTGGTTATTGGCGATTTTACTGTTCCCAGTAATCCTAGTCGACTTTTCTTCAATCGAATCTGCAATTTCTTGAGCCAAGACCCTATTATTTTCCCGATAAAGGGACAAGAATGCTCTGGTTCCTGGAATCAATAATAGTTCCGACAACCAAAAACGATCCAGATCTTTAGATGGATATTCGTAAAAATGAAGAACTGTATGATACCCATCACCATTAATCCAGTAACGATCATTTTTCCGGAAATCAATATTGCCTTGTGGTTGAATCTGACTCAAAAAAGCTAAATCATAGCCCTGGGATCTGAGCTTCCGCTGTTTTCTTTTTGATAAACTAGGCATCTTCTACCTCCTATACCTTCTCATTCATGTTGTTATACTGCTTCATAATTTGTACCTTCTTGTCATAGCTAATTTCTTGAGGAACAAAATCATTATTGCCATACGTTTTAGCCTTCCGAACCAGATCATCTAGTTCCATCGTTGTAGGTGCAAACAACCATAAAATAAACTCTGTATTGTAAATTTCCTGTTGAATACTTTCTTCAACACGAATTTGATTAAGCAACAACTCCTCTCGATCTTGTAGCTGAAGATACCGCCGGCTATCTACAGGCAACTTGGCCTTCTCCTCCCGAACCAGGCTCAAATGATGCCGTAAATCAGTAATTTGGGGAGCTGTATTGGTCGGTAAGGTTGTCGTCTCAATCTGAATATCTGTATTAAAATCAGAAAGCCACTTTTCAAAATTTTGAATGGTACGCATCATCTCATTCCAAGACAGGGAGCCTAAATCTTTACCTGGTATTTCCATCAATTGGAGATAACCCAAATCTACCAGTTGGATATAGGCTTGTTGGTTGGGAATAATCGACTTTACATCCAGTAAATCAACACAGGAATTCAAGTCAAAATAAGACTCCGAATAGCCTTTTCGCTCAGATACCCGCCCCAAGGGCTTTTTGTTTTCAACCGGTTTTTCAGCTTTTCGAATAGCCATTACAATTTTCCCCCTCGAATATAATTTAAACTGACATAGCGTTTGCGCCGCCGTCTAAAAAACAAGTACATACTATTCCAATTCTTCTTCCCGCCATTGGTAGGAAGAATCAGGTACAGACTCAAAACCGGACTCAAAATGATAAAAAGCAGCATTTGAGCCCACTGACTCGGTGGAAATACCTTCAATGCAAAGGACAAAGCCATAACACCTGAACCTCCCACAAAGACAAGATCGACCATAAACAATCCAATAATTTTGACCCGAGCATAAACATCTCTAGGTACGCCATATTTTTCATCCATAACTTCCTCCCCATTCTTTTGCCTCTATGGTAAAAAATAAAACCAATATCTCTTGTAAAGAGTCACTTCACTGCAAAAAAAGAAGTCTCATCTCTGAGACTCCTTTACTAACTGAAAAAATCGATCCTGCGTCACAATTTCAATCACTTGCCCCTCTGCTATCCTTCGCATAGCTGCCTGGTACTTCTTGGATCGCTTCTCTGGTTGAAAGAGATCCAATTGGCGGTGACCTGTGATTAAAATATTTGTAGCCGCTGAAATATAAGCATGTACAATTGCACCCCTAGCTTCAAGCAAACGAATAGCATCCTTACGACTGAGAGGCCGTAGACTTCCTGTAATAACAACTATCTTATCTTTGAAATCCATTCTCTCTACCCTTCATCTTCATCAAATTCTAGACCTCTCAGCGGATTTTGACTCTGCAGAGGTTCGCTAGGAGCACCAAACGGATCAACCTGCGAGGTTACATTAGGAATGTTCGATTTCTGGTTTGAGGATAACCTCTCTTGATCCACTTTCTGACCAGATAGCAACGGATCCTGACTTGTCTCCGGATACAGATTCGGAGCGCTCACATTGGAATAATTTCCAGCACCTACAGGACTAGGATCACTAATACCTGTAAAATCAGGAGCTGAGAGATCTGTTGCCGCCAAGGTAGGATCTGTGATTCCTCCACCGGATGAACTAGTGTTTGTCCCTAGAGACGAACCAGTACCAGAGGCAGAATCTGAGAAGAGAGGTTCTCCTCCATAATGCCCGGAACGATTCAAACCATAGTCAGCATTGGCACTCATCTTAGAATTAAAGCCTACTTTAGGTTCAGCTGCTGGATTTTTAAAGGCAGCATAAGTCGCATCATGACCAGCTTGCTCTTTCTGACTTAGATTATCTGCGACACCTCCAGCAAAATCCTTCACCTTCCCAACTGCATCTTGCCCCATCGCATCGGCCAGGTTGACCATGTTACTTAATCCGCCAGTTGCAGTATTCACAAAACCTTGATCTTTTACAGCATCACCAAAGCCACGAAGACCTCCACCTGTAGCAGACAAGCTATTTCCGATAACCCGACTTCCTCCAGCCACAAATCCAGGTACTGCCCCTGCAAGATTAGCACCCATATCAGCTGCAGCCAGAGCACCATGCCCAAATCCACGAGCGCCATTGAAAAGCGCATTTCCAGCCATCACAGAACTCATCAATTGTTGAGCTGAATCGCTTTGAGCTGTAGACACACCCAACCAACGTTCGACCATGGCAATTCCTTGCATCGTCGCATAGAACAAGCCTAGATAGACTAAAGAAGCCGATAATACCTGTTCCCACATATTTAGCCCATCAAAGAAACCACCTGATAACTTGGTAACCGCAGAGACAGACAAGGTTGGTAAATCTCGACAAATTTCTAAAACAACTCGAATGATGATCACCTCAAACATAATCCCTGCTAGAGCACCTCCAATAGTCCTCAGTAATTCTTTATACTTGGTAGACTTGGAAACGGAGCTATAACCGACAATGGGAGAAATCATAGCCTGAATGATAATATCGAAAACCGATTTAACAAATTTAAAGGCCATGGTACCTAAAAGAATCATCAGAATACCATACTGGATAAACATTCCAATCCAGTTTACCTTGTACCTCATATAAACAGGTTCAAAAGCATTTAAACCGTTCACAAATCGATGTTCTGTGATGGTCTCAACACCAGTCTGATTAGCATCTAGCCTATGAAGGAATAAGCCCTTAATTCCCTTCACTCCATATTTCTCATCAAATTCGATCTCCATATCATCAAGAACTACTCCATTTGTAGCACCATAGGTAGCCGCAAAATCAATTTTGGTCACAAAATCAAGTGTATCTCTTTTCTCGGGATCATCTGTAATATTATTGACGGGAGTTGATCCTTCCTGAACAGGTTTGATATATCCATAATTATCAAGCGGAAACAGTTTTGTTGAAAAATCATTGTCCACTAAAATTTTTAGATCAACCACATTATTTTTGATGGGCTGAATAGCCAGGGAAGAATAATCTTCCTTCCCAGAAGACAGGGTTTGAATGGCTCGGGCATCCTCAGCCATTGCTTGTGTGATAATCGTTAATCCTAAAGGCAAAGCCGTTGTCATAAAAGTGACCAACAAAAAATTAGTAATCACATTTTTATACTTAACAGGTTTTGTGAACACTCCAAGCAAAGCCGAAATAATCAGAACTAAGGTAAATATGCTTGTTCCCAGCACTTGAAACCAATAGAAAAATTGACCAATCAAGGTCGAATTATCCCCCAGGTAGCCAAATAAGCCAAATAACTTAAACATATTATTAAACACATGTTCTAAACTAACTGTGATTTGGTAAAAAACCTTAGCAATACCTCCTGGTAGGTGAGATAGATAGGACAAAAAAGCTGGGGCTGGTTCTAAGTAATTAATCCAATAGGAATAAAACTCTGCCAATTTTACAGCGTTATCTCCTTGAATATCCCCATCAAGTTTTTCTACTTCATGCATTAAATCTGAAAAGGTGCCATACCTCATGAAAAATCCTCTACTTTCTATTTGATGATTCTATCATAAGGAATAAATTAAAAATTTCTTTTAAAGGGCAACAAAAAAGCCTCATTTCTGAGACTTTCATTTTAATCCGCTACACCAGAAAAATCATAGTAAGCATTCTCATATTTATATCCCCGGAGAAGTTCAATGATTCGGATATTCTTACCACCATTTTGTAAAGCAACCTGGTAATATGCACTGGCTTTTTCAGGATTATCTCCTACAGCAATTGTAAAATTATCTGTTTCTTTTAATTCCTCTTCAAGATCCACTAGTGCTCCTCTATATTTAGAAGGGATTTTCTTAGCTTGATCATCCGAAACAACTGCATATTTAATTTCTTCACCATGGCTGTTCTTGATCAATTTCTGACTTTTATCAAAAGTTAAAGTATCTCCACCCGCTATAAATTTTCGCCCTTGATAACCAGACTCTTGCGAATATCCTGTATAGCTATCTTTCAACACATTTTTTTCAAGATCTTCTGGTGATTTTGCGCCACAGGCTGCTAGGAAGAAAATAACGAGACCACAAACTACTAAACGAGCAACTTTCCCTAATTTCATAACCTTCTCCTTTTACGTTCCTAATTTTATTATAGCTGAGACCATCGGAAAAAGCAAAAGTTATAAAAAAGATGGCCAATTAATTATATAACTTTGAGTCTAAAAAACTGAACAGAGTTGATTCCTCTGCTCAGTTCTGCCAACGATAACTACATCACATCATCCACGAAGAAATCATCGTCTAGGAAGCTCTCCTCATAGCCAGGTAAAACATCACCGCCAATCACACTAGCTACTGCGACTTCAAATAATTCTTCAGTCGACTGGACTGCTTGGGGCTGCCCTTGAATCTGAGTCCTGCCTCGACTTGCTAATTTTGGACTCTCTCCTGTATTGCTGCCGAGGCCGGCATTGAGGTGACGGCGCCAGTCAATCAGGTTTCTAAAGGCTCTTTCACCATCGATAGCCACATCTTGTAAATTCAAGTTCCGGTGTTCACTTTCAACTGGAATATCTGCCAAGGTCATAGACTGGTCAAACTCCTCTTGTAGGAACATGTAACGATAAGGCAGGCTAGTCTTGTCGTGAAGGAAAATAGGATCAGTCGTTACCTTGTGACCTTGATTATTCCGACCTTTGACACCTCGTAGAATCACGGCCTCACCCTCTTGGAGTTTGGCCAGTTGTGTAGGAGTCAACAATTCTTGTCGTACATGATCGACTGAAACATTTGGATTGGCTTCATCGAGAATGTTGCTTGACCGTCTTCTCCGAGTAATGGTTCGACTGCCTAAGCGCTTGCTGAAACGTTCATTGGTTTCTTGTGACGTCGACTTAATATAGCCCTGAAGTGAACAGTTATCCTGAATCGTTTTAGCTACATTCTCACCGTACTCAGCCACCAGCTGCTCTAAATTTTGAATCCAGAGATAATACAAGATATTCTGGCCAAGACCAATTGAAATTTTAGTATCCATGTTCGGAACGGCTGGCATGTTTGTAAACTCATCTAGAACATGGAGAATCCGATTGATACATTTTCGACCATTCGATAAGGCCAGCTCATAGTTGGCATTAAACAACTGATCTAAGAAGAGCGAGACAATCGAATTGTATTCGGTTCGATTGGGAGGAGTTACTAAATAAATGATTTTTGGATTGTCTGAGTAAATCAACTCCACATCCTGCTCCTTAATCAGGGACTGGCTAGCTTTATCAATCCTAATTTGAAGACCCCTTAACGAGGGCTTACCTGTATAAGAATCCACTCCCCCATAGATTTTTTCAGCTGAGAATTGAATTTCTACAGAACGAATAGCTGAAGTTCCATTATTGTCATGATCAAAATCGATCGAGATCACAAATTGATTAGGCAATTTAGGAGCAATACAGTAGGTCAGATAACCTTCCGCATCAATTAAGGCTGTCGCATTTTGAACATAGACTTTACCGTTTCTAGCATCTTTAATGGTAATTCTAGCGGTTTTATGGGTAAACTCATTCTCCATCAAGCGGTTCCGACTAGAACGAAGCTTGACCGATAAGCGCCTTGGAAATCCCACCGATTCCAAATCAATAGAATTTTTAGAAGTCAACTTGGCCACATTGTCTTGAAGGAATAGGTTGATTCCCGTCATCATGCTGGAGTAGACATTTCCTTTTGTCTCATCGCCTCCAAAATCCGAAGCTCGGAACTCTATATCTGCCATCTGTCTAAATTTAGAAAACTGCTTTTGATTGACTTTGCGGAGATTATCAAAATAAACGGTTAGTTTAGACTTCTTCCAGACACTCTGTCCTTTTTCTGGGTTTTCAACGATTTCCCCATCACTATCTACAAATACATCCTCTGATCCCAAATTCGCCAAAAATTTAGCAATATTGTGGATGGTAATGGTGTCCCAGGCATCCTCCTCGCCATTTTGAAAAGTTTCATTAGCTCGATCTATAAGCGCCATAGTCAAGGCATTAAACAATGAAATAGAGGACTTCCGGAAGTATTCTGAATTTCCCTTGCCTCCGCCTTTTGGCTGCGGGAAAATCGCTTCTGCAACGGCATTGACACGAGTCTGAGCCTTTTCATAATATCCCCTTTTGGCGGCCGCAATCGCTAACTCTAAGGGATTGTAGGACATTGACCAATCCATATTCTGGAAGGACAAAACTTCGACATCATAGCCACGCTTTCGCATGGTTTTATAAGAAGCTTGATAGTGTTCTCCCTTGGGATCCTGAATGACCATCGAAGGCTGCTTTTCTGCTCGACTATTAATATCGATAATTGGAGCTACACGGCTTTCCCCTTTACCAGATCGGGTGATCCCAATATCCAAAAGATTAACCGTAGCATCTTCTATATAGTAATCCCCAGACACTTGTCCTAAATTTCCTAAGATCCTCTGTGCCTGATAGATATACCTACCAACTGTTCGATTCTGCCACTTCATCTGAGAAGCTAAGGTTACACCAGCTAAATTTTTCCTCGTTTCATGTAGAACAGGCACCCCACCATCACCTGGATAAGTCAGTCTCTTGTTTGGGACTTTCTTGTACTGCTGATGAATCTCTTTAATAGTCGCAAAGCGATCGTCTCCTTCCTCATTATGATTGTAATCACGATACTGCTCAAAATTAATCCAAGCGGATCTCCAAGCAGCGATTAAACCTAAAGTAAAAATTGGAAAAGCTAGAATTGGAGCCAAGACAAAGACCCGTGCATTCAAAAGATTTTGGATCAACAAACTCGTCCAGTCAAAGGCTCTATAGAGGCTTTCATCCTTAATGGATAAAACCATGAAATAGAGATAGGGAATAATCGCTCGAAGAACGGTCACTAAATAACTTGTCAGTAAAAAAGCAAGGAAGCTAAAGCCAAGCCCCATGTAAATAAAGCTCTGGAAGGTTTTAAAAGCTAGAATCGGTTTGACCTCTTTGTTGAACCGTTTCCGCTTACGGCCTATGAAAGGGAGGGTATAAACTAGACGAAAAAGGAGATTTCCCAACCACAGACCGATATAAGTTGGTAGCCATAATGAAACCTTCCGCAAAGTCTCTACTTTCTTCAAACTTTTCAATTGAATGAGAATCTTCCTTGGATCTCTAACAGCTGCAACTAGACCTTTGCTGCATCTATGAATAGATGGCCATCCAATTTTTAACCCCCTATATCCCAAATAGCTCACTAAACTTAGTAGGATGATAAATAAGACCGTGTTTTTCTTGGACAACTGCATGAGTATATAGAGCGATATTTCAAGTAAATCAATCAATCTGTTCTACCTCCCTCCTAGGAGCAGAGAATCCCGAAAACAAAAAGATTTGTAATTGAATTTCTGGGGAAGCCGCCCAGTATCTCTTGAGGTAATTCCCCATCCATTGCTGGCAATCATAGGTAAAAACCTGTAGATGGCAACAACTCATCTGTCTTAAATAACTAGCTGCCTGCAGAGAATCCGCCAGCAGATCGTCAATAAAATGATCTTGTAGACTATCCATACTGTATCCTTTCTGATGCGTATTTCTCCCTTAGTCTACAAAATAATCCTCAAATAGTTTCTAAAGGTACAGCTAAAGGATATGTACAAAAAGTTATATAACTTAATGAACAACTTCTTGTACAAAAAAGCAGCAAGTCCTTCACCTGCTGCTTTTCAACTAATCTTCAGATTTCAAATATTCTGTTTCTTTAGGTTCTCGAACAATGATATAGCCGTATTTTGCGGAATCCTTTTTCTGAATCGAAAAGGTTTGTCGAAGACTAGCCAGCTTATCTTCCTGTTTCAAAGATAAAACATATGTCACCTCATATTCATCCTTGTCCGAATCATAGTCGATTTTCTCCAACAAAACTGACTGTAAGCGCCCTTCTTGCGGAGCGGTGTATTTAGCGTCTCCGTCTGAAAGAAAGTCAACCAATACCTCCTTGTTGCCAGAATAATAGCTGGTTAAAAAGTATCGACTAAAAACATCCACTTCATTTTCAGTTGAAAGAGTTGTCTTTAAATCCTTTAATTCTTTATAGAGATAGTTGAGTTGCTCTGTTTTCTGCGACAAGTGCCTCATCGTCCAGGCAGATAATCCAAAACCAGTCCCCGCTAATAAACCCAGAATACTCAGTAGAAGATAAACTTTTTTGAGCGATGGAATTGCTGCCTCTGCGACTGAAGAAGGCTGCTCTATTATTGGTTGGACAGGAACCCTGGAAACTTCCTCACCTTCAACTGGAAAAATTGGAAGCGAAGAATCCAATAAATCGAGACTCTGCTTATAGACTGGATAAATCTGATTCTCAAAGTATTCCCGCTTTTCTTGATAACTATAGCCTTCAAAATCTGGATGAGTCAAAATCGACTGAATAAGGGGAAGTAAAATATTCTGATAGTGACTATCAATGACTAGGGGACTCGCAAAGACTTCCCCCTCCGTTATGACTTCCTTCCCTTCTAGATGGGCAATGGCAATCTTTTTGAATTGGTACTGACCATAAACCTCTCTAAGCTCTGAAAATAGAACTTCTGCTTGATGAAAGGTCAGGCAAGGGAGCGTTTCTTCAATTGTATGATCAAAAATTTCCAGGTATCTCTGATCTAACTCTTCAATAACCCGTAAAAGTTCCGGATCATCTTCCGGAGACTTACCATCCAGCCAGCTTATTTCAAGAAATAGATCATCACTGATCAAGGGTCTCGATTTTTTTAATAAGGGAAAGTTCATCTAGATTACCCCGATCCCTTCACAAAACCAGCGAGCCACGTTACAATACTTACTCCAGCAAATACGACCACAACTGCAAGCGCAATTGCCCACCAATACTCTTTAATCTTAGCTCTAATTTCACGACCGCCAAAGCCGTAAATAAGTCCTGTCACAACCAGAGCGAGTGAAAAGATACCGATAGCAATTCCCTGGAATTTTGTAACTCCTTGATTGGATAAAGTATTTACCTTTGCAAAGGGATCGTCCGCAGACACCGATGTAGGAAGTACTGAAGCTAGAAAAGTAGCAAAGGGTATTGCCACAAAGTCTAGCTTTTCTTTTACCTTCTTAAACGGGTTTGTCAAATGATATTTCATAAATGTCCTCCTTTTTTTCTTTGACAGTAGCAGTATACAGAATCATAAGCGAAACGCTTATAAAGGGTCACATCACTGATTCATTTAAAAATAAATCGTCAGACTGAATATCAAAACGAATCTCTCGCTGATCAATCCGATGATATTCATCAGGGGCTTCTCCATCGATCCAGGCATAGATACGGTGAGCCAAGCCATTGTCTTCTAAATCAAGGCTCATTTTGGCTATCGGGGCTAAAATCTTCTGTTTGATAATCCGCTCCAAAGGCCGTGCCCCATTCTCTACATCCGTTCCGACATCTGACAAATAATCGACTAGCTCAGGCGAATAAGCAAACAAAAGCTGTTTATTGGCCATTCTCTCCTTCATTTTTTGAAGGTTTTTCACAATAATTTCCTTCCCAACCATTTCATCTAGCATATTAAAAATCAGCTTATGCTCAATTCGGTTCAGAAATTCAGGTCGGAACTCTGTTCTTAATTCTGTTCCCATGCTTTTCTCAAACTGTTTCCGATCCCTGACTGTTAAATCCTTAAAACTGCCCTTCAGCTCATACTGTTTGATAATTTTTTGCGCTCCGATATTGGTTGTAATCACAACAATCGTATTCTTAAAGCTCACTAGTCGCCCTGACGAATCTGTCAAACGTCCATCATCTAGCACCTGGAGAAACAAGTCAACAACCTCCCCGTTCGCCTTCTCAATCTCATCGATCAATAGCACACAGTAAGGCTTCCGTTTAACTCCCTCTGTCAATAAGCCCTTAGTCCCTGTTTTTCGATCTCCTATTAATTTTGTGACATCCTCTTTCTGCTTATACTCAGACATATCAAAACGAATCATGGCAGCCTCATCATCAAAAAGTCCCTCTGCCAAAGCTTTGGCTAACTCAGTCTTTCCAACACCAGTCGATCCCAAAAAGAGAAAAGAAGAGATCGGCTTGTTTTCATCCTGTAGCCCTGCCTGGGCAATCGTAACCGCATTAATCACTGTATCCACGGCCTCATCCTGTCCCTTGACCCGTTCCATAATCTTTGTTTTTAAACCTGCTAGCCGTTCTCGATCGGCTTTTAAAATCGTGGTCACCGGGATTCCTGTTTTATCCTTGATTACTTGCGCAATCTCTCGATCCGTAATCAGATTCAGATTTTCAGCTGAAGCAATTGTTGCTGCCTCATCAATCAGATCAAAGGCCTTATCCGGTAAAAAACGATCGGTCAGATAGCGAACCGATAGTACCACGGCTTGTCTCACTGCCTCATCACTAATCTTTACCTGATGAAAGTTCTCATAAATGAATTTTGCCTGCTTTAAAATCTCAATGGCTTGGGGAATGGTCGGCTCCGCCACCATCACAGGCTGCATCCGTCTCTCTAACGCTCGATCCGTTTCAACATACTCGTGAAATTCATCAAGCGTTGTAGCCCCAATCAGCTGAATATCTCCACGTGCTAAGGCAGGCTTAATGACATTTCCAGCATCCAGCGCTTGCCCTTCTTGACCTCCAGCACCCACAATTGTATGAAGCTCATCAATAAAGAGAAGATTCTCGCCTCTCGTTTCAATCATCTCCTCAATAATCTTTTTAAACTTCACAATAAAGCCCCCATCGGCTTCTGACATCAAACTGGATAATTCTAAAGAGCGAACTGTTAAATTTCTCAGTCGAGGAGCGACCTCACCCTTTAAAATGGCCAAGGCCAGCCCTTCAACAATCGCAGTCTTTCCGACTCCAGCCTCTCCCACTAAAATGGGATTATTCTTGCTTCGTCTGAGTAAGGAGATTTGAACCGCCCGGATCTCTTTTTCTCGACCGTAAACCTGATAATCTTCGGACTTTTTAGCAACCTTCTGAGATAGATTATCCGTATACTTCTCTAAAAATGGTGTTACCTGTTTCATTTTATTCCTCCTTTGATAGTTCCATCATAAGAAATACTTCCAAAATCTCTTGTAAAGGGCATGAAAAAAGAGGCTCTCACGAGCACTCTTTTAGGGGTTCAATCCTTTCTTTTTCTCCTGAAACAGACTTCTCTGTTCTTCTATTTGTTGCGCTAAAGAATAGGGCTTTGTGTGCTGTTCAACATACTGGACAATTCTAGCAGTTGTTTGGTGGATCCTTTTCATAGACTGGGTTAACTCCTGATCCGTCAAAGAAGAAAGGTTTTTCGTCCAGATAGCCATGTAGGAAATAGACTTCTCTGAAGTATCGAGTCCAAAATGATTGGATACCAGGTAACTAGTCATTTCAGCCTCTAGTTCCATTTGAACCATCCCAATACTTTCTCGATACAAATCCGTAAATTTAGGATTATGCAGTGTCGCATGGGCTAGTTCATGGATAGTGGTTCCAATCATTTCTCCAGGTGTATTCCTCTTATTCAAGAGAATGGTCTGAGATGCTCGATCGAAACCGCCCTTTGCATTTCCCAGTATCTGAGCATCATCTTCTACAATGGGCACCCCAATCTTCTTAGAATAGTCACACAAGCCTGACAAGACTTCCTTTGTACGCACCTGATCAAGATTAAAATCATAGTGGCGGTTTGGCATGGCCTTCGGATAGGCTTCAGGTTTTAAGGTTGTCTGGGACAATTCAAATACCTTGTAAGTTGTATACCGAGGATAGCCTGTCTCCGGATCTCTTTGTTGGAATTGACGAACAGGGAGCTTGCCTTCTTTTATTAGGGCTTTTTCTTGCGGAGTAGCCTGGGATAACTTTTTATACTGAGGATTGCCCTTATCATTTTTCAGCTGCCGCCCCTGTTCATCAAGGACTGGAATCATATCAACCATAATCGGACGAAACAGGGTAATTTGAGCCTTCTCTCCTGCCTTAACAGACAGATTCCGATAAATCACCTCGTTTACTTCTCCTATCTTCTTGTTCTTATAGATAGCCTTGGTTCCAATAACATCTTCTGGAGTAATTCCTAGACTTTCACCCATACCTTGCCATTGCTTGTAAGTTGCGACTGCATTAGCACCTGGCCATTGTGCTTGAATCAAAGCAGCATTTCTCGGAGACAGTTGCGGAAAACGGCTCATGAAATCCAGGTATTCTTTTAGAGCTTCTGGAGACTGCGAAAACTCTCGGATTTTCTGAAAGGCCACTTCACTGAGTTCATGAGCTGAAATTTGGCTGTAGCCTACCTTCTCTGCTTGGAGTGGATCCTGCCCTTCCTCCACAAACACAGAGTCAGATTGTTGCTCTTCTTTTTCTTTCAGCTGGGAAGGATCAGGGAGACTTTCCAGCTCCTTTTCTTCCTCCTTCTCCTGAGATACTGAAGACAATAGTTCTTGGACTGCATCCTTATCTTTTTCTGTTTTCGGATGAAATTTCCCAGAGCTTGGCAATTGTAGCTGCCCATCATCGGTCAATTCCACAGCAACCTTCCGGAGCCCTTTGACAAAGTAAATCGTTGGTTGCTTTTTCCATTGGCTTAATTTACCAGCATCAATCAATTCTTGAACCTTGGGATGAATGGTAACATTGTCCATCTTATCCTGCATAGCCTTCAATTTAACCAATTCAGCCTTGTAACGCTTAATGGTTTGAGGAGAGTAAGAACCTTCACCCTTCTCAGCCTTAGCGATTTCGGCTTCAATCAGAGGAATGTTCTCTACACTAATATCAAGTCCTGTTCCCCTACGGTTTAATCCTTGTTTCTTCCAGCGCTCCTTATCCTCTAAAGACGCTACCTTTTCTTCTTGTTTTTTAATTTCATCTAACAGAGCAAAGACCTTGTCTTCTTTCTGGCCTTGTTTTTTCAAGAAAGATTGACCACCCCGTTTATCATTCATCGGCTGGCCATTTGTTAGTTTCTGATGATCCATAGCGGCACCAATCGCCTCATCTCGCTCCTTTTTCAAGCGTTCTAACTTGGCTCTAGACCGTCTAAGAGCGTAACTCTCTTCCTCTACCTGAGAATCATTTTCAGCAACCGTAACCCTATTTTCCAGTTGATTGAAGATTTCTTCATCCATCTTGGCCAAGGCTTCATAACCTTCCAAACGACGGTAGCCCATCCCTAAAAGCCTTGAAATAGGTTCAATTTCATCCCCGATGTTATAACGAACACCTTCTTTAATCAGTTTCCCTCCAGGAGCATAGACATCAAATTTAATCTTGGTGTAAGGAATATAAGCGTCCTGATTCCCTGTTTCATTGGCAATTTCTGCGCTCTCCTTATTCCGCTCATAAAACGCCTTATTTTGTTCATAAAGCACTTCCGCAAAGCTCTGATAGTCTACACGGTCTATCTCGTTAAACGGAAGCTGAGGGCTATCAGGCCAGCGTTCAAACCATTGAATCTGTACATGATAGCTTTCCTCATAAATACGATCTTGACTCCAGTCCCGATAAAAAGCTGATTCTTTATTGACCAACCCTAATTGATCCGCAGCTTCAACGACAGCCGTAAAATCACCTTCATGAGCATCTGAAAGCTCATAATAACGCTCCCAGGCTGCTTGAAATTTTTCAAGAGGCTCTATTCCTAGATTTCTAACATCTCCTAGATTGTAAGCAGTATCTAAAACAGGTGTAAATTCTTCAGCTGAAATAGACAGCATTTCCTGGCCATCTGTATTTTCAATATTAGAAGCAAGAAAAGCTTCCACTTCCTCTTGTTTATAGAGACCTGAATCGGCTACACTAATCTGGACAGAATTAATCTGTCCAGCTATATTCTCTAGCTCATTTTCAATTTGAAAATCATTTCCCCAGTCACTACCATAAGCAAGATAACCCAACTTTTCTTCTCCCTTGATAAGTGCTAAAGTCCATGGAGCCTGTGCTTCAGATAGTTGGTTCAGCTCTATTCCACTATGTACCACTAGCTCTACTTGATGTTCCTGACCAAAATCTTCTTGATTTGTATATAAGACTCGACCATCATCTTGAGCCATAGCTAGCAGATTTCTCTCAGCTGATAAATTCTCTTGAATTTGAGGGATGGAAGAAACTAGACTATTAGCTGCATTGGTACCTAACATTTCTTCAATACTTCTATCCACACTTTCCTTCACCTCTTGAACTGTCTCAACATCAATAGACTCTTCATACTGCTTATTTTGCAGGATAGACAACATTTCCTGGCCACCGTCTTTAACGTATTCCTCGTTAATAGAAAGTTGTTCAATGATGCCATCACGATTCCGAAAAACACCAAGAATGATTTTTTCATCAGTGTTATCCAAATCTGCTTTAATCTCACCTTTAATTTTCATAAGTGATGCTGGTACTAACTCATCACCAATATCTTTAAACAGCAATAAGAAGTCTTCATCCTTGCTTTTTATTGCCTCAGACAGGTTTAAACGCTTAGCAGTTCTGACTTCTTCTAAGTTATCTAAGACAAATGAGGTTGGATCCAAAATATCCTCTAACATTGGTAATACTTGTAACTTATCCTTCAAGTTATTGCTTACCAATATTTGATTATAGTTTCCATAGCCTTGTGCAAAATCTACTACAAAATCAGAAGCCTGTTTTACAGAATCAATGGGTCTAATTCCTGTTAAGTGTAAAAAATTCTCTTGCTTGAATGACACATCCAGTATATTCATCTCTCCTTTATCAGAATAAAAATAATGAATATGACTACCTGATAGCTCATCCAAATACCATTGAGCTGTTCTTTGAATCGATGGAGAATACTGATTCATTCGCTTCAGATCCTCTGCATTGATAGGGTGATACTTGGATTTTCTTCTTTGTACTGGTTCAAAATTTGTGTTAAAATGTAGGTAATGATAGGGTGATGTCGGGTGACTGGTAACAGTTTGCTCAAAGGTAGCAGTTTCTGCTACGGGTTTGGTACTGCCTTCAGCCTCGAGTTGTAAAAAACCCTCCCCAACACTGGCCCTATCATCCAAAATCTCTTGAGTTTTCTCAGGAGATTTTTCTTTTTGTTCAGCTACCTTAATCTCTTCATCTAAACTTTTCACCACAAGTGCATCTTTTTCTAACAAAGCTGATTTATGAGGATTACCTTCTGACAGATAGAAACCAATGGATTCCCAGTCAGATCCAATATCGATTCGCATCTGTCCTGAAATAGATTCCTGATTCGCATCCAAAACTTCAAAATAGGTCTTATAATAGCCCTGGGGACTAAAATGATACTTACTGTAAAGCTCCCTCGCAAATGCCTCATACGGAATGATTTCTCCTGATTGATAGTTAAAATCATGCTCTGAAAATTCAAAGCGGACAAAATAATCCTTGCCTGTCTTTTCCAAGTTATACATAGCCACTACCTCGTCAAATGCCTTGTCATAAGCTGTTTTTGCCTCATTCCAAGTAGAAGAAACGGCTGCCTTTAAATCCTCTAAGAAAGCAAGTTGATACTCAGAGTTCAAATCTAGCTTGTCCAGATGATTATGAATATTCGATTCATCAATAGGATCCCCATTTAAAGCCAGGAAGCCACTGACTCCAACCTCAGAAGAATTTTTAAGGGATACTGTGAATAAATCATCCTTATTCTCAATAGTTGGAACTAAACCATGGAAGACTTCTATCTCATCAGAAGAAGCTCCCCTATCATATAATTCGGAATCCTGCTCCAAATAGAAGCCTTTTTCATCAAGCGATACTATATCTTGAATCAACTCGTCTACTTTTTCCTGATGAGCCTGTATCTGCTCCTTCACGTCATTGAAAGCTTCCTGATCCAATTGGTAAAGTATGGGCTGCTCTATCCTCCAACCCAAGCGCTCCCCTAAAGACTCAGTCTCCTGTCCAATTTCATAATGAATATGTTTTAATTGGATGTTCTCATGGGGATATTTAGCGAGAATGTTAAACTCGATTGAAAAGCTCTCTTCACTACTAGTTTGGTTAGCTGTATACAATTCGGTCATGAATTCTCGATAAGGAACTAAGCCCCATTCTTCCAAGTTAGGATGCAGAGATACATAAGCCTCATCAATCTTTTCTTTTGTGAAATCAGGGTGGGTGGTGCTTTGAATTTGAACTGAATACTGAGTAATCGGTGGCAAGATCAAATCTTTCAATAGACCTGACTTCAAGTCCTCAAACTCCTGTATATCTGATTCCGTAAAGGTTCCCATTTTGACCATCGTTTGAACAGGGTAAACCCATCCATCTTCCGAAAGCAATGACCACATCTTTTTATTATCAGAAACCCGTATCAGCGACTGATCCCTATTATCGTATCCTTGCGAACCCTGATAGTTATCGTGTTTTCCTAGGTAGACAACACCTTCTTTAAGAAAAACAGAATAGTCCTGATAGATGGAATATCTAGCTGAATCCATCTTGATTACTTCTGGAGCTAGCACTTGACCAGCCTTTTGATTCACTTCAAAGGCTTTTTCTTGTGCTTTTGGAACAACAAGCCCTTCCTCTCGAATATCATCTACTACCTGAAGAGGCTGTTCCTCAATTCGTGCCAGTAACAAATCCAAGTCAGAACGGCTTAATACAAGATCCCCCTCTTGTTCATCCAGGTAATGATAAAAAGCATTTGGAATCGTCACAAACCCGTAATTATAATCTCTAACTCCTGATTCAATTAAAGGATATTCCAGCATCCGCTCAATAGACTGTGACAGGCTATTGAGGGTTTGCGCACCGTAGGAATGGCCAAAATGATCACCTGAGAGACTCTCGACTTGCCTATTAGTGTTATAAGCAGCTATCGCCAATTCGCCAATAAAGCGGGTTGAAATGTCCACGCTCAATGTACGCTGATACGGTTTTAGGGCTTGATAGAGTGAATCTTGTTCTACCGTCCCTTTCTTCTTATACAGGTTTACGGTTTCATCATCAATAGAGGCTAAGATTGATCTAAGGGGAGCCAGGATTTCGAATCGTTTATCATTGACATACTTAGTCGGATGGCTATTGCCAAGCTTTTTAAAAACATCATACAGGTAAACATCTGTATCAAAACTAATCGTGAGTTCCCCTGCTTTAATTCGTTCTTCAATTCGTTTAGCAAGTTGCTTGTTTTCTTGTTTAATCTCATCATAGGTTTTCACCTGAGAAATAGACGGATCTTGCTGTTCCCCCAGCTTGTATTTCTCCATAATTTTTTCAGCTGCTTGGTTGTAATGCTCCACTACGTCCTCCCAAATTTCAGGTAATTGATCCTCCAATTTAGTGAGAAACTCAACCGACCTTTGTTCTGAAAAATCTTGCTCAGCTAGATAGTCTCGAATCCCGTCCCTATCGAGTACAGTCCCATCAATAGAAAGATACCCCGTTGCTCCATCATTAGCCGATTCTTCGACGTACAAGGGAACTCCATCAATCTGATACTGTTGATCTTCCAGAAGACTATGAAAATCCTCTAAGATAGCATCATCTGCTCCAAGATTTAGGAGTTCTTCATCCTGCCATAAATAATAAGATGAATCATCCTGTGTGATTGATGTAGTATAGGCATCGACTTCGCTTTGAATATCGACATCTTGAAACAAGTCACCTTGTTTAGAAGACTGCTTTTTGAGAACATAATTCCAATCAGACTTCACCTGTCCCTCCTCCAAAATCGGCGGTAAATCAACGCTGACAGACACACCTTTCCTCTCTAAGGAACCAATAAAATTCCTTCCCGCCTCATCATTATCAACTGCTAGAGTAATTTTGCCCTGGTTTTTGTTGTCCGCAAAATAACCCCTTGCTAGGGCTGCATCCAAGGCTTTTTCAAGCTCCTTTTTAGTCCAATGCAATGGACGGCCAGACAATTCTGCTTCAAGCTGCGCTAGATGATAGGAGATGGTTGATTCTTTCAATCCATTCATCGATACCAAACGAACATCAGCTAGATCTTCTCTCTTTAATTGATAATAAGACATGAGATCGATAGGAGACTCTGCAAAAACTAAACGCTGAGGCTGGCCAATATCGACATGAAAGCCTGTTAGCGAATCCGAATTTTTCAGAATCACCTTGGCATAGCCATGTTTACTCCATTTATCCCAGTTTTCCTCAATTCCTTGCAAAGAAGCTCCTACTAGCTCTTTAGAAAAAGATAGAGACTTGAACACAATAACAGGCTCCGGAAGTGACTGACCACCCAAGCGTTTCGCAGGCTCATCCCAGAAAGCATCTAGTTTCGCATTCGCTTGAGAAAGCACCCCTTGCTTGAGGAAAAAATCAATCGTCTCATCAGAAAGACCCCGTTGTTCTTTTAGAAATTGCCGTCCCTCGATCAAAGGTTTCTCATAAGATTCTAAATAATAGTGAAATGCTTCTCGTCGAGACTCAGTTAATTGAAAATCTTTAAATTGTCTATCATTCAAAAAGTCTATAGCCTGGTTAAAATTGACTTTCTTCATACTCTCGACAAGGGCAATAACATCCCCTCCTTCACCTTCCCTTGAAAACCAATTCCATAGGTTCTTGTCAGGATTAATGACTAATGAATCATGTTCCTTCCAACGATAATCCTTACCTGAACGAAAGAGTTCCATGCCCAGGTCACGAGCTACATCCAAAATCGAACGAGAACGAGCATATTCAATTCGTTCTCTTCTTGATTTTCCTTGATGATTCATCTCTAATCCTCCTAAAATCTTTCAAACAACGGAACATAGCCTTCAGGTTTTGAGTCCTTGACCATATCTTCTGGCAACTCAACTAAGTCCCCAACTGCAAATTGAAAATACTGTTCGGGATTTTCTTTAAAATCAAGCATCAACTCAAGCTTTGAATTGGCACCAAGACCACCAAAGGTCACGTTCTTTCCAACTGGATCCAGATCCAACACCAACCATTCCTCTTGAAAATCAAACTCGTCTAAAGAGACTCCTGGAAATAATAAGCCCATTTGACTACTCCTTTCACTTTTTATAGTTAGTCTAAGTAATCATTAAAAAATCTCTTGTAAAGGGCTATCTGACTGAAAAAATTAGAATAAAAACAAAACAAAAAAGCCGCCCCCCACTGGAGACGACTAGCCTTCGAAAATTATAGGAAAAGTTGACGTTTTTTTGATAAAAAGGCAAATCATTAACAGTGTATGTATGATGTTAACGATTCAGAAAATTTGCCAATCGCTCAAAATACCAGTTGCAGCAAAAAAACCGCCTCGAGTATGAGACGGCTGGTGTTAGAAAATCAATGGAACCTTTCCATTAAATTTTTAACCATTGTACCATATTTCCAAGGCTATCAGAGAAGCTGCTCCTTCTCCTCCTGATCTTGTTCGTATCTTTCTTGATCCTCGCCCCTCTCTCTTTCCATCAGGGCTCTTCTATTAGCCCTCTGAGCACTATCCAATGAACGAGATAAGCTATTCAGAAATTGTAGATTAAACTGCGCCTTTCCCTTGGATTGCAGAAGGTTCTCTTTTTTTAATACTTTTTGTGCTTCCATCCGCTTAGAAACAACGGCCGATAATTGATTATCCTGATCCCTATTGACTGATAAGCTAGCATAAAGATTTTTCAACTCTTGAAAAGCCTTAGCATTTTCGATTTTCAGTTCTCGATTGTCGATTCCTGCCTCTATTTTGCGATTACGAACCTGGATCCTATTTTTCAGCTGAAAAATAGAGATATGAGTTTGTAAATCGTTTAAATACTCCTTCTTAGAAATCGATTTTCCTTGTAGCAACAATAAGATTCCTTCATCCTTAAGTCCCTGGACATAGTTCATCTCTTCTCTCAGCCGTCTGATTGGGAGCTGGATTACTCCTGCCTCCGCCTTATCAATAGATAAAGTCACACTATCCTGAAATTTAGCAGATAACCGTTCTTTTAAAGCCCTATCTTCTGGACTCAATTTATAGTTAGGAATCAACTGGAGATTAACTAGTTTCAATTCCTCCTGTAATTGCTGCTGTTTAAAGATTACAAATGGCCTGTCCATATCCAGGGCATCCACCTGGTTCAATAGTTTCTGCTGTGCCAATAGCTGCCCTTTTCGTTCCTCTAGACTGGACAGTTTAAGAGCATAGCGGAAGATACCCAGCTCCTGGACTTCTTTAGGACTAGGATCCGGCTTCTTTTTGGCCGCATCCACCAGTGCTTTTAATTCGTCCCTTGAAAAAACGGACAGATCTTTCAATCCTAGTTGCTTTTGATCGATATTCTCCTCCATTTGCCCAATATCATAGACAGCCTCCTCTACAAAGCTAGCCTCTCCAAGACCATTCCCATACTTATCATAAGCAGCGTAGACTGGTTTGATAATCTTGAGAGGCTGCTCCCCATTTTTTAACTGATACCCCAGCTTCTCCCAGTCTTTGCCCGTCCGAACGATTCTGGCAGCTGGGTACTGCTTCCAAATTCGTTCTTGATTCCTTTGAGAGAATGTTGAAAGATTACTCTGTGCCCACTTCTCTTGAATACGAGGAGCTTCCTGGCGAAAAGTCACTAGAATCTTATTGGCCAAGTGTTCCCTAAGTTCATACTCCCTAGCAGCCAGCAACTTTTCCAACTGATAACCCTTGGATAATTCCTGAGAACGAACAAGGTTCCCATCAATCTGCCGCAGCTTCTCATAAGATTTATTTTCATCTGCTGAATAGACATTCTGATAGACCTGTAAAAATTGCCTAGTCTCATCTAAGAATTCCTGATAAAGCTCTCGCCCATCATTTTTCAAATAAGAGTCTAGGTAACGGTCGATAAAGAACTTACTAACCGCAAAATCCCTTGCATTGGATCCATACCGCCACTTTTTGGATAATGGGAGATGATTATAGGCTTGTTCCAAAAAATTTTTTTCAGTTGCCGTCCGAACTTGATTATCACGGAAAACTTGATCAAGAAGCTGACTTTTCAAATTGACCAGTACCTGTTCTTTTCGGATAATATTAGATCTCGTATTTTCGTGGATCAAACCATGAAAGATCTCACTTTTCAAACGATCCATTGTTTTTTGCGAGAAATTACCCTTATACTCCATTCGCCCACGTGGACGGTAGAAAATCTGTTCCCGATTTGATTCAACCTCCGATAAGCCAAAGTGAACATGAATGTTATCGGTGTTGAGATGGATATTCGCCCACCAAAAAGCAGAATCAGACAAGCCCTCTCTGGCAATCATTTTAGGAAGTGCTTCCCGCACAACAGCTTTAATGGCTTGTTGATCCACTTGGCCAGTCGCAAGATCATAGAGTCCCTCTTGAGCCAAGAACTGATTATCAAATGAAATGACTCCCTGCCAAAGGAGAGAGCCATTTTGATAAGCCTGATTCAATTTTTCTTTTAATTCACTAACTTTGCTTCGTTGCATGTGATTTGTATCTTGCGTAAAAATCGCTGTCACTTCTTCTGTTTGTTTACCTGTCGCATAAGAGCGATTCATGTAACCAATATAGTCTTCAAAATTTAACTGCAATTCAGGAACATCTTGCCTTATTTTTGTAATCTCACTCTCCGTCAATAGTTCCATTCCCTGCATACGATTTTCCAATTCAAGTTCATTAGTTAGCTGAACAGCTTCATCTCGATTCATATAATCAACATAACGAGAAGTCGGCTCTGTGTATTGCAGCATGAATGTAACAGCTGGACTAGACGATTTACTCATTTTTTCTCCCTTTCATCAGAATAAGCCTTCTTTTCTTAATCTGGCATAATCTTTTAACAATGGTTGTAATTCCTCAGATTCAACCTTAAATTCACTAAACCATACCCCTGATTGAGAAATATGTAAATCCTTTTTATCAACAATAAATTGCATGGGAATTAATAAAATATTTGAATTTTCTAATTCTAAACCACTTTCTCGTTCCAAGAAAGCAACTATAAAATCCTGACTCCCTTTTGTCCGAATATGCCAATAGTAAGTGTTCCCATTTTTCTTTTTATGCAAGGAACTGTATTTTACATCAACCGTTAGACCTTCAAACCAAAAATCATAGATAGGATTATTTTTCTCAAAAAACTTATTAGCATCTGTTGCAGATGGAACATATTTCTGAAAAAGCTCTTTAGCCATACCACCAAGTCTAGCTGTTCTGGAACCATAATTAATTTTATCCTGAATTTTCAAACAACCACTCTGAATCAGTTTTAGATGAGCTATATGAGTAGGTAAGCCCGACTGTCTAACAGATTCATGAAAATCACCTGTCTCTAAGTATATTTCAATAATATCTTTCATTTCTCCCTCCTCAATGAGAATATTTCATTGTCTTGCCTCTTGTCCTATCTTCTTTTATGATTTCTTTAATTCTGGCCATAAGTTCATGTTGTAGCGGATCCATTCTCGAATGAACAGACTCTAAATTTTGGACATCAAACTCTTCACCTTTGGTAATCGCATGAAAATTGGTTAACTCTAAATAGAGCAACTGGTCTAGCTGTTGGTGTAGCAATTTCAAATCACTATCCATTTGATTTTGGGAACCAGCAAAATTTTTTTCCAACTGAGACAGTCGTTCAAAATAATTCTGCCTGCCATCATTTTCTAGAAACAATTTATAGAATGTATCAATCAACATCACCAAGGCTGCAGAATTAATTTTTTGTTGGCGAGGTAAGGCAGAAGAATCTACCAAATACTCTTTAATCTGCTCCAGTTTTTCATTCGTTTCTTGATTAAAATAAATATTGATTCGTTTTGACATACTAGTTCCTCCTTGATTCTCGGAATGATCCTGTCAAATGATATATTTCATATCCCATTTGAACATTCCAAATATAGACATCAAAAGAAAGCGAATCATCTTCAATACTTTGTGCTTCTAGTCGAATTCCCCTCGGCAACAATTCAACATTTTTAAAAATAGGAGTTACACGGTAGCGAACATGATTCCCGGTTTCTTGGATATAATCTACCACTAATTTCTCATAGACTTGCGCTTCCTTGTTCAAAGCATTTGTAGCCGTAACGAGATTCTTTTTATTTCCAGGTTCACCTCCAAGCGCAGCTCCTAATAACTGAGAAGGAACATAGATTTGCTCATTAATTTTTTTCCAACCAGCTGGAAAAATCAAAGTATCACCTCGATCTTTTTTCAGAGAGAATGATTCCTTTCCCAACATGACATTTACAATTCCTGCTCGATCTAACCAATCCAAATCTGAATAATGAATCCAAGTTCCTTTTTCTAAACTCAGTTCCTGTGCAGTGAAGTTTGCCTGATTGTTTACCTCAGACACCAAAGCATATTCATCAAAATCTTTAAACCGTAACTCTCGATTTTGTAGCCGAATCAACTCAGTCAGAGCTTGATTTTTTTCTTCAGTTGAATCGACAATATTTAATTGGCTGGCTAAATCATGTTGCGTAAAAACTTCTTTTAGATACGTAAAATTACCCGGCTGTATCAATAGAATCAACAAGAACAAAACACTGACCACTAACAATTTATTTTTCTTCATGAATTATCCTCCCTTCATTTCGTTCAACGCCAAGTGCCTCCACATCATCTACAAATTCTAACCAGGAAACTGTCAATTCCTCTACTACATCCTGTTTCACATTTAAAGCTGTGAGAGAAATTTCTTGCCTCACCAGCATTTCTAAAATCTCATTTTGTTGGGACTTAATCTCTGCCAACAATTCCGCAAATTGATTTTGATAAAGATTCAATCCATCATTCACGGCAATGTTTTGAACCTGCGCCAACATAAATTCATTAAAACTTGGATAGTTATATTTTGTAGAAATCTCTCGTAACTGTTCCAAGGTACCAGATGATATATTCCGAATTTTAATTTCCCTGGTCATGATTTTCTACCTCACCCTCATATTCCAACCAGCGAGAAATACGCTGACCATAATCATTCATTTTTGCATCTAAGTCTGTCAAAATTTTATCTTGCTTTTGTAGCTGTGAGAGCATATGATCCGAAGCCAACTTCATATTTTCTAAATGTGATAAATACAAACTTTGAGCTCCATTAAAATATCCATACTCAATTTTCTCACGACACATGGCTACGAGAAATTCATTGAAAGATTTAAATTTTTTCTGTTCTGCCATAGATTTTAAATACTCAACTTCATGATTACTTAATCCCCGAATCTTAATTTCTGTTTGATTCTTTTTCATATCAGTCACTCCTATCTTTAAACTCTCGGACAATGAAACAAAATTTATCCCATTTTTAAACACACTGAGACACACACAAATACATAATAGGAATTTCTAGCCCAAACTAGTGAAAAGAGCATAAGGGAAACTGTCCCCACATACCGTGGGGAGTTGATAGTATCAACGTTTCCCGTGTCCCCAAATTCTCTCGGCTTCGCCTACTGAAACACACACACATAACACACTCAAACACACTAGTGTGTACAATAACACACTCGGATAACACACTGAAACACACTTATTATCTGTGTCTAAAAGCGTCCTTATTGTGGAAATTCACCTGAAAAATTCTCCGTTTCTGATTCATCTCTCTTCTCCAAACGCTGCTTCTTTTCCTCTTCTTTTAAGACAGCAAGTTCCAATTTTAAATCCTCCAAAACAGAATCATAGGTCTGTTCTTTATTCTTTTTCTTTTGAATTTTAAAATAATTTTTCCCAATTTCTCTTTGAATAGTTTCCTCTGCAATCCTTTTTTCTTCTTCCAAAACTGCAACTTGTTTTAGTGCTTTTTCTAACTTCAATTCAATTTTTTTCAAACCTTTTTTTGCCATTTGTTGGCCTCCTTTTCTGTGATTAGTTTAGTATAAGAGATAATCAAAATTTTCATTTTAAAGGGACAGCTCATGGATAAATCCATACCCCCTTCTTTGATATTTGATACTATTCATTTAACTTGTACTTTGCTATTTTAATGGCTTCATGTCTATAAGACTTAACTGTTCCATCTGAATTTTGATCTAGAAATTGTTTCTTATGAACTACTATGGTTTTAGTGTAATCTTCTACAACTAGACTCTCTAAATCTAGATCGGACAACTTTATTACATCACAAATCCCAAAACTTTCTACGAAAGTCACTATAGCTCTTTTTGCTTTTAAACGTGACGAAAATACTCCAACGGTGCAACTCTGTCTCTCTCTTTTACCAGAATATAGAGGATAGTCTATTTCAACACAAGTAGAATATTCTACTACGTAAACATTCATTTTATTCCTCATATAATTACTAAAAATCGTCTAGCAACTCTCCGTCATTCCATCTCGACTGTTTCAATTGGACTTGAAAATTCAAAGGTTCCATTTTCTACATCTCGTTGTTTTCTATCCAAAGTTTCCAACTTGAGATTAATTTTTTCGATATTATCAGACGCTACTCGAATGGATTGATTTTTAGATTCGATGTTACTATCCAGCAACAAAATACCTCGTCTGTTGTCTTCTAAATCTTCACCTGCTAGATACTTAGATTCAGAAGAAAGACTATCTTTGCGAGATTCATCATCTTCAATAGAAGCCTGTAATTGTTTGATTGATGCTTTAATTTTGGCTTCCTGTCCCTTTTGAAATTCTCGCTCTCTTTTGATCTCCTGAAGTGTAAATTCTTCCCGAGAGACAACTTTTATTGTTTTCGTTTTTAGTTCTGAATTTTGAGGCGTTACATAAAATTGAACGACTTTATCTTCATCAGAATTTTTCTGTAAGACTCGTACTTCTTCATCAGACGAAGAAATTTCAATATCAACTAGGTTAGTAGAAACGGTATTATTGGTCACATCAATCGCAAAAGCTCCAAAATTTTTAGAAACATCTCGAATAATAACCGAGATTTTATTATCTAAAATTGGCACCACATCCATGGTTGTTTTGGAAGATTTCTGTTGAGCATAGAGGTTCCATTTTAAACGTTTTGGATCGATGCCTCTAGCAATTGGTGACGTAGAATCTCGAGTTTCAAACTGCAAAACAATGACTCCTGTTTTCGGTGAATATTCCTGGCTGACCAGCTTAATCTCACCTGTCCCATTTCTAAATATATGCTTTGTCTTCAACTGTTCTTCCGTAAACGTTTGTCTTTGAGGAGACAACATAGCTCCCATTAGAAGACTGATCCAAACCGAAAACATGGTCAAAAAAATGAATATCTTTCGCTTGATAACATTTGTCTCCATCCAGTTTCTGATCCATTTAAACGGTATTAAAATAGGGTTAGAAGTAATTTTCCCAGCCCATTCTTGTAATAAATCTTTCATAAATGACATGTCCTTTCTAGGGTAATAACTGTTAAAATAAAGATAATAATTTATCATTGAGGGGTATAAATTTATGAGTTTTCCATTTGCTTATAGTCTTGAGTTAGAAACTGATTTAACCGCTGAGAAAGCCCATGATTATTCTTGCAATCAGATTTTAACTGATGCTAAAAATTTTCAATGTGGTGAAAACTGTTCCTTCAAATTAACCTTAGCGAACTTCAATAAGCCAGACTATACAAAAACGCCTTATTTTACTCCTGGAGAACGTAACCAGATACATGACTCCAATTGCCAACGTATAATTGATCATTATCAGAAAAGAGAACAAGAGGAAAGATCAAAAAATTACGGAAGCTTTTCTCGTGAGAAAAATAAAATCATTATAGATCTAAATCTTGTTAAAGGGACTCTAGCTAATATCGCTAATCCTAAACAACTGAATAAAAATACTCAATCATCTAAAACAAGTAGCACTGGAATTATACCTCGGTCATCCAACTCATCTTCTAACATTGATAAAACCTTTCGGAGCCATATAAAACAACTCAGTGCCCTTGTCCACTATTTTTTAGAATATCAATCTGGAGAAAAATACACTTTTTACAACAAGAATAGGCAAGAAATTCAACTGAAAAGACACTTTGTCAATCTAGCAGAAGTCGACCAAAGAGGAATCAACTTAGAGGACGTTCATATCTATTACGACACTGCTACAGTAAAATATTTTGATAACAAGCTTCAGCCTGAAAATAGCTATTTTCTAGTTAAATTTAATAGTAAATGTACGATAGATGGCGTTACTAATTATCCATCTATTACGATCAACAAGAGCCTCGCCGACCATCATGGAGTCAAGGGAAAACTCAAAACTCTGGAAAAAGCAGCAAAAGACAAACAGCCTATTAAATTATTTTACTTTGGTAAGTTTCGTAAACACAGCACCAATAAGTACATCAATCCCGATGTAGGTTATGAAGAGATTTTAGATTACTTAGTCATCAGTTAATATTTCAAAATCCATCAATTCTTGATAAGTAAACTCAATAATTTTATAGGAACCAATAAAGCCAAAATCTTCTTGGAAATGAGTTTCAACAGTTTGCTTTGCCTCTTCATAACTAGAAAAAACTCTTGTCCCGCTAATTTCATCTGACCAAGCTACTTCCCCTCTTTTTTGCGGAACTAACCAGACACTTTTTCCAATATTAATTTGAATCAGCACAGCATAATATTTTTGTTCCATTTCTTTAATCCTCCTAAATACAATTCATCTTTTCTGGAACAAGCTCAAGTGTTAACCACAAAGCTTCACTTTCTGAAATATGAGTTAGTTGCCCACCTTCATCATTGAATCGATGCAAGGTAAAAATTCCATCAGGTAATCTCCCTAAAACAACCATATTTCCATGTGTCCTTACCCTCCACAACTCATTTTCAAACTGAAAAGCAGTTTCAGCCCACTTACTGATCTTCATTTTTCGAGTCATTTAAAGCCTCCTGAATAGCTGCCTTGTCAGCCTTAATATTTCCCTTTCTATCCTCAGCAGCATAATCAAATAACTTCACTTTACCACCTCGAATTTGCACAATAGTAGCAGCTCTTTCTACCTTGTATTTTTGAACTAGGGACTGCCCATCTTCTGTATCAACATTGATATAAAATGTCGAAATATCACTGTCCCTTGCTGCTTCTATAATGTCCTGTTTGCCTGCTTTACAATAAGGACAAGTCCGCTTATAAAAAACCAGATTCACATTCTCATTTTCAACAACATCCACATAAACTTCTTGAGTCAAATGTTGATCGTAATCCCTAACATAGTGCTTTTCCAGTAGAGAAATCAAGCCAACACCCGCTAAACTAAGAAGTAGAACCACAATGAATCCTGCCAAAAGCATTTTCCAAAACTGGAACACAGTCAATAAAAATTTCATACTTATTTTTCTTCCTCCAAATAATCAAAAATAGTTCCCTGTACATATCTTGCTGTAGCTAGCCGCTCCATCTCTTTCTTCAAGTTCTGAAATTCATTTGTCATCTGTCGATACAACAAGGGATCAAATTGGCTTCTCTCTAAGACATGCACAATCGGCAACATGGGGAAGCCATCTTTGGCCTCTCGCTGCAAACAGTCCTTGACCATCTTCTGACTTTCAATCACCCCATCAATACGAATTAAGGCAGGAATACTCGTTATATTCCCATCATTTTGATAAAAAGTAAGGGCAATATCTCCAGTAACTATCCCCTCAAAATTCGCATGATCTTCAGGTATTTTAAAATAATGAGCAAAGGCTTCTTGACCAACTGCAATCAAATAATAGCCTCGAATAACTTTAAACGCTTTAGCTTCCAATATAACCCCTCCTAACAAACTTTCAATAATTTAAACGGTGCTTGATAGACATCTGGATTGACGAGTTTGTTCGTCCTGTGAGCAGGAACTGGTTTTTGATGCCTCAGCTGTAAATACTGATAGGCCAATCCTAAGGTGTCAAAAACAAGAATATGATTGTCTTCGTTACAAAGATAATCTCCCATCTCAAAACTAAAAATCACATATTTAACTTTTGCTTTCCTCAAAATAAAATCATCTCCTTCCACTCAGTTGTTGAAACCTACATCACAAATCGCTCACAATAGCCCTCTAACACTCCTGAGACTCTTCTAATACAGAAACCCACATAGTCCTAACAAAGCCTCTCAGGAGCCCCTAGAGACTCAGGAATACGGTCATGAGGAATATATTGGCCTTGCGACAAATCTATCTTTGAATAAAATTCTGGTTGGCTCATTTTGACATAGTCACTTCTTTTCCAACCTCGCCGCAGCTGCCTATAAGAAATAGATACACGGGATTCAATCTCTTTAAAATTAAATCCTAGCTCCAGGTAGGTACGCACAATCGCATCTAAATGATCGTTTGACTCATAGACAATCCGTCTTTGAAAATTAACCTTCTGATCATGGCTATGAAGGGCTTTTTGATAAGCAATAAATAGAAGTCTCATCTCCTCGATTTTTTGGATCCACATGGCATTATAGGGCTTTCCTGAATACTTATTAACCAGGCTGTTTGCCGGATCCATAAATTTCATCTGGATATAATCAAACTCCCCCAGATCATTAAAGGGATCGATAAATCCAATAGGCTCACTAGCAACCAGTTGATTGTATAAATCATCTAGATCTATTCCCATCATCTCTCCTCCTAATCTCTTCATCTCTATCTAGTTCATACGGCAGCGGTATCTGCATTAAAGGTTGAAAGAAGCCCTTAAATTAGCTTTAAAAGCTCGAAACTCTGCTTCTCTTACTTTCAAAGGTTCTGCCTCATCCCCATCTACAACAAAAAAGTAGGGAAGTATCATCTGAAATTCTTGATAATTCATTTCTTGAACCTTATAGACCACAATGAGACTGACAAATTCAGTCTCCCGATAAGCAGCCTCTTCTTCAGACTCGTAGATAATCAAACCCAACCGGATCCAATCCGCAGGCCTTATCAAGTTCAATAATTCTTCTCTAAATCCGACTTTCACATTACTCATGCTCATAAATATCCCTACTACTCCCTCACGATTACAAAGAAAAAGAGAGGGCGAACCCTCTCATAGCTGCTAGTTATTCTGAATCTTTTTTGCGTTTGCCAACTGTACCAAGTCCAAACAGACCACTCACAAGACCCATTAATCCTAGTCCAGACGCTGCTGTACCAGTATTCGGAAGAGTCTTCACTGGCTCTTCTTTAGCTGGAGCAACAGGAGTTGCTGGTTTTTCAGGTTGAGCTGGAGTGACTGG
>NZ_WSRS01000089.1 GCF_009767945.1 Streptococcus danieliae | reverse complement strand
TTGTAGTTTCCTGCTCCGGAGCTTACATGTTTATAACCAGGGATTTCTTTAACACCCGCTTGTCCCTTTTCTTGTGGAGCAATCATATTCCCGTTCACATCTGTGTAGATTGAGATAAAGTTGCTGTAAGGATCTTCAGCTGTTGTTGTATCTCTGTCTTCTAGAACAACTTCTTCTTCTTCTACTTTTTCATAAGTATAGAAATAGACTCCAAATAAATTACCATCTTCTCCTTTATCGACTCCTGCCGCAAAAGATTTAAAGGTATATCCTGGAATTTCTTTTAATCCGCCGTCACCCATAACGTCTTCGATAATCCGATTGCCATTAGTATCGAGATAGCGTGAAACTACTGTGCGGTCTTCAACTTTTGCGTCAGTAGAGGTTGTATCTTTGTCTTCTGGGGCAGTAGCTTCTTCGATTTTCTCATAGACGTAGCCAAAAGAAGGTTGACCTTTGTAGTTTCCTGCTCCGGAGCTTACATGTTTATAACCAGGGATTTCTTTAACACCCGCTTGTCCCTTTTCTTGTGGAGCAATCATATTCCCGTTCACATCTGTGTAGATTGAGATAAAGTTGCTGTAAGGATCTTCAGCTGTTGTTGTATCTGTGTTTTCTGGAACAGCTTCTTCTTCTACTTTTTCATAAGTATAGAAATAGACTCCAAATAAATTACCATCTTCTCCTTTATCGACTCCTGCCGCAAAAGATTTGAAGGTATATCCTGGAATTTCTTTTTGTCCAGCGTCACCCATGACGTCTTCGATAATTCGATTGCCATTGGTATCGAGATAGCGTGAAACTACTGTTCGCTCTTCAGCACGATTCACTGCCTGCACTTCTTCTACATTAGCAGTAGCTTCATCTGCGAAAACTGGTGTTTGTGCTGTAGCTGCAACAGCAGAGAGAGTTAGAGCTGTAAGAAGTAGGTATTTCTTTTTCATAAAGTTTCTCCTATAGGTAAAATGTCAGAATAAATGAAGGAATGTGCATTCGCTTGGGGAGAGAATTTTAAACGTTTTCGGGAAAGTCGTGGAATGTCCCTCAAGGAGGCTGCGGGAGACTTCTGTACTCCACAGTATCTAGGACGCTTTGAAAAGGGAATGCAAAAAATTAACACTGAGTTACTAGATTTACTAATCGGTCGTCTCGGCGTTAACATGACGGACTTTATTACTGATTTACATAGCTACAATCCAAGTTATTCTGATAAGATGGCAGAAACTGTCTATGCCTACATTCAAAATGGCGAAAAAGCGGATACGATTTGGAAAGAAATCGATCATCTTTATGAACATGGGAAAAAGGATGACCTCTATCTTGCCAGTTATTATGTCATCTTTTTAAAAACCATGTACCATATCCAAACCAATATCCCCTTAGAAAATCTTTTGGACCAATCAGACTACGAAAAAGTGGACTATCTGAAAAATCGCTTGTTAGATTTGGATGAGCTCTATACCTTTGATTATGCTGTACTAGACATCTTACTAGATCCAATTCCAGATCAATTTTCAACAGAATATCTGCTGCAAATTTTCAACTCCACTATCAAAAAATTAAAGATTATTTCTAACGCTGCTCCTATGATCCACCAAGCGGTCTCCTTTTTAGGGACGGCAATCCGAATCCTTTCTACTCGTGGAGAGTATGCTCTAGCTGAAGATTGTGTCAAGAAAGTCTATAAACTTTTAAATGATACACCAATGGTAGCCATGATTAATCCTTATTTCCAAATGATCATCGCTTTTCAAGAAGCCCACAACCTGCTACGGCAAAATAAGGTAGAAGGAATTGACAAGGCTCATCACATCATTCGTACCCTGGACCACATGATTGCAATCAATCCCCTCCCTCGGATTGTCAAACATAAAGAGCAGTTTGTTCGCGACACTCTGCTCCTCAACAAAACCGGACTTCCCATCGATTTAAAAGGTGGAGAATAGTCGGATTAACTCTGTAAAGAATCGCCTCAATTCAAAAATAACCTCCAGAATCTTGCTTGATTCTGGAGGTTATTCATTTTTTAACATAATTATTGTTTTGATAATAGATCACCCTGAATACCAAACGATCGGAAAAATCGAATCCCTCAAACCATCAAAAAAACAGTATAGAAACAAGGTTACTTCCAACATCCTTCTATACTGTTTTTCAGATTCTCAATTGACTGTCTAATCTAAGGCAGTTGGCCTATTGTTTTTTTCTCCGACGGCTTTGAACGACTGTCAAAGTTGCCAAAAATCCTAGGGCTCCACCAGCAAGAGCAGTTTGAGCAACACGCTCAGCTTTTGTCCCTGTATTCGGTAGGGTTTTTGCTTGCTCTTGAGCAGATGCCATTTCTTTTTTCGCTACTGGAGCAGGATTCATCTTAGCAGCTGCTTCTGCCTTCGCTTTAGCAGGTTTATCAGCTACTTTCTCTGGAGCAGGTTTTGCAGATTCCTTGGCTGGAACTTCCTTGTCCTGCTCTACTGGCTTAGCCGGAGTCTGATCTTCTTCCTCAGGTGCAACTTCATCATCCTTGTTTGCTGGTTGATTGGAAGTTTTGTCTTCTTCTTGAGGTTTTGATTCATTCTCCTTGTCTGCTGGCTGACTTGGAACTTCTTCTACCTCGGCAGATTCATCGCTCTCTTCGTCTATTGAATTTGGAGTTTCTTCCTCTTCTACAACTTCAGATTCGTCCTTTCCTTCCTCTGCCTGATCTGGGATTTCTTCACTTGGTGTTTCAGCTTCTTCCTGAGCGGCTTTTTCTAGCTCAGCACGCGCTTCAGCGACTGCTGCTCGTCCTTGAGCTAAAGCCGCACGCGCTGCTTCAACCTGTGCCAGCATCCAGTTATGAAGAAGGGCTTCCTCATCAGTCATTTCTTCAGCTTCTGATGCGTAGCTATCAGCGAAGCTCACCATATAGTCAATCTCTGCTTCCGCTGCAACCAAGTACTCATCCATCACCTCTAATTGCACCTGTGCAGCTGCGAAATCTTCAGGTTCCTGACTTAGAAAATCGACTACTTCCTGCTGATATTTTGCAAATTCTTGCAAAGATTTCTGAAGTTCCGGAGGGAGAGCTGCAAATTCTTCTTCTGTCAGTACAAGCTCCTCGTCAGGCACTGCCTTTTCTTCGACAGCTTCTAGGCCTTCGTCCTCAGATTCAAGAATTTCCTCTTCAGCAACTGCTTCTAGGTCCTCATCAGCGTCAGCCTCAAGAAGCTCGTCTTCTGCAAGAAGGACCTCTGCCACTGGTGTTTCCTCTACTAGAGTTGGCTGTTCATCTGCGCTAACAGCTGTACCTGCCGTGAAGGCCAAGGCAACCGTTGAAACTAGGACACCTGTCCGTAATTTCCGCATCTTACCGCGTCCGGCTAAATTTTGTTTCATAATTTCCCCTTAATATAAATACTTTTCTTCAGTATACTCGTTTTCCGAACAAGATGCAAGACATGACATTTATCACACCAAACAATGACAAAACCTCCTAGTCTCTTAAAGATTGCTTTTTTATAATAAAATTATCAAAAGAGATAGGAGTACCCACACATGATCAGCATCAAGCGCCTTTCCAAATCCATCCAGGGCAGACAAATTCTCTCTGACATTACAACCCAGATTTCTGAAGGGGAATGTGTTGCCCTCATCGGCCAAAATGGAGCTGGTAAAACCAGTCTCATTTCCTGCCTACTCGGAGAGATGGTTCCCAGTCAGGGGACAATCACGATGACCAGCTCCCCCCAAGAACTGGCTGTACTGCCCCAAGAAAATGTCATTCCGACGGATCTCAAAATACAAGAATTACTGAACTTCTTTCAGTCCATTTACGAGGATGCTCTAAGCCCAGCAGAGATCGACCGCTGGTTGCAGTTTTCCCAAGCTCAAAAACAACAGCTAGCAGGGAAACTGTCGGGAGGTCAAAAGCGCCTCTTGGCCTTTATCCTCATCCTCATCGGCAAACCCAAGCTGCTGTTCCTCGATGAGCCGACCGCTGGTATGGATACCAGCACGCGCCAACATTTTTGGACCATCATTCAAGAGCTAAAGGCGCGTGGGATGACGGTGTTCTATACCAGCCACTACCTCGAGGAGGTCGAAACAACCGCTGACCGGATCCTCCTCCTGCACCAAGGCCAGTTAGTACGCGATACCAGTCCCTTTACCATTCGCAATGAACAAAACCACAAACAAGTTACACTAGCTGCTAGCTGGGCTCCAGTTGTCGCCCAGCTTACCAGAATTTCTAACCTGACCCATACAAGAGACACGGTTCAATTTCAAACGGCGGAGATCGAGCAGGTCTGGCAAGAGCTCACTCAGCAGGGGTGCCGGATTTCCGATCTCCAACTGCAAAACCAGAGCCTACTCGCCAGTCTATTTGAAAACCAAGAAGGAGACCAAGCATGAAAGCCTTACTGACTATTGAAAGCATCCGCCTCAAAAGAAGCCTGGGCAGTTTCTTACTCGCCATTGGGATTCCCCTCTTTTTCTTTACCCTGTTCTCATCGACTGTTCAGATGGAACAGCCAGAGGCTCAAGAGTCTTTTCTAATTTCCTATATGTTAACGATGACCAGCTTTTCCATGTCTAGCTTTGCCCTCTTTAGTTTTCCGATGATGCTGGTGGAAGATCAAAAGAATCACTGGCTCAGCTTCCTTCGCCATTCGCCACTACCTTTATGGAAGTACCATCTGTCCAAGATTCTCCGTGTCGGGCTCTGTTTTCTGGCTTCCATTCTCATCGTTTTCCTAAATGGAGCCTTCCTCAGAAATATTCAGCTAACACTAGCTACTTGGCTTCTGAGTGTCCTCTTGCTGCTCCTAACCGCAACGGTTTATCTTGCTCTAGGCCTCTGCTTGCAGCACATTCAGTCAGAACAAACCTTGTCACTGGTAGCCAATGTCCTCTTTTTACTCTTGGCCATCCTGGGCGGTTCCTGGATGCCGATCAGTCTTTTCCCAGATTGGCTCCAAGGTATTTCCAAACTAACTCCTAGCTACCATGTCAATCAGCTGGTTGTTCAGTATGCCCTGAAGGGAGAATTTCTTTGGAAATCCTTGCTTGTTGTCCTTGGATATGCCATAATTTTCTATAGTATCTCGTCCATTCTCTCCAAACAAAAGAAGGTGAGGCTTCTATGAAAAAATTTTGGATCTTCCACTACCGTAAGATAAACCCTCTGTTTTTTGTCGGGCTGCTCTTTCTCTACTTTCCGTTTTACTACGCTCAGTATAGCAGCTCTCCGCTCCTCTATATCGGTATGACCTTAGCCTTTGCCGTCCTCTATATTTCCCTCCTTTATACGGACCATCCTGGCTACTCCTGCCTGGCCTGGTTTTACCTGATTTCCTACATTTTTTCTGGCTTCTTCTTCGCTAATCCACTCCAAACCCTCTTTATTTTTAACCTATCGAATCTTATTTCTTGGCATTACAAAGATGAAAGCTGGAATTATCGAACCATCTCCTATGCAATTTCCATTGGAGTTATCTTCATCTGGTCCATTCTGGCCCCCATCGCCATTGAAGTGAAAGTCGCTTCGATCATCCTTCATCTATTTGGTCTCGCCCTACTTTTTGGGAATTTGGCGGAAATGAAAAAGGAAAAAATGGAAGCCAAAATGCGCCAGCAAAATGAATCGATCAATCTCCTCCTAGCGGAAAATGAGCGGAACCGGATTAGCCAAGACCTCCACGACACCCTAGGGCACGTCTTTGCCATGATGGCCATTAAGGCCGAACTGGCCCAAACACTGATTCAACAGGACCTCAAAGACCAAGCCCTCCAAGAGGTCCGTGACCTGCAACAGATCTCCAAGCAATCCATGGCCGATGTCCGGAAACTGGTTGAGCAGGTCAACACACACACCATCCACCAGGAACTCCAAATCCTGCAACAAATGCTGGAGCTGGCCCAGATCCAACTGACCATTGAAGGCCAGGAACTTGCGAACAGTCTCAGTCCCCACAAACAAACCCTTGTCTCCATGATTCTCCGAGAACTGGCTAACAATCTCATCAAACACAGCCAGGCTCAAATCTGTAACCTGCTGTTCACCCAAAACCAGAAACACATTTGCCTGACCTACCAAGATAATGGTATTGGCTTTCAAAAATTCACTGGAACAGAACTCCACTCCGTCCGTAAACGTTTGATCCCAATCAAGGGAGACATTCATTTTGTGTCCCTGGCCAACCCTACCCAAATTAATATCCAAATCCCATTAGAAGAGGACTAACCATGAAGATTTTAGTTGCCGAAGACCAGGCCATGCTCCGCGATGCCCTTTGCCAGCTCCTGCGGCTCCAACCCGAGGTCAGCGAAGTCTTTGAAGCTGGTCATGGTCAAGAAGCCATTGCCTTACTAAAAACAAAACCCATCGATATCGCCATTCTAGATGTTGAAATGCCGGAGAAATCAGGACTGGATGTCCTCGAATGGAGTAAAGAACAATATCCCGCCATCAAAATCATCATTGTCACCACCTTCAAACGCCCTGGCTATTTCGAACGAGCCATCAAGGCCAATGTCGATGCTTACGTACTCAAGGAACGCTCCATCACAGACCTCATGCAGACCATCAATACTGTACTAGCCGGTCACAAAGAATACTCCCCTGAGCTCATGGATCTGCTCCTAACCCAGCACAACCCGCTTACCAGCCAGGAAGCCCAGGTCCTCCAACTAGTCGCCCAAGGCCTGTCCAATAAAAGTATTGCCCAGACCATCCACCTATCTGAAGGGACCATCCGCAACTATATGACCAACATCCTGAATAAACTAATACTCATTGAAATTCAAAATCTGAAAAAAGCCATTCTCTATGGACAATAGATTTTAGATCAGACCAATGCAAATTTTGAATCACTTCTTGTAGTTTATCTATCACTTCCTCAAGTGTTTTAAAGGCTTTGTTTTTGAATCCTCTTTTACGAATCTCAGTCCACACCTGCTCGATTGGATTCATTTCAGGAGTGTA
>NZ_WSRS01000088.1 GCF_009767945.1 Streptococcus danieliae | reverse complement strand
GTGGAACCTGTCTTTGGACAGGTAAAGGCTTGTTTAGGTTACAAACGTTGTAACCTACGAGGAAAACGACAAGTAAAAATTGACATGGGATTGGTTCTCATGGCCAATAATCTCCTCAAATATAGGAAGAGGAGATTCTAAAAGAAAAGGAGAGACTCATTTCAGTAGATGAATCTCTCCTTTTTAGGCTTTATGAGACTTTTGTCCCAGCCTCTGGAACTATGACAGTGGTATCCTTAAGATTAAATAAGGCAGAGGATGAATTATTCAAGAATTATGCAACTCATACAGGAAAAAGTTTATCTGAACTTTTCAAAAGTGCCTTAATTGAGCAGATAGAAGATCAGCTAGACTACGAAGTGGGCTTGAAAGCTTATGAAAGCTTTAAAAAGAATCCGGTTACTCATGCGATAGATGATGTTATAAAGGAGCTAGAAGATGGTTTATAGACTAGTTCTTAGTGATGACGTCTTGAAGCAACTGAAAAAGATGGATAAACATGTCGGTTTCATGTTAGCCAAGGATATGAAGAATAAGTTGGATGGGTTAGCGAATCCTAGACAACATGGTAAAGCTCTAGTAGAGGATTTAAAAGGGCTATGGTGTTACAGAATTGGTAATTATCGTGTGA
Source organism: Streptococcus danieliae (assembly GCF_009767945.1). Classification (GTDB taxonomy): domain Bacteria; phylum Bacillota; class Bacilli; order Lactobacillales; family Streptococcaceae; genus Streptococcus; species Streptococcus danieliae. The sequence goes on along the minus strand of NZ_WSRS01000088.1, from coordinate 6,343 downwards.
TCTGCGACATTATAGATGATGAACTCGTAGTCTTGGCTCTTGAAGTCGGTCATAGGAAAGAAGTTTACAAACGTTGATAAGTGGAGAAAGTCGGCTTCGTGCTGGCTTTTTTTGAATTGCTTTTCTAGTTCTCGGTGTTTCAGCTTAGAGATACGCTTATGTCTCCCCCTCCTCTGTCATAAAAAGTGTGACAAGATTTGAGTTTTCGGTCGCATTTTTTGTCGCTATACTAAAGATAGAAATCAACGATAGGAGGTCGTATAATGGAAGCTCAATCATTTCGAGTCCGTCTGCAGAAGTTAGGGACAACCTTATCCAATATGGTCATGCCCAATATAGGTGCTTTTATTGCTTGGGGGGTGCTAACTTCCTTATTTATTGAAACCGGCTGGTTGCCGAATGAGTCTTTTGCAACCATTGTTGGTCCAATGATTACTTATCTTTTGCCGCTTTTAATTGGTTATACCGGAGGTTTTAATCTTTATGGCCAACGGGGTGGGGTGGTTGGTGCCATCCTGACCATGGGGGTTATTGCTGGGACAACGGTTCCGATGTTTATTGGAGCCATGGTTGTGGGGCCTTTGGGAGCTTGGGGGAGCAAGAAGTTTGATCAACTGGTGCAACCTAAGATTCGGCCTGGTTTTGAGATGCTGGTCAATAACTTTTCGGCTGGTTTGTTGGGGTTTGCTCTTATGTTGGTATCCTTCAAAATTGTAGGGCCATTTGTGGAGAGTATGACAGGAATGATTGGTAATGGGGTGGAAGCGATTGTCGCGATGAAACTCTTACCATTGGCCAATATCATTATTGAGCCAGCTAAGATTTTGTTCCTGAATAATGCCTTGAACCATGGAATCTTTACGCCACTTGGGGCAGAGCAGGTACTTGAGACTGGGAAGTCTGTTCTCTTCTTGCTTGAAGCCAACCCTGGTCCTGGTTTGGGGATTCTTTTGGCCTATGCTTTCTTTGGTAAGGGGTCAGCCAAGTCTTCTTCTTGGGGAGCGATGATTATCCATTTCTTTGGTGGAATTCATGAAATTTACTTCCCTTATGTGATGATGAAGCCGGCGCTCTTTTTAGCAGCGATTGCTGGGGGTGTGTCTGGTACCTTTGCCTTCCAACTTTTGAATGCAGGTCTTGGGGCGGCGGCGTCTCCAGGTTCGATTCTGGCTATTATGGGAATGGTACCTAAGGGAGATGGTTATCTTGCGAACCTTCTTGCTGTCTTGGCCGGCGTTTTTGCAGGTGCGATCGCTTCCTTTGTAGTTGCCTCCATTATTTTGAAGGCTGATAAGTCTGAGGGAGAAAGTTTGGAGGAGGCGCAAGCTGCTAGCAAGGCTGCCAAAGCAGCATCAAAAGGGCAGCCTTTAGCTCCGATTGCTGAGGAAATTTCTGCCGCAAATGTTCGTCAAATCATTTTTGCTTGTGATGCGGGGATGGGAAGTTCCGCGATGGGGGCCTCTCTCTTGCGGGATAAGGTTAAAAAAGCAGGTCTAGATATTCCAGTTTCCAACAAAGCCATTTCGGCCTTGGAAGATACAGAAAACACACTCATTGTAACCCAGGAGGAATTGGCTGATCGTGCCCTGCAACGGACTCCACGGGCGATCCATGTGGCTGTGGACAATTTCCTAACGTCTCCAAAATATGATGAAATTGTCAGTAAATTGGCGGGTCAAGCAGCTGTAGTTTTTGAAGCGGATCCACGTCCAGAAGCTCAGGGGCAAGTAGATCTCAACTATGTTGATGAAGTGGTCTTCCCTTATGGGCAGGCTCAGGGTTCTGCGACCATGGGACAGGCAACTCTCAGTGCCATCTTTAAAAACCGTGGCATCGGTATCCCGGTTGCGACTGTTCCATTGGCCAATTTGGCTGAACATAATGCGAAAAACATTTTATTGGTTACCACAATTGCGAATCAGGCAGTGGTACAGCAGGCTGCGTCTGAAGCTCAGCTTTTGGTGGTGGATAGTTTGGTAACCACTCCAGAATACGATAAAATGGTTGATCGTATCCATCAATAAGTTAGATGTTTAGTATAATAAAACCATGATACTAAGCAAACGTGAACAAGACCTTCTGAAAGCTTTCCTCCAAGTAGGGAAGCTTTCCTTGAAGGAGATGACGGAAATTTTACAGGTTTCCACCCGGACCGTTTATCGGACCTTATCAGATTTGACACCCTATCTGGATCGGCATGGGGTTAAGCTGATCAAGGAAGGGCGGAAGTATTATCTCGAAGGGGATCTGGCTCAATTAAATGCGACTGATGGTCAGGAAGCCTACAGTCCCAGCCGGCGGCAACTGCTTATCACTTATGATCTGTTGGTAGCGGATCAATCCGTGACCAATGAACAGCTACAGGAAGTTTATTTTGTTTCCAATGTGACTGTGATTCAGGATATTGCGGTGATTGAGGCACGTGTCAAGGACTTCCAGCTGTCCTTGTCCCGACACAAGGGCTACAGTTTGCTGGGAACATCCTCACAAAAACGGCGGGTTTTGGCGATTCTGCTCACGAATGCAATTAGTATTCAGGATTTTTGGGCAGATCGTTATTCGGAATTTCCGATTTTACAGACTGCTAGAGTTACCAGTTGTCGGCAGGTCTTTGAGGATTTGGCGTCTAGCTTGGGAGAAGTCGATGTCAAGCTCAAGCAATTTCTCATTTCGCTCTTGGCCCTAGCGGATAATCAGGGGCAGCTGCAGCAGCAGGTTGAATTGTCTAAGGAAGCTCTGGAGTTTGCGCAGAAGCTCTTTAGTCGTCTGTCGGCTGCAATCAAACAGTTTTACAATCTGCAGGAGATTCTTTACTTTGCGTCCATGGTGGATGAGTTGATTATTCGCCGTCAGGAGGTGCCGCTCTTTCGGGAGAGTTTTGACAGTTCTTTTTATTACAATGTCACGCAGCTGATTGACTCCGTATCCCGTTTTAGCAAGAGTGATTTTATGAAGGATCGCTTACTTTTCCCCTTTTTATTTAATCATATCCGCCTAACTCTAGCGGTCCCAGTCTTGTTTCCAGATGTCAAAACGGCGAATATGGCTTTTTTAAGTAGTCAGAGAAATCCCTTTTTACACCGCCTGGTCAGCCTGTTAATGCAGGACTTGTTCCCAGCCTATATTCAGAATGAATATGAATACGAACTAGTGACTCTGCACTTTGCCGCTAGCCTGCGGCGAAGTCCAGAAATTTTTCCTATCCGCTTGCTGCTGGTGACGGATGAACGGCCTTTGTCAGCTAGCGTTTTGGTGTCAAAAATCAAAACGATTGCTCCCTTCGTAGAGGGAATTGAGGTGAAAAGTTCCAATAACTTGGAGGGGTTAGAGTTGGACTCCTATGACTATTGTTTGACGACCAAACCGCTGACTCAATCTGAATTCCAATTAATTTCGACCTTCCCCAGTACCCAGGAAATGTTGGACTTGCAGGAAACCCTGCAGCGGATCCAGGAAAATCGAACGGTTCGGGAACGGGTGGTTGTGGAAGAGGAGAAAAGCTATGATTTGCCGGCCTATCTGGAAGCCAGCCGGCTACTCCTAAAACGATTCTCCTTGGTGGAACTACCGCAGCAGGAATCGTTCGACCAGGCTGTCACAGCGGTGGTTGGGCAATTAGAGGGGATCTTAGATATGGCTTATGTCGGTCGGAAACTTTTGGACCGCTTTTACCAGAGCCCCCTGGCCATTCCGCAAACCAATCTAGCCCTCTTACATACCCAAACCAGCCAGGTCGAGACCAGCCAGTTTATGATTGCGCAGTTGGCCAATGCTGTTTCCAGTCCCTCGATGAACCAGGAGGAGGAAGCGGTTCGGCGACTCTTGGTCATGCTCACTCCGGTCGGGGAACGGGAGGAAGTTCGGGACTTGATGACAGCTATTAGTCAATCGATTATTGAAAATAAACTCTACACAGAGATTTATCGGACGGGAAATCAAGAGATTGTCTACCAATTATTGAATACCATCTTTGCAGAAAAAATGAAAAAAATTGGAGAATAACTATGCAACTTGAAAATAAGCTCATTCATCTAAACCAAGCCTTTGCTAGTAAGGAAGAGGCCATTCGCTTTTGTGGACGTCAGTTGCAGGCCGCTGGCCATGTCAAGAAAGCCTATATTGAGGCTATGATCCAGCGCAACCAAGACCTTTCCGTTTATATGGGCAATTTTATTGCTATTCCCCATGGAACAGATGCGGCTAAAAAAGAAGTCTTGTCTTCTGGCATCACCATTGTGCAGGTTCCAGCTGGTGTAAATTTTGGAACAGATGCAGATCCCAAGATTGCGACAATTCTTTTTGGAATTGCTGGGCTGGGAGAGGATCATTTGGAGATGATTCAAAAAATATCCATCTTCTGTGCCGATGTCGACAATGTGGTCAAGCTAGCAGATGCTCAAAGCGTGGAAGAAATCAAGCAATTACTAGAAAGTGTAGCTTAGGGAGGATCTTTTATGAAAAAAGCAGTTCATTTTGGTGCCGGCAATATTGGACGTGGGTTTATTGGCCAAGTTCTTTATGACAATGATTTTGAAATTGCCTTTATTGATGTTAATGAGACGATTATTGATGCCTTGAATGAGAAACAAGGCTATACTATTGAAATTGCCCAGGAAGGCCAACCGAAAATTCAGGTTTCCCGCGTGAGGGGCATCAACAACGCCCAAAATCCAGACCAAGTCATTCAGGCAATTGCGGAGGCGGATTTGATCACAACCGCGATTGGTCCCAATATCCTTCCCTTTATTGCAGAAGTTTTGGCACGTGGTTTGGAAGCACGCTTGGCTCAGGGGAACCACCAAAATGTGGATGTTTTTGCCTGTGAGAATATGATTGGAGGCTCTAGTTTTCTGGCGCAGGAAGTGGACGGTTATCTGTCTGAAGCCGGCAAAGCTTATGTGGCGAAACATGTTGGTTTCCCTAATGCAGCTGTTGACCGTATTGTTCCCGCTCAAAGCCATGAGGATCCCCTCTATGTGGTGGTGGAGCCCTTCAAGGAGTGGGTTGTCGAAACCAAGGGCATGAAAAATCCCGAGCTGCGTTTAGAGCAGGTTCATTACGAAGAGGACTTGGAACCCTTTATCGAACGTAAGCTCTTCTCCGTGAACTCTGGCCACGCAACCTCTGCCTATACAGGGGCTCAAGCTGGAGCTAAGACCATTCTTGAAGCGCTGCAAAATCCAGCAGTCAAGGAGCAAGTCGAGGCTGTTTTGGCAGAGATTCGCAGCCTGTTAATGGCCAAATGGGGCTTTGAGCAGGCGGCTTTGGAAGACTATCACCGAGTGATTATCAGCCGTTTTGAAAATCCGTATATTGTAGATGATATTACACGTGTAGCCCGGACACCGATTCGGAAATTGGGCTACGATGAACGCTTTATCCGCCCGATCCGTGAATTGGCGGAGCGTAAGCTATCCTATCAACACCTACTAGAAACCGTCGCGGCAGTCTTTGCCTACCGCGATCCAAATGATCCCCAGGCTTTGGAATTACAAGAACTCCTAGCTTTCCAACCACTAAAAGAAGTGGTGGTTCAGGTGACCGGCCTGGAGGAGGGACCACTTTTGGAGGCTGTGGTCGCTCAATTGGCAAACTAAAAACTGGTTTAAAAGCACATAAAACAATGATAAAAAGGGAATGGGACAGAACTAAATTTGAAAAAATTTAGGGCACCTCTAAAAACTAAATTTCTGAAAATCTAAATGTTGATTTATCAAGGTTTGAGTGATTCAATTTGAAGAAAAACTGGGGTTTTTAGAGGTTCCCTTTAGTTTATTCGCTTTCTTAATTTCAGGCTCATGCTAAAAAGATCCACTGGATCTTTTTACTCCTACCCCCCGCAAGGCTGATTAGGTCCTCTTCCGAGCTTGAAAAGCGAATGATTGGAATTTGCTTCGCAAACAAGATTTGGTACTCTCTAACAGCATACAATGCTGTTAGACCTAATCAGCTACTGCGTCAAAGGTATTTTATTAACCAAAGTCAATGAGGCTAGACTTTTGTCCCAGCCTCTTTTTACGATGTTAGATTCTGGGATCTTGAGTTCGTTTTCCCTCATAGGATTCCCAGTTCGATGGCTCGTAAAACAGCAGCCATGCTTGATTGTGTATTTAATTTGTCATTGATATGAGCCAGATGGTTGTTGACGGTACGGCGACTGATGGTCAAGGTACTGGCGATTTTTTCTTGAGTATAGTTACGGCGGAGCAGATAAAGGGCACCTCTAAAAACCAGAAGTATTCCGTCATATAAAAAAAGAAGGGACGCTTGCCCTCTAATTTCCAGCAAGAGTCCCTGTATTTCCTACTTTTCTATCCCGATTATCGGGAAAATTCTGATTTTT
>NZ_WSRS01000087.1 GCF_009767945.1 Streptococcus danieliae | reverse complement strand
AGTCGTCTAAAAGTATTGTGCGAAGAACAAGGACATAAACTCTTGCCTCTTCCCCCCTACTCACCTGAGTATAATCCTATTGAAAACACATGGGCTCATATGAAAAAACACCTCAGAAAAGTATTGCCCAGTTATGACAATTTTCTGGATGCTTTGTTGTCTTGTTCTTGTTTCAAATGACTATATTTTGTATACCGAGGATAACCTGTTTCTAGATCTCGTTCTTGGAATTGACGAACAGGGAGCTTCCCTTCCTTCACCAAGGCTTTCTCTTGCGGCGTAGCCTGTGACAATTTTTTATATTGTAGATTGCCCTTGTCATTTTTCAGTTGCCGTCCCTGTTCATCCAATACTGGAATCATCTTAACCATCAAAGGCCTAAATAAAGTAATCTTTGATTTTTCTCCTGCCCTCACCGATAAATTTTGATGGAGCTTTTCCTTAACTTCACCAGTTTTCTTGTTGGTGTATTTGGCCTTGGTAGTCATCACATCTTCTGGTCCAACACCTAAAACCTTCCCCTTCTCTTGCCACTGATTGTAGGTTGCGACCGCATTGACCCCTGGCCATTGTTCTTGAATTAAGGCCACGTTTCGAGGAGAAAGTTTAGGAAACTTACTCATGAAATCTAGGTACTCAAACAAATCTTCAGGTGACTCTGTATACTCACGAATTTTTTGAAAGGCATGTTCGCTAATTTCATGAGCTGAAGCCTTAGAATAGTCGAATGCCTCATCACCTGTCTCATGGATAACTTCATCTTCAACTTTAGCATCCGTATCGGCAGCTATAATTTCCTCAACTCTTTGAGCCAAAGCAGATTTTTTCTCTTTAGAGTCTGGAGACTGTTCAAGAACTTCAACAGTAGTGTCCTGATTAACTCCTTGTAGATTCAGCTGAGCAAGGACCTTCTCATCAATAGCAGCTAGTTCTGCCTGTTCTTCTAAAGGACGATGACCAAGACTGAAAAGTCTTGCAGAAATAGGCTCAGTTTCATCCCCAATGTTATAGCGCACATCTTCTTTAATCAGCTTCCCACCAGGAGCATAAACATCGAATTTAACTTTAGTGTAGGGAATGTAAGCCTCTTGATTTCCTGTCTTCTGAACAATATTTGTACTTTCCTTATTCAGCTCATAAAACGCCTTATTTTGTTCATAAAGCACTTCCGCAAAGCTCTGATAGTCTACACGGTCTATCTCGTTAAACGGCAGCTGAGGGCTATCAGGCCAGCGTTCAAACCATTGAATCTGTACATGATAGCTTTCCTCATAAATACGATCTTGACTCCAGTCCCGATAAAAAGCTGATTCTTTATTGACCAACCCTAATTGATCCGCAGCTTCAACGACAGCCGTAAAATCACCTTCATGAGCATCTGAAAGCTCATAATAACGCTCCCAGGCCTCTTGAAATTTTTCAAGAGGCTCTATTCCTAGATTTCGAAGATCACCTAGATTGTAGGCAGTATCCAAAACAGGGGTAAATACTTCAGCTGAAAGAGACAGGGGCTGCTCCTGGTTCTTATCAAGATCAGTAGTCTCTTCATACTGTTTATTTTCCAAAATAGACAGCATTTCTTTGCCACCATCTTTAACGTATTCCTCATTGATGGAAAGTTGTTCAATCTGACCGTCTCTTTCTCTATAAATACCAAGAATAATTCTTTCCTGATTCGATTCCTCTAGTTGAATTTTCAATCCTTCTCTTAACTTCATCAAACTAGCTGGAAAGGTTGATTCATCAGCTGTTCGTAAGGCTAAAACAATATCCTCATCTTTGGACTTAATGGCCTTACTCATATCTAACGCATGAAGTTTAGGAACATCTGATAAGTCTCCAAAATAGAAAGAACTTGCATCAACAATGGCTGGTAAATCAGGCAAAACTTTTAATTTATCAAATGCAGTCCCTTTATTTGCCAAAAAAATACTATCAAAGTCACCCTTGCCTTGAGCAAAATCAATTACCGTTTGTTCTGCGGTTTGTCCTTCCTTATAAGGAAATACGCCTGTCAAATGTTGGAACTTATCTTTATCAAACCGAATTTGTACACTATTGACGACATCACCTTCTTGATAAAAATAGATGATCTCACTATCTGCCACAGTATCCAAATACCAGTTGGCTATCTGTTGTATATTATGGGCATATCGATTCAATTTCATTAGATCATGCTCAGAAATTTTATGATAAGACCGCTTCGTAATTGACTTTCCCTCTCCACTTATAGTAAAATGAAGTAAAGACTGAGGCCCAGTTTGGCTTGGTGACAAGCCATTCAAAGGTTGCGATTTATTCGCTTCAGGTAGAGGTGCTGCCTTCTGGATTTGTCCAGATAAATCCTCGATTGTACCCTCAGTCTTTTTTTCTTGCTCTGGAACTTGTTCTAGGGCATTTTCTTTATTCTCACCATCATCTGTGATAGAATATGAATCAACACTGGGAAGAAAATTAGGTTGAGCTTTTGCTTCAACGGGCTTCGGTGCTGACCCTGGAGAATCTTCTCCTAAAGAACTGGAATTGCGATTAAATAGTTCGCCACCAGTGTTGGTCTCTTGAGAACTCTCAAGGGACTTTTCTTTTTGTTCAGCTACCTCAACCTCTTCCTCTAAACTTTTCATCACAAGTGCATCTTTCTCTAACAAAACTGATTTATGAGGATTATCTTCTGATAGATAGAAACCAATAGAATCCCAGTCAGATCCAATATCGATTCGCATCTGTCCTGAAACAGATTCCTGATTCGCATCAAGGACTTCAAAATAGGTCTTATAATAGCCTGCGGGACTGAAATGATACTTGCTGTAAAGCTCCCTCGCAAATGTTTCATAAGGAATAATTTCTCCTTCTTGATAGTTGAAGTCATGCTCTGAAAATTCAAATCGGACAAAATAATCCTTGCTTGTTTTCTCTAAGCTATACATGGCTACTACCTCGTCAAATGCCTTATCATAAGTAGTTACCGCCTCATTCCAGGTAGAAGAAACAGCTGTCTTTAGATCTTCTAAGAAGCGAAGTTGTTGCTCAGGCTGCAAGCTCAGCTTATCCAGGTGATCGTAAATCTTCGTCTCACCTATCGGATCCCCATTTAAAGCAAGGAAATCACTGAATCCAGGTTCAGAAACATTTTCAATAGTTAATGTAAATGAATCACCCTTGTTCTCAATCGTTGGAATTAAACCATGGAAGACTTCTATCTCATCAGAAGAGGCTCCCCTATCATATAATTCAGAATCCTGCTCCAAATAGAAACCTTTTTCATCAAGCGATACTATATCTTGAATCAACTCGTCTATTTTTCTTCTAAACTGTGTCAACTCAAGACTACTCTCTTCATTTATGGTAGAATGAGGTAAAGGTTGAGATCGAGTTTGGCTTGGTGACAAGCCATTCAAAGGTTGCGATTCACTCGCTTCAGGTAGAGGTGCTGCCTCCTGAGTTTCAGGAAAATCCCCGAGTTTTGTCTCAGTCTTTTTTTCTTGCCCTGGACTCTGTTCTAGGGCTTTTTCTTGTACTTCTGGAACCTTAGGCACTTCCTCTTGATTATCCTCTACTATCTGAATAGGCTGTTCCTCAATTCGTGCCAATAACAAATCCAAGTCAGAACGGCTTAAAACAAGATCTCCCTCCTGTTCTGCCAGGTAGTGATAAAAAACGTTTGAGATTGTCACAAAGCCATAGTTAAAATCTTTAGCGCCTAATTCAATTAAAGGATATTCCAGCATCCGCTCAATAGACTGTGACAGACTATCAAGAGTTTGCGCATCGTAGTAATGACCAAAATGATCACCTGAGAGACTCTCGACTTGCCTATTCGTATTGTAAGCGGCTATCGCCAATTCGCCAATAAAGCGAGTTGAAATGTCCACACTTAATGCACGCTGATGCGGTTTCAGGGCTTGGTATAATGAGTCCTGCTCCATCGTCCCCTTCTCTTTGTACAAGTTGATAGTATTTTCATCGATAGATTCTAAAATTGGCCGAAGAGGGGTTAAAATTTCTAAGCGTTTGTCGTTGATATACTTGGTCGGATGACTATTACCAAGCTTTTTAAAAACATCATACAGGTAAACATCTGTATCAAAACTAATCGTGAGTTCCCCTGCTTTAATTCGTTCTTCAATTCGTTTAGCAAGTTGCTTGTTTTCTTGTTTAACCTCATCATAGGTTTTCACCTGAGAAATAGACGGATCTTGCTGCTCCCCCAGCTTGTATTTCTCAATAATTTTTTCAGCGGCTTGGTTATAATGCTCCAATACGTCCTCCCAAATTTCAGGTAACTCATCCTCCAATTTAGTGAGGAACTCAACCGACCTTTGTTCTGAAAAGTTTTGCTCGGCTAGATAATCTCGGATCCCGTCCCCATCGAGTACAGTCCCATCAATAGAAAGATACCCCGTTGCTCCATCATTAGCCGATTCCTCGACGTACAAGGGAACCCCATCAATTTGATACTGTTGATCTTCCAGAAGACTATGAAAATCCTCTAAGATAGCATCATCTGCTCCAAGATCTAGGAGCTCTTCATCCTGCCATAAATAATAAGATGAATCATCCTGTGTGATCGATGTAATATAGGCATCTACTTCTTCTTGTAAAGATTCCGTTTGGCTTTCTGGAACTACTTCTGACTGTTTAGCCAAAAGACCAGCGACTTCGTCCTTCTCCTTGTCCGTTCTAGGGCGATATTTAGTGGATTCCACAAACAGACCATCTTCGCCCAGCTCCAGCGCAACTTTCCGAAGCCCCTTCACAAAATAAATATTGGGTTGCTTAGCCCACTGATTTAAACGTCCCTCATCAACTAGCGCTTGTGCTCCTGACTGGATACTTGTATTCGACAGCTGCTCCGCAATTCCTTCTAAACGTGTCAACTCTTGACGGTAACGCTTCAAAGTTGCCTTGGTATAAAAAGATTCCCCACGTTCTGCTTTCTCAAGCTCTTCTCGAATCCTAGGGATATTTCGAACACTCATCTCAAGACCTGTTCCCTGACGATTCAAACCTTGTTCCTTCAGTTCTTGTTGCCATTGCAATCGCTCTACCCGTTCCTCTTGTTTTTTAATTTCATCTAACTTGGTAAAGACTTTTTCTTCTAGTTGATTTTGACGTTTAAAGTAAGCAGCCCCTCCTCGTTTATCATTCATAGGTTGGCCATTTGCCCTGGCTGAATGACTATAAACAGCTTCTGTTGCTTCCGCAAACTCTTGATTTAGACGTTCTAATTTTCTTTTAGAGCGGGCTAGTCTGCTATTATCGACTGAAGGATTCCTTAAAATATCATTCCAATCGGATTTTTCTTGCCCAGTTTGTAAATCTGGTAGATCTGTTGTTAGAAGAGCACCTTTTTCCCGTAAGGAACGAACAAATTGCTGGCCCCCTGTATCATTATCTACTGCTAATGTGATCCAATCCGCATGCTTTCCGTCCGCAAAAAAGTCATTCGCAATCGCTGTCTCTAAACCTTTTGCCAACTGTTCATGAGTCCACTTCAAAGGACGACCTGATAAGTCTGATTGCAGCTGGGCTAAATGGTGGCCCACTACAGCCTCTTTTAAGCCGTCCATGGATACCAGGCGCACATCAGATAGTTGTTCCTTGTGTAACTCGTAGTAAGACATGAGATCAATCGGACTCTCTGTAAAAACAAGTCGCTTGGGTTGTCCAATATCCACGTGCATGCCAGTGCTACCATCTGAATTTCTAACAATATTCTTGGCATAGCCACGCTCAGGCCATTTCTCAAAGTTCTCTTCAATCCCCTGTAGACTAGCTCCCACCAGTTCATCTGAAAAGTCAAATGCCTTAAAGACAACGACTGGCTCAATGCTGCCATTGATTTTTGCATTAGCTTGGGCTAGAAGGCCTTTCTCAAGAAAAAAATCAATCGTCTCATCTGAAAGACCACGTTGCTCTTTCAAATAGTCCCTAGCAGCTTCAAAGGGTTGTTCATAGGGCTTCAAGTAATAATTAAAGGTTTCCTGGACTCTTTCCTCAATTGTAAAATCTTTAAAGCGGCCATCATTTAGATAGTCAATAGCCTGGTTAAAACCAATCTCTTTCATAGTTTGAACTAGAGCAATCACATCGCCCCCTTTACGCTTTGAAAACCAATTCCACATGTTTTTTTCAGGTGAAATCACCATGGAATCGTGTTCCTTCCATCGATAATCTCGCCCTGACCGAAACAATTCCATATTAAGCTCATGAGCCACATCTAAAATATCTCTGGATCTAGCATGTTCTACTCGTTCACGACGGCTTTTAGCACGTGAAGAGACTACTTGTTTCTGTTCTTCAACCATAGAAAACTCCTTCTACCTTAAAAAGATTCATATTCCATTGAGTCATCCATTTCTTCAGGATCACGAAATAGGGTTGGAGGTAATTGAATCAGCTCTCCAAGAACAAATGTTTTAAATTGCTCTACATCTTCCTGAAAATTGAGTTCTAATTCCAAACCACTATTACCTCCCTGCCCTGCAAAAAGAACCATCCGATCCAAATCATCGGTTTTGACGACTAACCAAGGAGCAGTCTCGTCAAAATCTGCTTCTGAAATACCTGGGAAATACAACATGGTGTCCTACACCTCCTTTCTTCATGTTTCCCTCCAGTGTAAGAGATAATCCATTTTTTGACAGTAAGGGGACAAGTCAGTGACAATAAACAACAAAAAAACCTTTGATTCGATGATCAAAGGCTTTTATCGTTGGTTTTGTTGTTGTTCTTCCTGCTCCTCCCGTTCTGCACGTTCATCACTACGAACACGTTCCATCAAGGCTTTTTTATCAGCTTGTTGGGCACGTCCCAGGGAAGCTGATAATTGATTCATGAAGTCTGAGGTAATTTTGGCCCTTCCTAGGGACTGCTGCAATTGAGATTTTTTAGCCACTTTTCTAGCTTGTATTTGTTTAGAAACAGCGTAAGCGCCCAATAACAAGGTATCTTCCGATAAAGTAGAAATCTAGCTATACTAGTCTCAGAAAACATGAGTAGAGGAGATTGGTTTAGTGGATGCGAA
>NZ_WSRS01000086.1 GCF_009767945.1 Streptococcus danieliae | reverse complement strand
GCTTTTCTTTTGAAAAAGGAAGAAAGTATACGCTTGGCTTTATCGGTACCCTACAATAACGGTCTCGTTGAAGGAACCAATAATAAGATTAAGTTGTTGAAACGTTCTGCTTTCGGATTTCGAAAACATGAGCATCTATTTGCCAGAATTTACTGGATGCAGACTCCTGCTGTCCACTCTATCTAAAAATCCCTCCCCTCTAAGGAGGGGAGGAAGGAAGATTGTCTTTATTCTATATTGTCAGTTTTCAGGGATTCCACACAACTTGACAAAGAACCGGATTTTTCCAGCCTTTTTCTGATTTTCAATGTGGTATAATGGAAGGAAGTTAGAAAAGGAAGTGAAGCATGAAATTTACTGATTTTCAATTAAAGGACTTTCTGCAGCAAGCTTTGAAGGAAATCAATTTTTACCAACCGACTGAGGTTCAGGAACGGTTGATTCCGGTTGTCTTGGCTGGGAAGGATTTGGTGGGAGAATCTAAGACAGGTTCTGGTAAAACCCACACCTTTTTACTACCAATTTTTCAGCAATTAGAGGATAGTGATTATACTCAGGCTGTGATTACGGCGCCCAGTCGAGAACTGGCCGAACAAATCTATCAAGCCTGTAAGCAGCTGGCGAGCCACGCACCCTTCTCTGTTCGTTTAGCCAATTATGTGGGTGGGACTGATAAGGCGCGTCAAATTGAGCGTCTGGCTAAAAATCAGCCCCACCTTGTTATCGGGACGCCAGGTCGTATTTATGACTTGGTCGATAGTGGCGCTTTAGATATCCATAAAACAAGAACATTTGTTGTTGATGAGGCGGATATGACACTGGATATGGGCTTTTTAGAAACTGTCGATCGGATCGCTTCACGTTTGTCCAAAGAGGTTCAAATCTTGGTCTTTTCAGCGACCATTCCGCAAAAACTGCAACCCTTCCTGAAGAAGTATTTGCAACAACCTGTGATGGAGCAGATTGCAACCAAAACGGTGATTTCAGATACCATCGACAATTGGTTGGTGTCGACTAAGGGGCGCGACCGGAATGCCTTGATTTATCAGATGTCTCAAATGATGCAGCCTTACTTGGCGATGATTTTTGTCAATACCAAGGACCGAGCAGAGGAGCTTTATCTCTATTTGCAGCAACAAGGACTAAAAGTTGCGCGCATCCATGGAGATATCCCAGCCCGTGAACGAAAACGGACCATGAACCAGATTAAAAACCTGGACTATAGCTTTGTGGTAGCGACAGACCTTGCAGCCCGTGGGATTGATATTGAAGGAGTCAGTCATGTCATTAATGATGCGATTCCTCAGGATCTCTCCTTTTTCATCCATCGGGTTGGTCGGACTGGCCGGAATGGCTTGGATGGAACAGCCATCACCCTCTATTCGCCACAAGATGATTCAGCTATCCGTGATTTGGAAAAAATGGGTATCCGTTTTTTACCAAAAGAAATCAAGGATGGAGAATTTGTTGAAACCTATGACCGGGATCGTCGGGCACAACGAGAGAAAAAACGTGAAAAACTGGACACTGAAATGATCGGCTTGGTCAAAAAGAAGAAAAAGAACATTAAGCCGGGCTATAAGAAAAAAATTCAGTGGGCCGTTAATGAAAAACGAAGAAAAACCAAGAGGGCTGAACGCAGAGCCCAAGGCCGTGCAGAACGTAAGGCGAAGCGACAGACCTTTTAGGAAGTAAGAGGTAGTGTATGATTCCTAATCTAGGAGTAACTTTTTATGAAAATTTAATGAATAGTTTGCCAGATGGTCAATTGTTTAGTGTGCGGGCAGTTTTTGATGGACTACCACGGATTCTGGAACGGTTGCCCATTACTTTGGGGTTGACCTTGGCAGGTTCGATCTTTGGGTTGATGTTGGCGATTCTGTTTGCTCTGGTTAAAATTCGGCGGGTGCGAATTTTATACCCGATTCAAGCTGTTTTTGTCAGCTTTTTGCGTGGGACACCGATTTTGGTGCAGCTGATGTTGACCTACTACGGGATCCCGCTTCTTTTGAAGGCCTTGAATCAGAGCTTGGGAACAGCTTGGAATATTAATGCGATTCCGGCAGCTGTCTTTGCCATTGTAGCCTTTGCCTTTAACGAAGCAGCCTATGCCAGTGAGACCATCCGTGCAGCGATCTTAGCGGTGGATCCAGGTGAGGTGGAAGCAGCCCGCAGTTTGGGGATGACCGAAAGCCAAGTCTACCGTCGTGTGGTCTTCCCTAATGCAGCTATGATTGCCCTCCCAACCTTAATTAACAATTTGATTGGTCTGACCAAGGGTACCTCTCTAGCCTTTAATGCCGGGGTTGTGGAAATCTTTGCCCAGGCTCAAATTTTGGGTGGAACAGATTACCGTTACTTTGAACGTTTTATCTCTGTTTCTCTGGTTTACTGGGGTGTGAGCATCCTAGTTGAGCAGTTTGGACGCTGGTGGGAACGCCGCCTGGCGATTGGCGATGAATAGGAGGTCTCAGATGATTACGATTAAAGGATTGAGCAAAAAATTCGGAAAACAAGTCGTCTTGGACAAATTGGATGTGGAGATCCACCAGGGGGAAGTGATTGCCTTGATTGGTTCTTCAGGAGCTGGTAAGTCAACCTTTCTACGGAGCCTTAATTTTTTGGAAACCGCTGATGCCGGGACCATTCAAATTGGTGATAGCCTTTTAGATGTCAAAACTGCAGGCAAAGATGATATCCTGGATCTCCGCCAACGCCTGTCGATGGTTTTCCAGCAGTTTAACCTATTTTCCCGACGGACAGTTTTAGAAAATGTCATGGAGGGCTTGGTCCAGGTTAAGAAAATGCCGGTCCCCAAGGCTAAAGATTTAGCGCTTAAGGAGCTGACCAAGGTTGGTCTGGCTGATAAGGTGGACCAGTATCCCAAACAACTATCTGGGGGACAAAAACAACGGGTTGGTTTAGCCCGGGCTTTGGCCATGAAACCAAGTGTGCTCTTGCTGGATGAACCGACTTCTGCCTTGGATCCTGAGTTGGTTCGCGAAGTGGAAAAGGCAATTAGCCAGGCCGCCGAGGACGGGCAAACCATGATTTTGGTGAGTCACGATATGGCCTTTGTCGAGCAAGTAGCGGATCGCGTTTTATTCTTGGAAAAAGGAAAAATTATCGAAGAGGGAACTCCGGAGCAAATTTTCCACCATCCCAAGCAAGAGCGGACCAAGAACTTCTTGGCCAATTATCGTCGAGAAGAGGCGGTTTAAGGATGTTGGCGCAAATGCTGATGCTCTATTTTCAGAGCCTGTTGGTGACAAGTCTGCTGGTGCTTATTTTAGGTGTCTATTATTATTTTCAAGGCTTGTCTAAGGGAATTGAGAAACGAACAATGCGACATGAGGTCTTGATTGCTTCTTGTCTGGTGATTCCAATCTTTTCTTTTGCGGTTATGGCCCTCTTGATTGTCTTCTAGGTCGACTTTCTTGAAATAAAGCTCAGAGGGGTCTATAATGACAGTAGAAGAATTCTAAGGAGAAACTCTTTATGTACGATACAATTATTATTGGAGCTGGCCCAGCTGGAATGACAGCTGCCCTCTATGCAGCTCGTGGGAATCTCAAGGTTGCCCTTCTTGAGCGTGGGATTCCTGGTGGTCAGTTGAACAACACAGCTGATATTGAAAACTATCCAGGTTTTGCTAAGATTTCTGGTCCAGAGTTGGCAGACCACATGTTCCAACCCTTAGAAGGTTTTGGAGTAGAATACATTTTCGGGCTGGTGTCATCGGTTGAAGATCAGGGAGATCATAAGATTGTGCACACAGATTCAGGGGACTTCCAAGCGAAGACCGTTGTTGTGGCGACAGGATCAGCTCACCGCTCGCTAGGTGTTCCTGGTGAGGCAGAATACAACAGCCGAGGAGTTTCCTACTGTGCGGTCTGTGACGGAGCCTTCTTCCGCGATGAAGACATTTTAGTTGTTGGGGGCGGTGATTCAGCCGTTGAAGAAGCCCTTTTCTTAACGCAAATGGGTAAAAGTGTAACAATTGTTCACCGTCGTGACGAGCTTCGGGCCCAAAAGGTTCTCCAAGATCGTGCCTTTGCCAATGAAAAAATCCGCTTTATCTGGGATAGTGTCGTTAAGGAAATCAAAGGCGACGAGCGTAAAGTTCAAAGCGTTGTCTTAGAAAATGTCAAAACAGGTATGGTGACAGAAGAAGCCTTTGGAGCTGTCTTTATCTATGTCGGCTTGGATGCGGTGAGTGAATTTGTCAAAGACCTAGGAATCACAGATGAAAACGGCTGGATCCCTACCGATAAGGAAATGAAAACCAAGGTTAATGGCATCTATGCTGTTGGAGACATTCGTCAGAAGGATCTCCGTCAAATCACTACAGCTGTTGGTGATGGTGCCGTTGCTGGTCAACAAGTCTATAAATACATTTCAGAACAATAATTTAAAAGCTGGGCTAGTCCTGGCTTTTTTGCGGACCAAAAGTACCCTACAGAATCCTCTGTTTTCAACGTCTTTCGTATGGTATAATGGGACTAGTATTTTTGGAGGAGTTTTTATGTATCCAGATGATAGTTTGACCCTGCATACAGATTTGTATCAAATCAATATGATGCAAGTCTACTTTGAGCAAGGGATTCATCAGAAGCAATCTGTCTTTGAGTTGTATTTTCGAAAATTGCCCTTTAAAAATGGTTATGCCGTTTTTGCTGGCTTGGAGCGGGTTATCCAATATTTGGAGGAGTTGCGCTTTACAGAATCTGACCTAGCCTATCTTCGTGATCAAGGTTATGAAGAGGATTTTCTAGCTTATCTCGCCGATTTTCAATTGCAGATCACTGTTCGTTCGGTCCAAGAGGGGGATTTGGTTTTTGCCAATGAACCTTTGATGCAGATTGAGGGACCACTAGCTCAGTGTCAGTTAGTGGAAACAGCCCTGTTGAATATTATCAACTACCAAACCTTGATTGCGACCAAGGCTGCACGAATCAAATCCGTGATTGGGGATGAGCCGCTCTTGGAATTTGGAACTCGCCGGGCCCAGGAAATGGATGCAGCTATTTGGGGAACTCGAGCAGCCTTTATTGGAGGCGCCTCTGGGACCAGTAATGTCCGGGCTGGAAAACGTTTTGCCATTCCGGTGGCAGGGACCCATGCCCATTCGCTTGTCCAAGTCTACGGGAATGATTACCAGGCCTTTAAGGCTTATGCAAAAACGCATCGCAACTGCGTCTTCTTGGTCGACACTTATGATACGCTAAGACTTGGTGTGCCTGCGGCTATTCGTGTGGCCCAGGAGTTGGGAGATCAAATCAATTTCTTGGGTGTTCGGATTGATTCGGGCGATATTGCTTATATTTCTAAAAAAGTGCGCCAGCAACTGGATGATGCTGGATTTACAGAAGCAAAAATCTACGCATCGAACGATTTGGATGAGACAACGATTTTAAACCTTAAGATGCAAAAGGCTAAAATTGATGTCTGGGGAGTCGGGACCAAGTTAATTACAGCTTACGACCAGCCAGCTCTGGGCGCTGTTTATAAAATTGTGGCGATTGAAGATGAAACTGGCCATATGCGGGATACCATCAAGCTTTCCAGTAATGCTGAAAAAGTATCGACTCCTGGTAAAAAGCAAGTCTGGCGGATTACTAGTCGGGCCAAGGGGAAGTCTGAGGGAGACTATATTTCCTTTGCTGATCAGGACATTAATCAGCTGGAAGAATTGGATATGTTCCATCCGACTTACACCTATATCAACAAAAAGGTGCGAGACTTTGAGGGGATTCCAATGCTGATCCCAATCTATGATGAGGGACGTTTGATTTACCAGTCTCCAAGTCTAATGGAGATTCAGGAACATGCCCGGACAGCATTTGATAATCTTTGGGATGAATACAAGCGGGTCTTGAATCCTCAAGATTATCCGGTTGATTTGGCGCGTGATGTTTGGGAAAACAAGATGAATCTGATTGAACAAGTTCGTCGTCAGGCTTTAGAAGAAGGAGTGGACGCATGACCCTGCAAGAAACCATTATCCAAACGCTTGGAGTTCAGCCCGTCATTGATCCTCAAGCTGAAATTCGTCGGAGTCTGGATTTCCTGAAGGAATACCTATTGAAACACCCCTTTTTGAAGTCCTATGTTCTAGGGATTTCAGGTGGACAGGATTCGACCCTGGCTGGCCGTCTAGCCCAGCTAGCTGTCGAGGAACTACGTCAGGAGACAGGCGATGCCAATTATCAATTTATAGCGGTTCGTCTGCCCTATGGTCAGCAATTGGATGAGGCCGATGCTCAAGCTGCTTTAGACTTTATCCAAGCCGACCAGGTAGTCACTATTAATATTAAGCCAAGTGTCGATGCCCTTGTTGCCAGCTTAGAAGCAGCTGGCCAAGCGATTAGTGATTTTAACAAAGGGAATGTAAAAGCCAGAGCACGTATGCAGGTCCAATATGCCCTAGCAGCTGCCCATCAGGGAGCCGTTATCGGAACCGATCACGCAGCTGAGAATCTAACAGGCTTCTTTACCAAGTTTGGTGATGGAGCAGCAGATATTCTGCCCCTCTACCGTTTGCACAAGGGTCAGGGACGTCAGCTCTTACAAGCCTTAAAGGCCCCGGCTGCCCTCTATGAAAAAATACCGACAGCTGATTTAGAAGAAGAAAAGCCCCTTCTAGCGGACGAACAAGCCCTCGGCGTTTCCTACCAAGCGATTGATGATTACCTGGAAGGAAAAACCGTAGCCGTTCAAGACCAAGCTCGAATCGAAGAACTATGGTTTAAAGCAGAACACAAACGGCATTTACCGATTACTATTTTTGACGATTTTTGGAAATAATCCCTTATCCAGCCCTTGCCCGGTCTAGGACTAGACTCTCCTGATAGGATCAGGGGAGTTTTTTTGATACTTGGAAGGGGATTGGAGAGAAAAAAGGCTCTATAATTTCTGTAGTGTAATCGCCCAATAAAAAGGTGTCTTCCGATAAAGTAGAAATCTAGCTATACTAGTCTCAGAAAACATGAGTAGAGGAGGTTGGTTTAGTGGATGCGAATTTGTTTAGGACGATAAATCTTTGTGACCTCGGTCAGGTCTATTTGATAGCTGGAAAAACAGATATGAGACAGGGAATTGATTCCCTAGCCTATATCATTAAACAAAGATTTGAATTGGTACAGAATTGAAACGCCGAGAGTTGGTTTATATTCCTGCTCAACTTAAACGGCTTGATCATATCCAACATGCCTATAAATGCCAGACTTGTAGTGAGAAGTCAGATA
>NZ_WSRS01000085.1 GCF_009767945.1 Streptococcus danieliae | reverse complement strand
TGAATGATTAGCTAGAAATGTGGTTAAATCTGTGATAAACTGGGTCATGGGAATAAATCTTTCTAGTAGTATTTTTTTGTCTAACTCTACTATAGCAGGATTTATTCCTTTTTTGCGTTTACACAAGATATTGTACACTCTCCTTGTCTACGAAGAAAATCGCAAAAAGAGTGTTTGTCTGAAACTAGACAAGTACTCATCAATTTTCTTTTGAGAAGCTTGAAGAAGCTGTTGTAATGACTTTAGTGGAACGTCAGACTCGCTTTGCTTTGGCCTATAAGTTACCGAACAAACAATCTGAAACTATCAAGAAAACTGTGCAGGACTTGGTTGAAAGATATCCTATTACTTCCATTACATCTGATAACGGCTCTGAATTTAGTCACTTATCAGAACTAACGAGCGTCGATGTTTCTTTTGCTCATCCCTATTCATCGCACGAAAGAGAGAAAAATGAGCATTTCAATGGACTCCTCAGAGAATTTATCACCAAGAGGCAATCTTTCAATCCACTAACCGATGAAGAGCTCGCTCAAATAGCTTAAGTCATAGAATTCTAGTACGCAGCTGACTTGTTGCACTTGAGTTGACAATTCAAGGTTATAATTTTCATAGTGAGACATTGTATTGAAGCTCACAAAAGGGAAAAATCGCTACTTTACCGTGGCGATTTTTCTTTTTGCAGTTCAGTAATCCCCATCAGAACTGAGATTCAAAACAACGGGAATGATTCCATGAAAGACAAAAATAGCCTCACTTAGAAATGCTCCAAGTGAGGCTATTGATTCAATCCTGTCTAAAAAGCGAAACTTAACAGTTCCTTATTCCAAACTAGGCTTTTTTGCGTTTGCTTTTTACAGTTGAAAGGGTTGCTAGCAAGCCTACAACTGTACCTACTACGACCATCGAAGAAGCATCTTCGGTTCCAGTCTTCGGCAAGGCTTTTTCAGTTTTGACCACTGTTGGAACAACTTCAGCCGGTTTCTCAGGAGTTGATGTTTTTACAACCACTGGCATTTCTGGTTGATAGATCCGTTTTAGCTGACCATTGCGTCCATAAGAATAGTAGCCAATACGAGACCAGTCAACGATGAAGTCTTCACCTGGAAGGCGAGAAGTTTCTTCGTCTCCCATCATACGGTCAGACTGACTAGTTTCATCCCAAATCCAGTCACCTTGTTCAGTCATATGAGCGAGAACACGGGTTTGCCCATCTGGCAAGACTTGGATGAGGAAGCTTGGAGACATGGTTGAGTTATTTCCCACTCCGGCAACCTCACTACGGTTACTCATATAAGAAGTCACCAACAAGAGGTCCTCATGTCCCTCAACTGGAACAGCATAGTAAGAGTAGGTCGCAGTCCGCCAGTCTGCTGGTACAGTCGCTGTTAGAACAACACCAGAACCATTCAGCGGTTTGTAACCACCCAACAAACTATCAGACACATAACCCAACATCAAAACGTTGTCTCCAACAGCCTGATTGGCCGCATGAAGAATGTTGTGATTGGCCGCATGGGTCAAGCGTGTGGTTGTAAAGAGATAGTACTGGTTACCAAGTTTGACAACATTTGGACGTTCCAACTCATCACTAACCATTGGAGAACTTACAAGTGGTGTGTAGTATTGAGCCACATAAGGACGTTTCTCACTGCCACCTAAGCGGACAATTCCGATTGCTGCATTGGAATGAGCCGCTTTTTTGTACATCCCTTCATTTTCCAACAAGTTGAAGAGTCTCTTAACCATGTAAGACGCATCGCCACCATAGTTGTTCCAGTTGTAGATTTGCTCTTCGCCTTGGTAGTTTTGTTGACCAGTGCTAGCCTCAAAGACCAAGTAACGTGTTCCATCTGCTTCCTCTACAATATGCGGATCACGCATGGCAATATTATCAAAACCACGATCCCCTTGAGTCCACTGGGCATAGCTTTGGTAGAAATAACCATCTCCACCCTGAGGAGTCAAGACTTGGTTGTTGGTCACTGAACGAATGCGAACATCTTGATCATCAAACAACAAGTTCAAAGTAGCAGTTGCTAATTTCTGGTTGTTGGACTGATCACTCGTGTCAACATGGGTGTAATAAAGCTGGATGGAACCATCTTTATTGACAGTGGCAGAACCAGACCATTGTTGCACAAGCGGTGACAAACCATAGCCAAAGATTGAACCAGCGTTCTTCCAATTGCCAAAGTTGTTGTCCCCATACTTGTTATAAAGAAGGTAGATATGTTGGTCATTTTCATGTGGCAAGCCCATCATAGCAATAACCAATTGGTAACCATTCCAGTTTACAATATGCCCAGTCTGAGCATCTTGAACAGGCCATGAATCCCACACATCTAGATCAGCCACTTCTCCAGTTTGGGCATTACGAGTTCGTGCCGCTGGCATATTTTCAATTTGCGAAGCATTGAAATATGGAATCGCGTAACGGGAATCACGATTTACTAATGATGTTGCAATATCTTCAAAATTTTTGTAGGTGATTAAGGTTCCAGAATTTGATGGAAGATCTTTTCGAACACGATTAAGAGCAACCTTTTGCGCCTCTGTTAGGTTCGCTAGATCGAGACCTGCCTCCTTAGCAACCTCATAAGCCTGCTTGCTAAGACCACGTGTCGCTGGCTCTATTTGAGCTGGGGCTGGACTAGTAGCTGGTTGACTTGCAGCAGCCTTCTCTACTGGAGCTACTTCCTTCACTTCATCAACAGCCGGTGCAACTGGCGCTGAAGCATGAGCTGGTGTAGGCTCAGCTGGGCTAGCAGGAGTTTCCACTGGAGCTGCTGAACTTGGAGCACTATTCTCAGCTGTAGTTGCAACAGGTTCTGCTCCCTCAGCAGCGATCAGAACCGCTTCCTGAGCATTCGCGCCAACACTATCAGCTGCAACAACAGATGATGTTCCAACTGCCATCATACCGGCCGTGGCTGCGCTGACTACAATCCATTTTTTCTTAGATTTACGCATTTTCTTTTGCATCTTACTCTCCTAAAAATTTTTAATTTCAATATTTTAAAGTGATTTCACGAAATCACTACCAAGGAATCCGGAAATTTTACAGATTTCTTTCAAGGATTTTCCAAATCCTAGTAACATTATTGTAACATAAACACAGGAAAATACATCAATAAAAATGAAACCAGTAGTTGACAAAAGTCTACTATTTTAACCAAGCACCCCTCACACCTCCCGCCAAAAGAAAAGCCCCTCATTTGTTAGAATCCAAACTCCAACAAATAAGGGGACTAAGCCTTTTCCAATAGGTGATAATAATCGTTTCCTTAGCTCATCTTGCTACGAAACTAAGAGGTTCTATTGCTTAATCACGCGTTGATTTATAAGCCAACTTCTCACCATGCTCTTTTACAAACGCCTCCATCTCACTATCTGGAATCTGACGAAGGTAGAGATTGGCACGAATTGTTTCGTCTTCTTCACGGCAAGTTGAAAGTACAAGGTAACGGTCTTCTGCCTTAATCTCGACATCTTTTTTCTTAACCTGAGCATCCTTGTAAACATGGTTCAACTGCTCAACAAAGTCTTGATCAGAATCAAATTCGGTACGGTAAAAAGCCGTTGTTTCCGGAACAATAATCATGGCTACAGCCTCATAGTAATATTTCCGTTCTGGTGTTTCAACCACGACATACGGATGTTGACTAAAATAGTCGCTATTACTGTAGAAGTTTACATCATTAAACATCCGACTATCTGGCACCTTGCTACCACGGGCATGCCCAAAAAGCCAGGTTAAGCGATCACTAAAGTCTTTCTTGTTATCCATATCCATAAAGACTGTCCCCATGTAAGGCTCATAGCCACCATCAAAGGTTTTGTCTAAATAAGTCGCATTATCTGTTGTTTGTACAACTGGCTCATCCAAGTTAGTTCCCGGTGCATAAACGTAAGCCACTGTATCCTTGTTCGTTGCTCGTAACGGCTCAAATCGTTTTTTAAGATACGCTTTTTCTTCAGCAGAAGGCTTGTAAGTCGCTACTTGCTGCTTCTGAGCTGAGGAAGTGCTTTGATTGGCTTCACTAGCAGAACTGCAAGCCACCAAGGTTAGCAGCAATCCCGCCAGCAACAGAACTCCTGTCAGTAGCGTTTTAAGTGAATTTTTTACGAATTTCATGTATCTACCCTTATATTTTGAAAACGAAAAGCGAGAGGGGAATAGGATAATCCTAAGACCCGACTCTCGCCTCCTTCACATGTAATCTAGTCGATTCCCTGTGTCTTATTTAACTGCAGAAGTGTTAGGAAGAACTTTTTGTCCTGCTTTAGCTACAGGTTTTGCAGTTTGTGCAGCTTTAACAGCTTCTTCTGTTGATTTTGCTTCTTCTACTGAGTGGTTTGCACGAACTGGATCAAGTGTGAAGTCAGTAGTTCCTTCTTCTGGAAGAACTCCACCTTCAGCTTCGATAGCATCTACCATATCTTGGTAGTAATCTTCCATGCCTTTTTGACCATTTTCAGTGATACGATCTAGCTCTTCACCGTATTTTTCACGAACAACTTTGTTGTTGATTTCTTGGTAAACTTCTTGGAACACTTCTTGCTCTTGAGGAGTTCCTTTAGCAGCTTGAACACGTGGGTCTTTGTTTGCTTCAGCAGTAATGTCAGTCAAAGCTGCAACTGGTGAAACTGCCAACAATGCTGCTGCAGCAAGTGTTGTAAGCAATACTTTTTTCATAATAATCTCTCCTTTAAATAATGGACTTCTAAAATTTTTGACCCAAATAATTGTGGAAACATATCTGTTATGGAAACGCTGCCAACTCATCTAGGACATCTTCATTGTATACATAAATAAATCGGATGTCAAGACTTTACCGGGTCTTTCTCCAAAATTTTGCAATTTTAAACCGGTGGTTACAAATCCTTGATGTAACTGGGTTTTCAGAACATTTACAGAAAAATAAGTGTAGTAATTTTGCATATAAACCAGAGGTTTTTCCTCTTTGGAAAGCCTTCTATTTTTCAAGAATTTTTACGAATAAAGATAAAAGGGCTTGATTCGAGACCTCTTTAACATGGTAGTTTGAACCTTGGGTATCCGTGCTTATTAACACCTGACCGCTTCCATCCACCTTTCGAACAAAGAAGTACCGTTGAACCGGATCTTGAGGAGAGACCTGGTAATCATAGACGTCTAAAATTTCCACTTTTTCCGTTACATCTTGACCTCCAGCTTCAATCAGTGTCATCGATTTCGAGGCTAATTGGGCTTTAACAGTCTCCAAAGTTGAAGTATAAGCACCAGCCTCCTGGCTATTCAGATAATCTGCCAAGACCTGACTTTGGACCTTGGTCCAAGTAGTTCTAGCCGCTTCCTCACTCGAAGCAGCAGTGCCGACTTCTGTATCTGAGCTAGACTTCTGCTCACTGGAATTTGATTCTTGAAGACTACTTGCTGCTCTCTCTGATTCCTGACTGGAACTGCTGCTACTTGATTCAGCATTCAGACTCGATGACTGACTAGTACCTGTTGAAGTCTCTGCTTCCTGATGTGAACGCTTCTCGCTCGAGCTGGATTCCTCTAGGCTACTTGTTTCAGACTCTACTTCCTGATTCGCACTACTTTCGTCTGTACGACTGCTGCTTGCCTGAGTGGCTGTTGAAGCCGTCTCACTTGCACTTGACTGCGATTGGGATTCCTCCTCCCTGCTCTGAGAATCGTCCAACTTTCTTTGATAGCTAGCTACTTGCTCTATGGATATCGGACCTTGCTCCATATTCCAACGCAGGATTTCCAGTTGATCCCCCACCAAACGGAAGCCAATTGCAACTTGACTTCCATCTGAAGCTAGGAAGTCTGGTAGACTATTTCCTTGACGAATCTGGTAGAGGCCCTGACCATGATCTTGCAGTTGACCAATGCTGAACAGAAACTCTTGGTTCTGGACCCGTAGGCGACCACTTCCATCACCCTTGAGCTTAAGTTCTCCCTGCTCCGCCTGCCAACTACCCAGTAGTCCTTCCGGAACTTGGTGCAAGACGTTCACTTCTTCTTGCTTAGAAGAACTGCTTTTCACTTCTATTTTCGCTTCTGAGGAACTAGAAGATTTTCGTTCCTTCAATTCCCGGCTCTGAGAGCTGGCGGCCTGGGCAGCCTTTTCACGACTTTGAGCAGCCGATGCTGAGGCTGACGCAGCGACTCGTGCTTCCTCCAAGGCCTGAACTTGCGCTTCCTTCATGGCAGTTTTCACACTCGCAGCTAAGTCTAGATCTACCTCTAGCTGGTCACTAGCGGCAGAAACTTCAACAGTCTTGGTCTCCGTCGTAAATTCTTTACCCATATAATAGAAGGAGGCATGCACCTGTAGTTTTTGATCTTCTAGGAGAAGCAAGGTTTTCCGTAGACCATCTACCACCTTTTTGCCATTGACCATAAGTTTTATCTGGCTATACTCACTTGCCTTACCCGGAAGTGTAGCGGACAGCTCTTTTTCCACAGCCGTCAAATTCATCTCCAATTGATTCTTTTGGCCTTTTTCAAAAGGTAAAAGCAAATTGGTATCCAAACGCCCAAATTCTGTTGAGGCTAAAAGGCTGAGAGGCTGGTTGGTCAGCTTCACTTTCCCCAAATTCGTTGCCTTATCCTTAGGCACGGTCTGCCCATCAATGGTCAGACCGTCCAAGTTTGAAGTCACCTGGACCGCTACTGGATAGGAGGAAACGCGATAATGATCGAAGAAAAAGAAAGTTTTACCATCTTCCACCAACCCTAGAATCCGATTTCCATTGGTATCTTGGTAGACCTTGGCACCGGCCTTCTGCTGTTTAAGCTGCTCCAATACCTCCTCAACCTGCAGATCATGATCCGCCAAGTAGCCTACAAAGCCCTGAGCATCACTCGCAGACCACTTGCTAGTTGGCGTCGATAAGAGGCTTGCCACCCGTTCATAGTCTTGAGCTTTAACAGCCTGACTAAAACTGCGAATTGCCGCATCAGGCCCTGATCCCTGAACCGCATAAATACCTCTTCCCAAAGCGAGAGCCAGTAGGGCTACCGCCGTTAACCCCGCCTTCTTTTTACCGCTCAAAGGCGACCTTCTACTTCCTACTTGTTTCATATTCTCACCTCTATTCTATAATTTCTAAAACTTTTCTTATCTACTATTATAGATGGTAGCAAAACAAGTGTCAAAAAAGAGCCCCTTTCAGGACTCTAATTCAAGCAAGAAAAAAAGCCCCGAAGGGCAAGAACTCCGCCAGTAGGACTCGAACCTACGACATCATGATTAACAGTCATGCGCTACTACCAACTGAGCTATGGCGGATAAAGAAAAGCTAAGCGACTACCATATCTCACAGGGGGCAACCCCCAACTACTTCCGGCGTTCTAGGTCTTAACTTCTGTGTTCGG
>NZ_WSRS01000084.1 GCF_009767945.1 Streptococcus danieliae | reverse complement strand
TCCTTACAATTCCTTGTCCGATTAATACACACATTCAAACTCTGCTTTGGAGTTTACACAAAATTCTTGACACACCCAAACAATATTTTTTTCTTTGAAGAATCTTCTGGAGATATAATAATATCTTTAATTTCCGCGTAATGTGTAATTTTTTTAACAGGTGTTGTCTGATATACAGCGATATACCTCAAAAACGGTATCCTATCTTCGTTAATTCTAACAGAATACCATGAATTTTCACCAATAAATACTTTCTTAAATCCATTCTTTCTCGCTCTAACAATTATTGTATCTTGATATTCTATTTCCGATTTAATTTTTTCAATTTCATCTATTTCCTTCTCAATACCTTTTTGCTCATCTTCTGATAAACTCAATATATCTTTAATAAATAGTGAACTTGATTTTCTAATAACTGGTATCCCTGTTTCTTTAAGAAACTCTACTTTAAGTTCTGGTAGTAATTCTGATTCCGAGGTTCCACTCCTTGTACACCAATCTGATTTTTTATCATCAGAAATAATTACTACATTACTAAATTTTTTCTCTTTTACAAATTCTATAATATCAAGCCAAAACATTGCATCACCAAAAGAAGTCTCAAATTCCAGTGTAGCAAATTTACGCTTTTTTTTCTTGTTTCTATCTTTAAGTCCGGGTGGAATATTTTTTTCATATCTTTTAGAAATTATTTTTTCAAAATAATCAAGTTTTTCCTGAGTGTACTCTTCTCCAAGTATCCCTTCTTTTAAGAAAATTGAATTAACCCGCTGGAGGCGCTTTTCAATACCTTCAGGGGACCTCTAAAAACCCCAGTTTTTCTTCAAATTTAATCACTCAAACCTTGATAAATCAACATTTAGATTTTCAGAAATTTAGTTTTTAGAGGTGCCCTTCAATATATTTTTGGGAATTAAAATCCCCTTTATCAGGTTCGACTTGTTTTAATGATTCAACTAATACTTTGTTTAATTCATCTAATTGTGACTTTACTTTGTTGAAAATTTCATCTAAAAATATATCTATTTTTTTATCAGCCCCACTGTTTCCTTTGAAATTAATATTTCCACGCAAAACATTAATATCAATTCTTTGGTTGCTTATTATTTTTTCCTTCAAAAAAGTTTGAAATGCGTTAGTATCTGTATCAAAAATAGACTCTAAATCCTCTATCCCTTCAAATATACGGTTGATTGCATCTAGTGTATTTTTTGTACCAGATATATGATTTCTAATGTTATCAATACTTTCAAGGTAAACAATAAATGGTAAATATGTTTTATCAATAACTTTTTCTAACGCATTAAAAAATTTTTCTGAATTGTGTACCGATTGAATTGCATACGATATATAATTTGAGTCAAATACATATAAAGTCTGCTCATCTTCATTAAAATTAAGATTATACAATGATGCAAAATAATTATTCATATTATAATTCTTTCTGTAATTTCTTTTTTGATATGCTAAAAGCCATCTTACAGTATTGAAAGAGCTGAGGGATGTCTGCTCGGAGGTCTGTGTCAAAAACGGCTAGCAATCTTTTATATTGTTTCAAGTACGGATTGGTCATTGGGAACCTCCTTTTTTCCGAATCACTACTTCTGTTCCCTGATCCACTTGGCTGGTCACCTGAATGTCTAGTTCCAGTTGGTCCAGCACGCGCTTGGTCAGGTAAAGGCCGAAGCCGCTGGCTTTTTGGTGTTCGCGGCCATTGAAGCCGGTGAAGCCTTGGTCGAAGAGGCGGGGGATGTCTTCGGCTAGGATCCCGATTCCTTGGTCCCGGATGGTAACGCCCTGGTCCAGTAGGATCTGAACTTCTCCTCCTTCAGTGTTGTATTTGATGGCGTTATCCAGTATTTGGGAGAGGGCGAAGGCCAGCCATTTGCGGTCTGACTTGAGGATCCAGTCACCGGCAATTCTAACAGCAATTTGTTTATGTAAAAAGTGTGTTCGGTATTTTTTAACCAGGTCAACCATGATCGGGCGGACATCTACTTCTTCGAAGCGGAAATCACTGCTTTGATTGCTGAGTTTGAGGTAGTTGAGCAGGTTGGCTTGGTAGTTATCCAGGCGTAGGAGCTGGCTATCGACACTTTGCGAATCCAACTGCTTGGTTTGGCTCATCAGCGAGAGGGCGGCCAGGGGCACCTTCATTTGATGGGACCATAACTTGATCAAGGCTTGGAGGTCCTCCTCCCTTTTCTTATAGGCCAAGAGTTGTTGGCGGGTCTCATCCTTCTCCTTCTCCAATAAGGCTAAATAAGCGCGATCAATAGGCCTATTTAAGATATAGAGATCGGCCTCATGAATGCCATCCTTTAGAACGTTCATGCGATGAAAAAATTTCCAAAAAAGGCTGAGCATAATAATTAGAAAGATAGTGCTGGCTAAAAGGATGGATTGTACAAAGAAGGTCCAGGGAAGTTGATAGAGATAAAACAGGAGCAGAAAAGAGCCGACCAATAAGAAGTAAGCGAGAAAGAAAGTCCGGTATTCACGTAGAAACATCCTTATCATTTGACCAAGTACCCCACTCCTCGGACGGTATGAATCCGATCAAAGCCGACTTCGGCAACCTTTTTCCGCAAGCGGGTCATGTTCACATTGAGGGTATTTTGGTCAATAAATTCTTCATTCTCCCACAAGTCCTTGAGCAGATCTTCCTTGCTGACAACCTGGCCCTGGTTTTGAAAAAGAGCTTTGAGAATCCGTGTCTCGGTCGGGGTCAATTGGACCTGCTGCTGGCCCTGACGCAAGCGACCATCCAAACTTAACTGAAAGCCTTCGACACGGTACTCTTGGGTTGGTGTAAACTGATGGATCCGGCGTAAAAAAGCGCCGATTTTGGCATCTAAGACTTCCAAGGAGAAAGGCTTAGTGACAAAATCATCCCCGCCCATATTCATGGCCATAACCGCATTCATCTCGTCATCGCTTGAAGAAATAAAGATAATCGGCATGGTCATGCTCTTCCGGATTTCCGTCGTCCAGTAAAAGCCATTGTAATAGGGTAGGCTGATATCCATTAGAATAATATCCGGCTGCAGGTCCTCAACCTCTTGACTAACCGCCCGGAAATTCTGCACACTCATCACCTGATGCCTCTGGCCCAGGTGCTGTTTAAGGAGATCGACAATCAGCGCATCATCCTCGACAATGTATACGACACTTTGTTTCATATGAATAGTCTAACACCTTTTCGGCAAAAAATAAAAAGAGAACCTAAAATCAAGGAAAAAAGGCTAGAACACAATCGTTCGTAGCCTTTGATCAATGGAAGATAACCTACCGTTCAATAATCCGATAATAGGTGCGGCTGGTTAACTTGTAGATGAGGTAGTAGAGTAGACCAATGATCACGAGGGTCGCCCCACTCACGATATAAATCATGCTGGAGGAAGTCACTCCAAAAAAGGCCAACATCTGCTTAAGCATAACCAGTGATACGAGGAAATGCAGAGCAGCCATTCCCAAGGGCATAAAGAAGACCAATAAGACTTGCGAATTGATGGTTTTCTTAACTGCTGACTGACTCATCCCAACTTCTTGGAGAATCCGATAGGATTTCTTGTCTTCATGTCCCTCGGAGTATTGCTTGTAATAGATGATCAAAGCAGCACCTAGAAGGAAACTGAGTCCCAGTAGGAAACCTGTGAAGAGGAAACCACCTGAAAAACCAAGTAGCATCACCACAAAATCTTCTTTAAGAGATATGTCTGCTGTCCACTTTCCAGCTTCATCCTGAACCAAGTACACATCCCCTTCTGCTTCTGCGACAGCATTGATTTCAGCCTTACTGATATCCGCAAAAACACGGTAGCTTAGTGGAAGATCGTAAAACTTTTGGAATGCACTTAGAACATCATCATTAGGAAGAACGAAAACCATGCCCGCTAACGTATTGGCTAAGCCAGGGAATGTAGCATTCGAAGAACCTTCTACAGTTTCAAAAACCTGTTTATCTAGTCGAACCCGCTGTATCTGTTTGCCTTCTTTAGCTTGAATCACAGCAATTTGATTAGGAGCTAGCTCTGGGAGCTGATTCCCCAATTTCCGAAAATCATCTTGGGTAACCATGTAAGTATAAAATGGATTGGTTGCAGGTTCATGGGAAAGTACTAGCTCGTCCCCACCTGTGTAATTGAGAGTTGTTTGTAAGGCTAACAACTCCTTGGCATCACGGCTAGACTCTGGAAACTTGGCTTGAACGACTTGTTGATAGGCCTCACTGGCTTCTGACCGATTTTGTACGACTAGATTAATACTAGCCTCCTTTGGATAGATATTCTCCGTAAATCCTTGCATCCCTGCATAGAGCGAGGTAGTTGTCGCAATGGTAACGAAGGACATAACCGCTAAGAGGGTAATATTGGCTAGTCCTGTAGCATGTTGCTTCATGCGGAAGATCATCTGTGAGGTGGTAATAAAGTTCTCGGGCTGGTAGAAATACTTTTTATTCTTCCGCCGTCTTTTGAGGAACCAGGTCATAAAGCTAATATAGAAGAGATAGGTTCCTGCAATAACCAATAGAACAGCGAGGAAAAAGAGCCAGACAATCGCTGCCCCTTGAGCTTGAGAAGTCAACGATATGCCATAACCCATGGCCAGGCTCAGAAGTCCGAGAGCAGAGAGGAGGATATTTCCCTTGGGCTCCTTCTCCCCTTTTTCGCTACTGCGAAAAAGAATCAAGGGATTATTTTTCGCAATTTTGCGGATGGCTAAAAATTCCAAAGCTAGGAAGATCCCTGCAAAGAGGATGGCTGAATAGACAAAGGACATGGGATCTACACTAAAGTGCAGATCATGGTAGCCTACCAGGTTGACAAAGATCAAATAAAGGACATTGGCAAAGACGCCGCCCAACATAGACCCTAGGACTAGAATCGCCAAGAAAAGCAGGATTAACTCTAAACTGGCAATCAAAATAACCTTTTTCTTGTTCATCCCCAACATGTTATAGAGACCAAACTCCCTTGACCTTTGATGCATCAGGAAATTGTAACTATAAGTTTCCATAATAAAACTGAATATGGTTAGAACAAATAACCCCATTCCTAAGACAATGGATCCACTTCCCATGGAAGCCATGACGGGGCTAAACATGAGGGCAAACATGGAGGAGATGATGGTAAAAAGTACGAGGCTGGATAAAACAAAGGGTGCGAAGACGCGAATGGAATTGCGGAGGTTCCGCAAGGCAAGTTTACCGTAAAACATCTACTCACCTCCTAATAAGGCGGACATGTTCAAGGAAATCTCCTTGGCAAACTCCTGATTGCTTTTACCAGTCCGATATAGTTGATGGAAGATCCGACCATCCTTGATGAAGAGCACGCGTTTGGCGTGACTAGCTGCATTGGCCGAATGAGTCACCATGAGGATGGTCTGACCGGCATGGTTAATCTCCTCAAAAAGCTGCAACAAATCCTCAGAGTTCCGATAGTCCAAGGCAGCGGTTGGTTCATCTGCCAACACTAACTGGGGACGAGTAATCAGGCTACGGGCAATTGCCACCCGCTGCTTCTGACCTCCTGAGAGTTCAAAAGGCCGCTTCTGGAGTAGGTTTTGAATCCCCAGTTGCGGGGCTAGAATAGCTAGACGACTTTCCATTTCCTTGTAGTTCTGCCGCCCCAAGACCAAGGGGAGGAAGATATTGTCTTGCACCGTCAGCGTATCCAGGAGGTTAAAATCCTGGAAGACAAAGCCTAGATTGTGCAGGCGGAAATCAGCCAATTTACCTTCTTTAATCTGGGTAATGTCTTGCTGATTGAGAATTACCGAGCCACGGGTTGGCTTGTCCAAGGTGGCGAGGATGTTGAGTAGGGTTGTTTTACCAGACCCACTCTCCCCCATGATGGCAATGAATTCCCCTGCTTCTACTTTAAAATCAACATCTTGTAGGGCCCGTGTCTCTTCCTTGGAAAAGCGCGTGCGATAGACTTTTTCTAAATGATTAATTTCTAATAACATAGGTATGCCTCTTTCCTTTTTCGTTACTATCATTATAGAACAAAGTGAAAGGGACTATCCTTACAAGAATACTTGTTTTCTTACAAAGGTGTAAGATTCAAAAGGTCTGGGAGACCTTTTGAACCCGAGCCTAAAAATTCGAAAGCGAGGTGGGTCTGGGAGCCTTGGAACCCTAGCCCCAAAATAGAGAAGCGAGGTGGGTCCTTATCAAAGAAGTCAGAAATTGACTGTCTAAGCATCAACTTCTTTGACACTAGCCCTGTAAATCGTCTGTTGGCTAAAGGTTTGGCCGGCTGGTAAAATGACCTGAGTGGCTTGGGAGCCATGGATGGCATCAGGTAGAGCTTGTAGTTCCAAGGCAATGCCGTTGTGTTGGTGCATACTTTGGCCATCAAACTGGACTGCTGGATCACAGACATTGGCTGTATAAACAACAGCCACCGGAGCTTGAGTTTTAAAGGTCAGGTAACGACCAGAATTGGCCTCGTAGAGACTGCCCACTATCTCTTGGTCCTTCCGTAGGGCAAAGGCATGATCCAGGCCGTCTACCAAGCGAATTTGAGGGTCGGCTGAGGCGAAAAGATCCGATAAGCGGACTCCTTTTTGGAGGTCTACCACAAAGGTCGGGCTTGCATCTGCCTCCTTAGCCGGAACACCATCCGCTGCAATTGGAAAAACACCACTGGTCTCCAACTGCAGAATATGGGAGTTAACAGTTTGGTGCACATCTCCTGTCAGGTTGAAATAGCTATGGTTAGTCGGGTTCACTAGAGTGTCTTGGTCGGTTGTTACCTGATAGCTGATCTCCAAGCTTCCATCCTCACTTAAACGATAGCTAATCCAGACTTTCAGATTCCCGGGAAATCCCCCGGTTCCATGAACTCGCTCAGTATAGAAGGTAATTCCCTGGTCAGAGACCGCCTCAACTTGAAAAACAGTTGAATACCAGCCTGTTGAGCCGCTGTGATTGCAGTTAGAACCAGCATTTTTCTCAAGGCTATAAGAAACCCCGTTGAGTTCAAACTGGGCCCCAGCAATCCGCCCTGCCACTGGTCCAATGCTGGCTCCATGCTTGGGACTGTTGCCAATATAAGCCTCCAAATTGTCAAAACCCAGAATGATATTCGCGATCCGCCCTTCTTTATCGGGCGTTGCATATTCCAACACAGTCGCCCCATAGGTCATAACCCGCAAGTGATAGCCCGCTTCAGTTTCAAAACGATAAGCCTCTACTTCGTGTTCTCCAACACGCCCAAAAATTTCTTGTTGATAGGATTTCATCATTTTCCTCCAATCTAGATCAACAGATGATATCGTTTTCTATTCTAACTATAGCACTTTTGGGAGGACTTGGACTCTCTTTAAAAATTTTTTCAAAAAAAAGACCATACGCGCCTTGGAACAAGGCAAGTACAGTCCTTAAACGGATAGAAAATAAATTAACGAGCAGTGAAACAGCAACCGCAAGAGGTGATGGCTGTAATGAACGGGCTTCCCCGTCCGCCTTCTATCCTCGAAATAGGTCCAGGAAATGGCGAGGATAAGCACGGATAGAAGGGTCTTTAAGACCGAACCTCCGTAAAAGAAATTCAAGACTGCTGCAATCAAGAAGCCACTACTAATTACCACTGACATCAAGGAAATTCCCAACTGCTGCCGATAGCCGTGGGTGTGTCAAGAATTTTGTGTAAACTCCAAAGCAGAGTTTGAATGTGTGTATTAATCGGACAAGGAATTGTAAGGA
>NZ_WSRS01000083.1 GCF_009767945.1 Streptococcus danieliae | reverse complement strand
TTTTTTTTCACTTATCAGTTTACTAGGAATTGCTTTTTTTTGCACTCTGAATTACAAAAAAAGTTGCATGGAGAGCAAGCTTTCCACACAACTTATTATAGAACCAAAATCCGCCCGACTGGGGGTTGTCAAAATCTCCAAGAGAGCCTGGGCCAAGTCGGGGTCATAGTCCTGGTAGGGAATACTAGAACCCGTCATCAGCTCCACTTCACCATCGCCAAACCGGGCCACAGACGCCCCCTGCTCCTGAATATAGGCCAAACTCTCCAGAATCGGCCGTACTTGAATCAATCCTAAATCACTCATAAACTCCTCACTGACATAGGGCTTGAAAAACTGCTTCCGTTAGCAGCCGCCGGCTAAAATAGCCCTGACGCAACAAGGGGTTAAAGGCCCGCACCCGCTCCACCAAGACTTGGTAATCCGCTTCCGCCAAGGCTTCAATCCGCTCCACTGCTTCCGCCAAGGAATCCACCACAAAGCCCAGACCATTGGACTCAATCAATTCCTGATTGGCAATCCCCCGCTGGACAATGACCGGAATTCCCGCCGCTAAGAAAGTTCCTAGTTTATAGGGACAATACAGACTCTGGTAGTCCTTATCCCGATCATCCATCCATACCAGGCCAAAACCACCCCTAGCTAAGTCCAACAATAATTCCGGATCCGACTTATAGCCCATGGCCCGCACCTGATCCGGCAACTCCAACTGGTGCCAAGTGTAGAGCTGCAAGGGCACCGAATAGTTCCACTCCTTGACAAAGGAAAAGCGCTCCGGCGAACCCGGAAAATGAATCACCTTCTGAAAGCTGGCTTCTGCCTGGGGCAGCTCTGTCGGATGGTCCCACATTCCCTGCACCAGGGTTTTCGCAACCGTCAAGCCATGCTTGCGCAACACATCTAGCATCTGTTGACTCGGCGCCACCACTACATCCGCCTGGTTAAAGTAAGCAATGGTCCGCTCCATCAGATAATAATTTCCCGCAAACATCAGTGGCACCACATCGTGGATAAAGAGCACAATCTTAATCCGATAGGCTCGTAGTTTTTTCATCAAGCGCTCATCAAAGGCCGTGGTGTTCCACGTCGGCGTCTGAAAAATCACCACATCCCCGTGCCGCAGCCCCGCTACAATCCCATCCAACCGTTTGGACAACTCGGACTCACTATCCCCCCGCATATCAAAGGCATAGATCCCCAATTCCCGGTAACCCAATTCCGTTGCGATGTCGGTTACCATATTCTGGGCCAGCTGAGCCGTACTTTGCGCCGCTTGTCCATTCAAATTTGTAATATATACTCTCATTTTAGCTTTTACAAAGACGCCCCCTCTTGAATAAAGGTCCGAATCGCTTCTGGTGACAAGGACGAATCACAGACCACCCGCACCTGGCCACCCTCAGCCACCAACAGCCCCGGCACCGTCAGGATCTGGTAACGGGCCCGAAAAGCCTGCAGGTCTTCCCAATCCGCAAAGTTCTCGCTGTCTAGAAAAGCCACCTCCAAGCCCTGCTCGGCTTGTACCTGCGCCAACTTGGGCGCAAATAAACGTGAATAAAAACAACTGGCCCGCCCAACAAAGAGAATGAGCTTCTCTCCTGATTGAATCCTGTCACTAACTTCCTGGGTCACCAATGGTTTAAATTGTGAAACTGCTTGATAAAAATCCATCTCTATCCCTCTTTCTTTTAATACTGAGCTGGAGCTTCTCCGACGCTCTCACATAAAAAGATATCTCGGCTCATCCATAAACAGTCTCTTATCACTTGACAGTAAAAGTGCCATTCTTCCCCAAAGTCAAAGACAAACAAAAATCGCTGACCACTGCTTAGCTTGTCTAAAGTAACTTCTTCAGAATTACCGAGACTCCTTTCTTCTTCTAAATAGCCTGGATAATAGACCTGGTCACTCCAAGGAACTCCATCCATAAAGAAAGCATGGGCGTGGTCATTATCAAAATCAAAAGCCCATAAAATCGCATCTGCAAGTTCCGCAAAACTCTGCATCTTAGGAATCTGAATCTCCCTATAGATTCCCTTTTCCACTGTGATTCTAATAATCCACTGATTGGAAACCCGCTCTGCCTCCGGTAATGCTAAATGATCCAGAACCATCTCGATTGTATCAACAGTCTTTGGACCAATACCGCGAACAGCTAGTAAATCTTTTCGCGAAGCCTTTCGCAAATCTTCCTCCGTCACAAAATCCGCCAAAATTAAAAGACGAGCCTTGTCTATCGGTAAATATTTGTAAATATGCTCAGCTGAACGACCAGCAGCTAAAGCTAGCTTTTCTTCCATTTCTTTAAAATCAACCACACACTTCTCCTTCTATCTCTCTATAAGTGAGAACACAAATACTTTCAATCATTATATCACATCTTTACCTATATATTTTAAGGAGCTTTTCAAAACCTGGCCTTGTCAAACCTTCCTGATGAGATCAAGAAGAACACATACCTAGAAATCTTCATTGTAGATTGTACCGACTGTTTATGATGGACAAGGAGCCGTTGAACTTTGTATAATAAAAGCAAGTAGAAAAGTAGAGACGGTGGCTTCTGAAACCGAAAGTGAGGTGATGCCTATGGGTATCTCATCAAAATCTGACGGGGAGTGGGACAGAACTAAATTTGAAAAAATTTAGTTAATTCGCTTTCTTAATTTTGGGCTCATGCTAAAAAGATCCACTGGATCTTTTTACTCCCACCCCCGCAAGGCTGATTAGGCCCTCTTCCGAGCTTGAAAAGCGAACGAAGAGGCCAATCAGCTACTGCGTCAAAGATATTTTGTTATCCAAGATCAATGAGGCTAGACTTTTGTCCCAGCCTCTTTTGACAGCATTTGAGATTGTTCACACAATCCTTGGCTTTGGTACCTTTACCATCGCTTTGATCGGTTTGTGTTACACAATCTTCAAACATGACGACAAAAAGAAATAACCCGTCCCCACTTTGACCGAGTAGGACGAGTTATTCGTAACTATGAAGTCACCGTCTTAAACGGTTCTACCAAGGGTAGTTGTTGACGCAACTACCCTTTTTCATTTCCATTATACCTATTATTGGCTAAGAATACAAGTTTGACTTACGGCTATCCGTAAAAAATCCTAGTCCCTTGTTTATGATGGACAAGGAGCCGTTGAACTTTGTATAATAAGAGCAAGTAGAAAAGTAGAGACGGTGGCTTCTGAAACCGAAAGTGAGGTGATGCCTATGGGCAACTCATCAAAATCTGACGGAAAGGAGGAGCCTTTCTTTTGACAGCATTTGAGATTGTTCACACAATCCTTGGCTTTGGTACCTTTACCATCGCTTTGATCGGTTTGTGTTACACAATCTTCAAACATGATGACAAAAAGAAATAACCCGTCCCCGCTTTGACCAAGTAGGACGAGTTATTCGTAACTATGAAGTCACCGTCTTAAACGGTTCTACTAAGGATAGTTGTTAGCGCAACTATCCTTTTTCATTTTAATTATACCTATTATTGGCTAAGAATACAAGTTTGACTTACGGCTATCCGTAAAAAATCCTAGTCCCTTGTTTATAATGGACAAGAAGCTACTGGACTTTGTATAATAAGAGCAAGTAGAAAAGTAGAGACGGTGGCTTCTGAAACCGAAAGTGAGGTGGTGCCTATGGGTATCTCATCAAAATCTGACGGAAAGGAGGAGCCTTTCTTTTGACAGCATTTGAGATTGTTCACACAATCCTTGGCTTTGGTACCTTTACCATCGCTTTGATCGGTTTGTGTTACACAATCTTCAAACATGACGACAAAAAGAAATAACCCGTCCCCACTTTGACCGAGTAGGACGAGTTATTCTCACCTATAAAGTCACCGTCTTAAACGGTTCTACCAAGGGTAGTTGTTGACGCAACTACCCTTTTTCATTTACATTATACCTATTATTGGACAAGAATACAAGTTTGACTTACGACTATCCGTAAAAAAAGGAAGGAGCTCCTTTAGTTTAAGGGGACCTCTAAAAACCCCAGTTTTTCTTCAAATTTAATCACTCAAACCTTGATAAATCAACATTTAGATTTTCAGAAATTTAGTTTTTAGAGGTGCCCTTAAAAAAATTCAACTACTGTATCTCTCCCCTTATTCCAAGACTAACATAGCCTTGATCGATTTTCGTTGATCCATGTCCTGATAAGCTTGGTTAATATCCTCCAAGGAGTAAGAACTTGTGAAAACCTTACCGGGATTGATGTCACCATCCAAAACGGCTTTGAGGAGGACTTGTTTGTCATAGGTCGTTACAGACGCTGCCCCGCCTCCGATGGTGATATTTTGGGCAAAGGTTGAACCTAGGGCGTGGTTCGCATAGTGAGGGACACCGACAAAGCCGATGCGACCACCGTTATGGAGGACTCCGAGGGCTTGGTCAATGGAGGCTTCGGTTCCGACACATTCCAGGGCAGCATCGGCACCGCCACCGAGAAGTTCCCGTACCTTGGCAATGCCTGCCTCTCCCCGTTCGGCTACAACTGCGGTTGCGCCAAATTCGCGGGCCAGGGCCTGGCGGTCCGCATGGCGGCTCATCATGACAATCTGACTGGCTCCCCGCATCTTGGCTGCAATGACGGCACACTGGCCGACGGCACCGTCTCCAATCACCACTACCTTATCACCGGGCTTGACATCTGCCACACGCGCCGCATGGTAACCTGTAGGCATGACGTCAGCCAGGCTTAAAAGCGACTTCAGCATGCCTTCAGAGTAATCCGAAGGCTGGCCAGGAATTTTGACCAGGGCCCAGTTGGCAAAGTGGAAACGGATATACTCGGCTTGGACGCCGCCCGACCAGTTGTTACCAATATGCCTGTCACAGGTCCCGTCAAAGCCTGCTCGGCAAGCGTCACATTCGCCACAACCATGGGTAAAAGGAGCAATGACAAAGTCACCTGGTTGCACGGTCGTGATAGCAACACCGACTTCTTCAACAATCCCAATCGCCTCATGACCAGAATTGCGGGTGCCAAACTCCATCTGGTCATCCCGGTAGCGCCAGAGATCAGAACCACAAACACAGGTTCTGACAATACGAATGATGGCATCTTGAGGATCTTCAATCTGGGGACGGTCAATCTCCACTAGACCAACTTGACCGGGTTTTAGATAAACAGCTGATTTCATCTTTTCTCTCCTCACTTCTATTCATAACTTGCAATCAGGGCTTGGATCAATTCGACATGGGCTAGATAATCAGCAATGCTGACATTTTCATCTCCTGCATGGTCACGGCTGGTCGCATTGCCCATTCCAAAGCCAGCAATCGGAACTTCCAAAGCTTCAAAAACGGTGTGCATAGGTCCCGTACCCGGTGAGGTTGGTAAGACAGACACGCCTTCCGGAGTCAGCGCTTCCGCTAGTTCAATGACACGCAGGATCGGCGGAGCCGACATATCGCTGCGGTAACTTTTTTCACCTAGGGTAAAGTTTACTTGGACCTGGTCAAAACCGTGTTTACCCAAGTGCTGCCGGATTTTCTCCAAAACATCCTGAGGATCTAAACCTGGGACCAGCCGGACTTCCATTTTAGCTTGGGCTTGGGCAGGGATAATGGTTTTAACGCCTTGTCCTAGGTAGCCTGTGGACAGACCTTCAATGGTGATCGATGGTTCAAAATAGAGGCGTTTGAGAAATTCACGCCGGTCCTGAACCAGGGTTGGTAGGGTCAAGCCATAAATCTCCGTCACTGATTCAGGATTGGCTAGAGCATAGGCTTCAACCAAGGCCATTTCCCGTTCATTGGGTTCCCGCACCTGGTCATAAATGCCCTCAACTAGGATGCGTCCATCGGCTGCTCGCATGGACTGGAGGGCAGCGACCAGGTACCAGGCCGCTGAGTCAATCACGCCACCATAGGAAGAATGGATATCCAAGGCTGCTGATTCAACTGAGAGGTCAAAGGTTACAATCCCCTTGTTACCACCGGCTATCTCCAACTGGTGTTGCTGGTTCCGATGCCCTTGCTCCCAGACTAGCAAATCTGCTCCGCTCAAGTCCTCTTTGTATTTTTGCAAATACCGATCCAAATCAACCGAAGCGGACTCCTCGGCACCTTCGGCAATAAAAATCACATGAACCGGCAAGGAGCCGCCCGACTGAGCCTGGTACTTCTTGAGGGCCGATAGGCGGGCTGTGATGTGGCCCTTGTCATCGTCAACTCCGCGTCCGTAGATAAAGCCATCGCGCACGCTGACTTCAAAGGGCTGCCCCGTCCAGAGCTGATCACCATCGGCTGGAACCGTATCGTAATGGTTGTAAAAAATGATTGTTTTAGCATCTGGGCGGTTGGACAAGAATTTCGCCATCACAAAAGGCGCGGCATAGGAGTTGTCCAAGACCACCTCATCAGCACCTGCTTCATGAAAATAATCGCGCAGAAGACTGGCCACCTCCAAGAGACCGACCTGCTGGGCAAAAATAGATTTCTTGGACACCAGCACCTTCAGCTTCTCAAAATATTCCTGAATAATAGCATCTTCTTCGAATTGTTGCAGGCGTTCCTTGCTCATATCTGTTCTCACTTTCCTGATTGCAATACTTCCATCCTACCACACCGCCCCAACTTTGACCAATTACCATCCTTGAAGAGGCTGATTATATTTTCTTATCAGCAAAGCCCGTCACTTCCAGCTGACCTTCCAACAAGACCTGACCGTTTAAGAGCAGACGCAAGGCATGCGGACCATCCCAATGCTTGCGCGTGGTCTTGTCCACCCACTCATAAGACCAAGTTCCGCGCAAGGATGCAGTCTCCCGATCCTTGAGCATAAAGGATTTCTGGCCCACCCGTCCCGTCGGTTTCCTAAAATCCACCTGCAGCTCCAAGCGCAAGGGACCCGCTTGGCCCACCTCTAGCTCATAATCCAGCAACAACCGCTCTCCTTTATGGATTTTTGGGGGAAAATTCCAAGTCACCTGCTCCAGATCCTCTCGACTCCTGTAACCAAAAAGG
This sequence comes from Streptococcus danieliae, assembly GCF_009767945.1. Taxonomy (GTDB): domain Bacteria; phylum Bacillota; class Bacilli; order Lactobacillales; family Streptococcaceae; genus Streptococcus; species Streptococcus danieliae. The sequence goes on along the minus strand of NZ_WSRS01000083.1, from coordinate 880 downwards.
GCCAGTGCCCGAGGATGCCCGGCCTTGAGTAAGGTTCTGGCAGCCCGCTTAACAATCCAATCAGTGTCAGGAGAGTAACCCTGCCAGCCCTCCAGCAAGTCCAACACCTCTTCCGGGTGTGTCCGCGTCCAATCATTCAAGTGATTAGCCACAGATTTACGGACATAGAGGGACGGATCCGCTTTTAAATTTTCCAAAAGTCCCCATATCTCCAGACGATACTGATCCAAGTCCGGAATTTTTTGGCCCCAAGGTAGATTGGGCCGCACCCCCTCACTGGCCAAACGCCGCTGGTGTTCATTCTCCGACAGTGCCCAACGCTGCAGCTGCTCAAAAGTCCGCTCAAAATCCCGTTTTAAAAAAGGACGGATGGCGAACTCCGCCGACGATGACGCCGTCAAAACCGTCAAGGCCCTCATGGAAGCCGCAAAATGCTCCAAGCCAAACAGGGACACTACATCCGGTAGAAATAGATAACGAAAGCCCTGCACCCGAACTCCAACCAGCTCCAAAAAGTCAGCCACCTGCTCAAACGGACGATCCAGACAGGCAACCAAAACATGCGCCAAGCGCTCATGCCGCTGCCGCAAACTAAGTGCCTTCCAGTCCCCTTGGGTCACTTCAGCCAAAAATCGCTGAACCGGAAAATCCGCCTCCACCTCCACAAAGGCCCAGGCAAACTCTGTCAAAACCTCCGCCGTATACATATCTTTCAAATCTGCCATAAAACCTCCAAAAAAGAGGCTAGGACAAAAGTCTAGCCTCATTGACTTTGGTTAATAAAACGCCTTTGACGCAGTAGCTGATTGGGTCTAACAGCATTGTATGCTGTTAGAGAGTAGCAAATCTTGTTTGCGAAGCAAACTCCAATCGTTCGCTT
>NZ_WSRS01000082.1 GCF_009767945.1 Streptococcus danieliae | reverse complement strand
GTAAAAAGTTTCATTTGAGCATGGTATTTGATAAATATTTAAAATCGCTACTTTAAAAAAGGTTCTGACTGAAGAGAGATCAGTTAGAACCTTTCATGCGTTTGTCGTGCTTTTCGTCAGTAGAGCTAGAAATTTCAGTCTAATTAGGATACAATAGAATGAAGTTTTTTGAAATGGGTAGATAGATGAATATTCAACAATTGCGGAATGTAGTGGCTTTAGCCAATAGTGGTACTTTTCGAGAGGCAGCGGAGAAGCTCTACATCAGTCAGCCGAGTTTGTCCATGTCGATCAGGGATTTGGAGCAGGAGCTGGGCTTTAAGATTTTCAACCGGACCAATTCAGGAACCTTCTTAACCCAGAGGGGAATGCCTTTTTATGAGAAGGCTAAGAGTCTGGTTCAGGAGTTTGATGTTTTAGAAAATCAGTACCAGTCGACGGAGGAGTCTAGTGAATTTTCTGTTGCTGGTCAGCACTATGATTTTTTGCCAGATATTTTAACCAAGTTGGCTAAGCTGTGGCCAGAGCATAAGGATTTCCGGCTGTTTGAATCAACGACCTTGCAGATTTTGGATGAGGTCTATAAGGGGCACAGTGAGATTGGCCTGTTTTATTTAAATAGTCAGAATGAAAAGGGGATTCAGCAAAAGTTGCAGCAAATGGATTTGGAAATACAAACCTTATTTTCATTTCCAACCCACATTTATCTAGCAGAGACTCATCCCTTGGTGGAGAAGGGGGAAATTTCCATGTCCGACTTGGAGATTTACCCGACCGTTCGTTTTACCCAGGAGAAGGATGAGTACCTCTATTATTCGGAGAACTTTTTCGATACCTCGATTAGTCCTGTTCTGTATGAGGTGACGGATCGGGCGACCTTGAATGGTCTTTTAAAGCGGACGCATGGCTATGCGACGGGATCGGGCTTTTTAGATCAGGAGGTTAGTCCAGGGATTCTAGCCTTACCGGTTAAGGAGGGGCGTAAGAATACAATGGTTTGTGCCTTTCGAGCTGGTAGTGAGCTTTCAGCGATTGCCCAAGATTTTTTGGAGTTGCTTGTCGAAGCAGCAGAGGAGATTGGTTATGTCTAGAAAAATGATACTATTGGTACTTGGTTTAGCCTTGATTTTGGGAGATCAACTTCTTAAGTCTTGGGTGGTGGACCACATTGCGCTAGGCGAGCAACTGACCTTTTGGCCAGGCATTATGGATTTGACCTATCTCCAAAACAGGGGGGCTGCCTTTTCAATCCTCCAGGGACAGGTTTGGTTTTTCTTTCTAACAACCTTCCTAGCCATGGTAGTAGCTGCCTATTGCTTTATTAAGGCCAAGTCCAGTCAATGGGAACGTCAGGTCGGCCTGGCCTTGATTATGGCTGGGGGCATTGGGAACTTTATTGACCGTGCCAGTCAGGGCTTTGTGGTGGACATGTTCCAGCTCACCTTTATTGACTTCGCCGTTTTTAACTTGGCCGATTCTTATTTAACAGTCGGAGTTGTTATTTTAATTTTGGATCTCTTAAGGGAGGATGAGGATGGAGTTTAAGGTAAAAACAGGCGGAGAGCGCTTGGACAAGGTGTTGGCTGACAACACGGAACTTTCTAGAAGCCTAGCCAATGAGCAAATCAAGGCGGGCCTCGTTCGAGTCAATGGTCTGGCTAAAAAGCCGCGGTATACGGTCGTGGAAGGGGATATCATTTCCTACCAGCTTCCAGAACCGGAAGTTTTGGATATTCAGGCTGAGGATTTGCCGCTGGAGCTGGTCTACCAAGACCAAGATGTGGCCGTAGTCAATAAGGCCCAGGGGATGGTAGTCCATCCTAGCCCTGGTCATCCGAGTGGAACTCTAGTCAATGCTCTACTGTTTCATGTCAAGGATTTGTCGGGGATCAACGGTGTTCTGCGTCCGGGGATTGTCCACCGGATTGACAAGGACACCTCAGGTCTGCTAATGATTGCCAAAAATGATCAGGCTCATGAAAAATTGGCCCAAGAATTGAAAGAAAAAAAATCACTGCGGAAATATCTGGCTTTAGTGCACGGTAATTTACCGAGTGATAAGGGTGTTATTGAAGCGCCAATCGGTCGGAGTGATAAAGACCGTAAGAAACAGGCTGTTCAAGCGAATGGAAAACCAGCCCTCACACGTTTTACTGTGTTGGAGCGGTTTGGGGATTATAGTCTGGTGGAATTGCAGCTAGAAACTGGTCGGACGCATCAGATTCGCGTTCATATGGCCTACATCGGCCATCCGCTGGCAGGGGACCCACTTTATGGTCCCCAAAAGACCTTGAAGGGTCGGGGTCAATTTCTCCATGCTGCCCAACTTGGTTTTACCCATCCAAGTACAGGTGATACCATGGTATTTACAGCTCCGCTTCCGGACATTTTTGAGAAGATCTTGGGGCAGCTTAGAAAGGATTATTGATAGATGGATATTGTTAAAACACTCTCGGACTGGATTTGGAGTCCAGCCCTCTTGGCATTCCTGATTGGAGCAGGCTTGTATTTTACGATTCGAACGAAATTTGTGCAAATCCGGATGATACCGGAAATGCTTCGCTTGATGTTTGAAAAACCTGAGGACAGTCAAGGGATTTCGTCCTTCCAAGCTTTGTCGGTAGCTCTTTCTGGTCGTGTCGGAACCGGAAATATTGCGGGGGTTGCTTCAGCGATTGCTTTTGGTGGTCCGGGAGCTGTTTTTTGGATGTGGGTGATTGCCTTTGTTGGAGCTGGTTCTGCCTTTGTTGAAACAACTCTCGGTCAGGTTTACAAAGAGGAAGTTGATGGTCAGTTTTATGGAGGACCAGCCTACTATATTGAAAAAGGGCTGAAATTGAAAAAACTGGCAATGGGGATGGCCCTTATTCTGGCCTTCTCATTCGCATTCTTGATGTCTGGAATTCAAGTGAATGGAATTAGTGTTGCGATGCACAATGCCTTGAGTGTACCACCTCTTGTTTCAACCCTACTCGTTGTTGGCGCGCTCCTCTTGATTGTCCTAGGAGGGATTCAACGGATTGCCAAAATTGCCGAGATCATTGTCCCTTTTATGGCGGGAGTTTACCTGCTGATGGTTTTTGTCATCGTTATTGCGAATTTGGATCAGGTAATCCCTGTTTTCCAATTAATTTTTAAAGCAGCCTTTGGGATGGAAGCGGTCTTTGGTGGTCTTGTCGGTGCAGCTATTTCTTATGGTGTCAAACGGGGTGTGTATTCGAATGAAGCTGGGCAAGGTTCTCAGGTAGCGGCTGCAGCTTCTGCCCAGATCTCACATCCGGTGAAACAAGGCTTGGTTCAGGCTTTCTCTGTTTATATTGATACCCTTTTTGTCTGCACAGGGACAGCCTTGGTTATCTTACTAACCAACTCTTATAATGTCTTTGATACCAATCAAAATCCAGTTGTGGCGCATTTGGCCAATACGGATTCGGATAGTGCTGGTGCCTTGTATACACAAACCGCCCTTTCGACCGTTCTAGGTTCTTTTGGTCCTATCTTTGTGGCCTTTGCTTTGGTCTTCTTTGCCTTTACAACGCTGATGAGTTACTACTATATTGCCGAGACCAATTTGCGTTATTTGTTGAAGGGGGACAAATTGACCCTCGCCCTAAGAGTCATGCAAGTATTAATGGTTGGTATGTTGATTTACTCCGGTGTTGCTTCTAGCCAAATGGCTTGGACCATGGGAGAAATTGCGAGTGGGATCACAGTTTGGCTTAATATCACAGCTATTCTCTTCTTATCTCCGCTAGCCTTTAAACTTTTGAAAGATTATGAACAACAGAGGAGAGAAGGTAAAAATCCCGACTTTAATCCATTTGAAATAGGGATTGAAGGTGTCCCTTATTGGGAAAAACGTATCCGTAACAAAGAAAAATAAGCACAGAAACCCAGGTCGAATGATCTGGGTTTCTTAGTCTGTGCTCAACGCTCGCAACCGATTCCATCACCATCGCGATCCAGGTGAGAACCGTAGCCGGGGTTGCCACGGTAGACTGGAGCGGCACCAGCTGCTCTGGCGGCACTACAGTTGGGGAAGTATTGTGCTGTTTGGGCGGCTTGGGCTTGTTGCTGAGCCTGCTGTTGTTCTTGGGCGAGTCGATTGGCTTCTTCCTGACGGGCCTGGATGGCTCCTCTTACCAGTTCAATCCGGTGTTGGAAATCGGCCTTTTGCTTGGGATCGCCAACCGCATCAACGGCAACTTGAGCTTGGCCAATGTTTTCAAGAATCTGATTTTGTTCCAAGGTTTGTACAGCTTGATCGGCCTGACTCCGAACTTGTTCAGCTTCTTGGGCTCTCTGTTCTTCCTCGGCTTTTCGTTTTTGTTCTTCTTCAGCTTTCTGTTTTTCAGCTTGTTCTTTTTGGGTCTTTTCTTGTTCAGCTTTTTTCTGTTCCTTGTTCTTTTTCTCAGCCTGTTCTTTTTTCTGATTTTTGTCCGTTTCTTTTTTGAGATCAGCCTTGACCTTGTCAGCTTCAGCTTTAGCTTTTTGGAGCTCTTGTTTGGTTTTGTTTAGTTGTGTCTGAGTCGCGGTTAGTTCCTGCTGGATCTGGTTGGTTTGAGAGGTTTGCTCGCTTGGAGCCACTAATCCAGACAGGATGCCGATGGTTGCAACTCCTAGTGCTTGATTACGGAGTTGGGGTGTTTTTTTCCAAAAAGCAAAATAGAGTCCACCTATTAAGCCGGCGAGGATTAAGAAAGCTCGTATATTAGGAAGAGCAGCACTGGCTGCGAAAATGAGAAGAATAGCAATCCATTTCTTTGATTTTTGATTCATAAGAGCGTCCTTTCAATTTGTATCCGCTTACATTATAAACCCTGCTAGCTTGAAAGTCAATAATTTTTTAGGAACAGAATCAGTTATAGGCTGTCGGAAAAATAGGCTACACAAGTACTGGTAGAACTTGTATAATAAAATAAGAAGAAAATGTGGGGGAAGGAATGTTATACGAATTTTGTGCAGAAAGTCTAGAGGCACTACCTCGGGCCCTAGCAGCTGGTGCGGGACGTGTGGAACTCTGTGATGATTTGTCTGTCGGTGGTCTCACACCGGGTCCGGCCATGATTCAAGAGGCCTTAACCTTGGGCCTGCCTTTGGTTCTAATGATTCGTCCCAGAGCTGGGAACTTTGTTTATAGTGGTGCGGAGGTGGAGCTGATGGTGGCACAGATCAAACAAGCCAAGGAAATGGGTGTTTCGTCCTTTGTTTTTGGAGTATTACTGGAAGATGGGAGTTTGGATCAGGAAAACTTATACAGGCTGCTGGCAGAAGTCGGGGATGGGGAAGCTGTTTTTCATATGGCTTTTGACCAGATTCCTTGGGAGCAGCGCTTGGAAGCTCTGGATTGGCTAGCCCAAGCTGGTTTCCAGCGAATTCTGACCCATGGTGGTCCGCTGGAGCAGGATCTGTATACTTATGCGGATTACCTGGACCGGATCATCGCCCGCGCCGCGGGTAAGATTGATATCATTCTAGGGGGTGGGATAACCCTGGATAACCGTGACCAAATTGCCCAACGCTTTGGTGTCACGCAACTTCATGGAACGAGGATTGTTGGTTAATGGATTGGCGGAGAAATTTTTTTCAAAACCCTGTGTTTGCAGAGCGACTGGTGGCTGCCGGCTTTGTCCAGCAAGGAAAGCTTTACCAGTATCAAGAAGGTTTGGATGAACTAGACCTCGAACTCCAGCTCCAGTGGAATCCTGAGCAGCAAGAGATGGATATTTGCTTGTGGGATCCGGTCGCTGAAGCAGACTACCAGCTGGCCTTTCTTCCGTCAGCCAAAGGGGCCTATGTGGGCCAGGTTCGGAAGCTCCTCTGGGAAAAACTAAGCCAGATAGAGGGTCAAATTAGTCAGCCCCAGCGATTATTTTCGGCTCAGGCCGAGTCTTTATTGGATTTAGTTAAAGCTCGTTGGGGCTGGGAGCTGGCCTTTCTTTGGAAAAAGCTCCCCAAGGCTGCGGTTTTTCGCTATGGCAGCAAACAAACCTGGTTTGGGGTCATACAGGAAGTTGACTGGCAGAAAATCGATGCTCGTAAACAGGGGCCAGTGACGCTTCTAAGCCTCAAATCGGACCAGGTTGCAAGCCTGGTAGAATCTGGTCTTGCTTATCCGGGCTACCATATGAATAAGAAATACTGGATTAGTTTTCCTCTGGATGGGAGTTACTCCTTAGAGGAAATCTTGAAGCATCTAGTCAAATCCTACCAACTCATCGGAGGAGATTTGACTTTGGAAAGGAAGATGATGAAAATTTTACTGCCTACAGCCAAGGAGCTGGACTTAAAGGAGACCTTTGTTTCAGGAGAGCCTCTGTCGCCTGCTGGTCAGACAGTGCTCCAGGCCCTGGAAGAAGTTGAAAATTGGTCGACTTTTTTCAAATTGAAGGAAGATAAAGCTAGGGAAGAAGAGGAGCGTTTTCAAGCTTTGAGAGACGGTCAAGCTCAGACTAAACCGGCCCTCCAACTTTTTAATGGTCTGATGTATCGGCAAATCGACCGAACTCAGGTCGACAATCCTTTTTGGAATCAAGTTTGGATTACCTCCAGCTTGTATGGTTGCGTGCCCATTTTAACTCCCATGGCTCCTCACCGCCTGGATTTTCAAGTCCCTCTTCAAGTGGAGGGACAAAGCCTGACTCAATTCTGGCGCCCCCATTTTGATGCTGCGATTGGCAGTGATCCCGTTCTTTCACTGCTCTCGTCAGAATTTGAGCAGGTATTCTCCAAGGAAGTCAGAGAGAATTTTATCCGTATTCAATTTAAAGAAAACAAGGGTGGCGTCCTCAAAACACACTCCACCATCTCCAAAAAGGGCCGGGGACTGCTTATCCAAAGCCTAGCGGAAACGCCGATTCAAGCGTTGGAGGAATTGAAGACACGGACGATTGCCGGTTTTACTTATCAGGCAGGCCTATCGGATGTTAAAGAGTGGATTTTTGTCCGAGAAGGATAGGAGAAGTGATGAACGAAACGATTCAAACGCAATTAAACAATCGGAGTATTCGCAACTTTCAAAAGCAGGAGCTAACCAAAGCGGAAGTCGACCTGTTGGTAGAGGTTGCACAGCAAGCACCCACGAGTAATTTTCGGCAGTCCTACTCGATTTTGAGTATCACAGATCCAGAATTAAAGCAGGAGTTGGCGAAGATCGGCCAGCAGGAGTATATCGCAAGTGCTCCGCATCTCTTCGTATTCTTAGTCGATCAAGCCCGAAATACCAAGCTGGCATAAGAGCAGGGAGCTCCAGCCTTGGTGCAATGAAGTCCGGAACGCTTTTTAGCCGCTTTTTCGGATGCGTTGATTGTAGCGCAAAACATGGTCGTAGGAACAGTCTACTTGGGCAGTATTCTGAACGATCCCAAAGGGCTCTGCCAGTTGCTGGCCAGGTCAAGTTTCAGATAAGAAACCCCACCTGCCCAAGGAAATTGTCCATATGGAAAATGTTTATCAGGAACTGGAACATCCGGTGGCAGCTTTAAAGGAATATGACCAGACTATTGAGCAATACTATGACCTACGCTCCTCTAACAACCGCCTTGAAGCCTTTACCACAAAAGTCAGTCGGGAAATGGCAACCTCCCCTGCCAAACGCGCTGAAACACTGGCTGCTCTGCAGGAACAAGGCTTCTTTGTAGATCCGAGACCAGAATACGTCAAAAAACCTTTGCAGATCACCTGCAAAGGTTTTTAAGTGACTGGAAATATTGGCTCTTTGTCAAGTTGTGTGGAATCCCTGAAAACTGACAGTTTTAGGCTTTTATTATTTAGCTTTTTAATAAATGTGTTGAGATGGTTTTAACGTCAATCCGAATCCGGCTTCTTTCGAATTTCTATGAGATGCTTTCCCTGTGGTGGGGG
>NZ_WSRS01000081.1 GCF_009767945.1 Streptococcus danieliae | reverse complement strand
TCTCCATAAGGCAAAAAAGCAACGGCTTTAAAACCGTTGCTTTTTGCGTTAGTCAGAGGGGTTTTTGTCCCAGCCTCTTGTTTTGCTTATTCAATCGGGGTTGTGACTGTTCTTGTGCCAAGCGATTTGATACAATGAGAAGGTAAAGGAGCCTGTGATGAGAAAAATTCATTTTTTTGTGTTAATTGAGTTGATCCTGGTGACGCTTGCTCTTTTAACCATGTTTTCGGATGATGTAACACGAGGAGTTTGGTTTCTAATTCTTTGTTTGCTGCTGTATCACTATTATCGCGTGGATAGTCAATCCAATTTGCTGGTTGTTACTCTATTTTTGTTTTTCTTTTTAGCGATGAGCATTAATCCTTTTGGAATGGCGGCGATTGTTTTTGCCATTGTTTATGGCTTTACAGCGACCCTTCCCTATCTCTACCGGGAACACCGTTCCTATTCTAGCGGCATCCAGGTGCCGGGGGAGAAAACAAGGAATACCTGGATTGGGGATCTATCCTATTTCTTGGGCGAAGATCAGTCTTTTGAAGACTTGCACCTTGTTCGTTTTAGCGGCAATGATACTATTTATTTGGACGAGGTCGTTTTGGGACAAGAGTCCAACCTAGTCCTCATTCAGAAGGTTGTGGGTGATATCCGGGTCTATGTTCCGATTGATATTGCGGTTGATCTATCGGTGAATACGCTTTATGGAGATATTCAATTTTTCGAGGAACACTATAGTCTTCGAAATGAGTACTTGCGGGTTAGTAGTCCCGATTTGGAGAAGGCCAACCGCTCAGTTAAATTGGTCTTCACAAATCTCCTTGGCAACGTCGAGGTGATTCGGCGATGAGAAAAGGAATCTACTTTTTTATCTTTAGTGCAACCTTTGGACTTCTATTTTTCTTGATTATAAAATTTTTAGAGGTATTGAACTATAACTGGGTTGAGATCTGGTTAAGGGATTGGATCGGTCTACAGATTTTGGCCATGTTGTTTGTCCTGTCTCTAGGTGCTGTTGCCTTAGCTTTCTTGGCACAAGTCTGGCGGGCCCAGACCATTCGGGCCCGCTTGCACCCAGCCTTGGAACAGATTCGAAAAGGCCAGGTCTATACCAGTTTGGATGATCCTGTTCTGGACTCGGACCTACGAGCTTTAGGCCAATCGATTCACAGCCTGCAACAAAAACGGCAGGAAACGGAGAATGAAAATTTGGTTGAAAAAGCCAAGGTTGTCACCCAGGAGCGTCAGCGGATTGCCCGAGACCTTCATGATACGGTGAGTCAGGAACTCTTTGCGGCCAGCATGATTGTGTCCGGTTTGCGGCAGTCACGTTTAGATGTGGCTGGCATTCAAAAGGAGTTACAGGGGGTAGAAGGGATCCTCAATACCGCTCAAAATGATTTGCGGATTTTGCTGCTACACCTGCGGCCGCGGGAATTGGAAGGACGGAACCTGGTCTCCGCCTTGGAAACCCTGTTAGCCGAAGTGGAAGAAAAAAGTCTTTTGAAGATTCGCCTAGAGGTGTCAGTCGACCAGCTGCCTTCGGAAATTGAAAATCATTGCTACCGGATTGTGCAAGAGTTTATTAGCAATACCTTACGCCATGCCGAGGCTCAGCACTTGGAAGTCTACCTCAAACAGACGGCTGGCCAATTACAGTTGAAGATGGTGGATGATGGCCTGGGCTTCAATCAACAGGAGAATAAAGAATTCCATTATGGACTAGCCAATATGGAAGAGCGGGTGGAAGATATGGCTGGTCGTATGACCCTCAGAACAGCTCCCTATCAGGGAGTCGCGATTGATATTCGCATACCAATTTTAAAGGGAGAGCAAGATGAAAATTCTATTAGTGGATGATCACGAAATGGTCCGCTTAGGACTTAAAAGCTACCTCAATTTGCAGGTGGATACCTTGGTGATCGGCGAAGCTAGTAATGGAAAAGAAGGTTTGGAATTAGCCTTGGAGCTACGGCCAGATGTCATTGTGATGGATTTATTAATGCCGGATATGGATGGGATTCAAGCTACTCTTTCCATTTTGGAATCCTGGCCAGAGGCAAAAATCCTCATTTTGACTTCCTATCTGGATAATGAAAAAATTTATCCGGTTCTGGAAGCAGGAGCCAAGGGTTATATTTTAAAAACGTCTACAGCTGATGAGATTTTTAGTGCGATTCGGCGGGTGTCTTTGGGAGAAATGGCGATTCAGACTGAAGTGTCACAAAAGTTTGAACACCATCGGCTCAATCGTCCCCTGCATGAGGACCTAACCCCTCGCGAGCGTGACATTCTAGCGCTTTTGGCTAAGGGCTACGAAAATCAGCGCATCGCCGATGAACTTTTTATTTCATTAAAAACAGTTAAAACACATGTATCAAATATCCTCTCGAAATTAGCGGTTAGTGATCGCACGCAGGCGGTTATCTATGCCTTTCAACATCATTTGGTACAATCAGACGAGGATTGGTTATAGGAGTGAAGATGAATACAAAAACAAAATACAAGGCAAAAAAAATTAAGATTGTTTTTTTTGATATTGATGATACCTTACGCGTTAAGGATACGGGTTTTATCCCAACTTCGGTGCAACGTGTGTTTAAGGATTTGAAAAAAGCTGGCATTAAGGTGGGGATTGCGACAGGGCGCTCGCCGCTTGGCTTGGTCCCAGAAATCCGGGCTTTAAAACCAGATTACTGGGTGACCATCAATGGTTCCTATGTTGAAGATGCTAAAGGAGAGGTGGTTGCGAGTCAGCCGATTTCAGAAGAACAAGTTGCAGCCTATAAAACCTGGGCTGCACAAGAGGGAATCGCCTTTGGTTTGGTTGGGAAAGACCAGGCTAGTCTGTCTGAGCGTTCACCACTGATTAATGAGGCCATCGACATTATTTATCCTGATTTAGCGATTGACCCGGACTTGGATCAAAAAGAAGCCATCTATCAAATGTGGACCTTTGAGGATGAGGGGCAGGAGTTTGCTCTACCAGAAGATTTAGCTCAAGACCTCCGCTTGGTTCGCTGGCATCCGAATTCCTGTGATGTGGTTATTAAGGAGATGTCAAAAGCAGTTGGTGTTGAAAAAGTTCTAGTCAGTCTCAACCTCAAACCTGAAAACTTGCTCGTTTTCGGAGACGGTCTTAATGATCTAGAATTATTTGACCTTGCTGGCTTGGCAGTTGCCATGGGAGGAGCCCTGGACTCTGTTAAAGAAAAGGCGGACTATGTGACCAAAACAGTTGAGGGAGATGGCATTGAGCATGCCCTTGTTGAAATGGGCTTGATTCCTAAAATCCTACAATTCCCACAATTGGATTTGTCGCAAGCAAAAGGTCCTGTGGTTCAGCTGGAAACCAATCTTGGAACCATGAAGATCCAGCTGTTCCCAGATCACGCTCCTAAAACCGTGGCCAACTTTTTAGCCCTAGCCAAGGACGGCTACTATGAAGGAGTGACCTTCCACCGTATTATCGAAGATTTTATGATCCAAGGTGGTGATCCAACCGGTACCGGAATGGGAGGGGAATCCATCTATGGTAGTGAATTTGAAGATGAATTCCACGAGGAACTTTACAATCTACGGGGAGCCTTATCTATGGCCAATGCCGGGCCTAATACCAATGGTAGCCAATTCTTTCTTGTTCAAAACACAGGTGGAACCTACAATAAGAAAGAATTGGAACGAGGAGGCTGGCCAGCCCCAATTGCAGCATACTATGCTGAAACAGGTGGGACTCCTCATCTCGATCGTCGCCACACAGTATTTGGTCAACTAGTAGATGTAGCCTCATTGGAAGTTCTCGATACCATTGCTCAAGTCGCTGTTGATCCAATGGACAAACCACTAGAGCCGGTTGTGATTCTGAAAATTGAGGTAGAAGAATGAGGATTGGTGAAAAATATAAGGGAGTTGTGAGTGGGATTCAACCTTACGGAGCCTTTGTAGAACTCGAAAATGGTAATACCGGCCTCATCCACATTTCGGAGATTCGGACAGGCTTTATTGAAAATATTGGAGAACTCCTAAGTGTTGGCCAGTCCATTACGGTCCAAGTTGTTGATTATGATGAGTACACCGGCAAGGCTAGCCTATCCATGCGGACCTTGGAGGAAGAGAAACACCGCTTCCCACGCCGTCGACGTTTTACCAATGATCGCTATAAATCAGGCTTTCGTCCTTTGAGGAAGAACTTATCTCACTGGACCCAAGAAGCTCTGGACTACCTTCGAAATCAAGAAGATTAGAAAAACGCCGTAAGTTCGTGTTTTAAAAACACTGACTTACGGCGTTTTGGTATGTCAACAGTCGGGACTCCCTAGTCCTGCTTGTCGTATAAAGGTTGTGGAATCTCGACCTCGCGGATCCCACCCTCCTGATAAATCACCTTGCCTTGGTAAAAGTCCGTCAAGGCTGCTTGGATTGCTTGTAGATTTTCCTTATCTAAATAGAGCAAGGTTTGTACCTTGTCAGTGAACTGGGTATCAAATTCCTCCAATTCATGTTCTTTGAGGAAGTTACCATATTCTTGGTATTGGGAATAGCTGAGTTCAACCTGCAAGCTAGTTTGCTCCTTGCGTTGCACAATACCCAATTCCTTAATTGCCAGAGCGACACTGGAAGCATAGGCCCGAATGAGACCGCCAGCTCCCAGTTTGATCCCTCCGAAGTAGCGGGTCACGACAACACAAACATTGGTTAGATCATGATTTTCCAAGACGCCCAACATGGGGACACCAGCTGTTCCACTGGGTTCACCATCATCACTGGACCGCTTGATTTCGGACTTTTCCCCGACAATGAAAGCTGAGCAGTTATGGGTCGCCTTGTAGTGCTCTTTCTTGACTGCCTGAATAAAGGCGCGGGCCTCTTCTTCGGTTTCAACCCGCTTGGCTTGGCAAAGGAAGCGAGATTTTTTAATATCTTGTTCGGCAGCGCCGTCCTGAGTAATTGTTCTAAATTCCATAATTCTATTGTAGTAAAAGTAAAAAAGAATGCAAGTTTTTTCGAATAAAGAAGTATGGAAGATGAAAAAAATTACTGGGGTCGCCGTTTACCGGAAAGGGAATGGCCTGATTCCCTAAAGGATAAATCAGACTGTATGGCTGGTATTACTGAATCTGGTGGCCAGTGGATTTGCCAACGTTGCCAAACCAGACTGACCTCAGTTAATCGGCTACCCAATGGAGCCCTCTATTGTCGGGCCTGTATCCAGATGGGCCGGTTACGTTCGGACCAGTCTCTCTACTTTCTGGCACAAGTACCTTTTCCTGCCACTGAGACCTGTCGCTGGTCGGGAGAACTGAGTCCGGATCAAGATCGGATTGCTCAGGCGCTATTGGAGCAAAGTCGGCAGGGAGTATCATGTCTAGTCCATGCCGTGACTGGTGCCGGTAAGACGGAGATGCTCTATCCCTTGTTGACGGATTCTTTAAACCAAGGTGGTGTGGTCGGTTTGGCAAGTCCGCGGATTGATGTGTGTCGCGAACTGCATCAGCGTTTGCAAAGAGATTTTACAGTTTCCTCTTGTTTTCTATATGGGGAGGGGGCTCCCTACCAACGGAGTCAGTTGATTGTGGCAACTGTTCCCCAATTATTTGGCTTCTACCAGGCCTTTGATTTGCTGATTGTGGACGAGGTAGATGCCTTTCCCTTTGATGAAAATCCCCAGCTCTATGCAGCGGTTGAGCAGGCTCGGAAAGTAGCTGCCCCAATCCATTTTTTGACGGCTACGACTACTCCCTTGTTGGAGCAGAGGATTCAGTGTGGGGACTTGGTGCGCTTAGCCTTACCCAAACGTTTTCACCAACACCCCCTAGTCCTACCGCGAATTATTTACTGGTCGGGTTATCAAGAAAAGGGGGGTGTATCCAGGACTTTTCTGATGCAGTTTCGGAGACAGCGTCAGAGTGGTTTTCCCCTTTTAATTTTTCTGCCATTGATTCAATGGGGAGAAACGTTCTATCGAAAGTTAAGCCATCTTTTTCCGAATCTGAAGGTCGCTTTTGTTTCCGCTTCTTCAGGGAATCGGAAGGAGCTGGTGGAGCAGTTTCGGACGGGATCGGTAGAGGTTTTGATTACAACTACGATTTTAGAGCGGGGAGTGACCTTCCCCAAAGTTGATGTGTTTGTCTTGGAAGCGGACCATACTCTTTATACCAAGAGCAGTCTTGTCCAGATAGCCGGGCGCGTGGGGCGTAGCAAGGAGCGACCAGATGGGCTGGTTTTCTTTTTCATGCAGGAGCAGACCCGGGCTAGTAAACAAGCCATTCAAGAAATCAAACAGATGAACCAGGAGGCTGGCTTTTGACGACCTGTATTCTTTGTCAGACATTTTTTTCAAGTCCCCTGTGTTTCCGAGATCTCTTTTTGATGCGTAAGAGTAGAGAGGTTCTATGTGGTTCTTGCCAAAGTTCCTTTTTAAAGATTGGGAAAAATTACTGTCCGACTTGCCAAAAGGCAGGATACTCGGAAATCTGTCCGGACTGCCTAGCTTGGCAGGACCGCGGCCACCGTATCTGCCACACAGCTCTTTACCGCTACGAGCAGAATATGGCTAACTATTTTGTTCAATACAAGCAATGGGGAGATTACCAGCTGCGTTTTGTTTTTGCCAAAGAGATTAAAGAAAAATTCAAAGAATGGAAAGGCTATACCATCGTGCCAATTCCAGTTTCTAAGCAAAGGTATCAAGAACGGGGTTTTAACCAAGTGGAAGGAATATTGGAGGCGGCAGAAATCTCTTATGAGCGGATTTTACAAAAAGCAGACGTGGAGCACCAAATTGGCAAAGATCGGAGGGAACGGCTGGCGATGGAACAAGTATTTGCAGTAAAGGGGAAAATCAAGGTGCAAAAAGGGGTAATTTTAGTGGATGATGTTTATACTACAGGGGCTACAATGGAGTTGGCTAAGAAAGTTCTTTCTGAAAATGGTTGTCAAAATATTTTCACATTTTCCATCGCTCGATGAGGAAAGGGCTTGCATTTTAAGAATGAAAACGTTATACTGTATATATAGAAAAGCTTCTAGCTTAGAAGGAAGGTATATATATGTTTAAATATAGTATCCGCGGCGAGAATATTGAGGTAACAGAAGCCATTCGTGATTATGTTACAGCAAAACTTGAAAAGCTTTCAAAATATTTTCAAGAAGATCAAGAATTGGATGTACGGGTCAATTTAAAGGTATATCGTGAAAAAACTGCTAAAGTTGAAGTAACCATCCCACTTGGCTCGCTCACTCTACGAGCAGAGGATGTTTCTCAAGATTTGTATGGCTCTGTTGATTTAGTTGTTGACAAAATTGACCGTCAAATCCGTAAAAATAAAACCAAAATTGAAAAGAAACATCGGGCTAAGGTTCCAACTGGTCATATTTTTACCAATGAATTGGTTGAAGATGACGAGAAGATTCCAGTGAATATTGTTCGTTCCAAACAAATCGATTTAAAACCTATGAGTGTTGAAGAAGCAGTTCTGCAAATGGATTTACTAGGTCATGACTTCTTTATTTATAAAGATGCAGAGGATGATTCGACCAATGTTCTCTATAAACGTGAAGACGGTGATTTTGGACTTCTCGAAGTTAAATAAACCCTATATTACGAGGCTGGGATTGATCCCAGTCTCTTTTTTTAAAAAAAATGAGCAAAAAGTCTTGCCAAGAAAGCTGTAGTGTTGTATACTAAGAAAGTCCTGAAGGGAGAGTTCCTTAAACGGGACAGTTAGTTGATAAAGGTTCGGCACATCCGAACCAAGTCAAAAAAACTTCAAAAATTTTTCAAAAAAGTGTTGACAAAGATTTGAGGTTTTGGTAAACTAATGAAGTTGTCTCGTGAGAGGCATGACCTTTGAAAACTGAACAAGACGAATACCAATGTGTGGGACACTA
>NZ_WSRS01000080.1 GCF_009767945.1 Streptococcus danieliae | reverse complement strand
TTTTCTCAGACCAGCTTGGGACAAGGACTTCCTTAACACCTGCTGGGTGATTAACATTTTTGACAATTACGTCATAACCAGAGCTTGAGACGTTTGCTGCTGAAACTTGACCAGTCTTCTCAACCTTCGGTGCCTGTGGAACAGTCACCTTGGTTGCAGTCACATACTCACGTTTGTTTTGGTTGGTTACATAGTAAACATGTGAGTGATAAGCTCCGAAGTCTTGTTTGTGTTGATTACTTTCAATCCGAACCTTGTAAGAACCATCGTTTTGTTTGACAGCCTTATGCCAAATGATATCGTCTTGACCAGTTTTCTCAGACCAGCTTGGGACAAGGACTTCCTTAACACCTGCTGGATGGTTAACATTGGTAACAACCACATCATAGCCAGAACTAGATACATTGGCAGTTGACACTCGACCGGTCTTCTCAACCTTCGGTACTTGCGGAAGCTCCTCAATAGCTACATAGCGACGAAAGCCAGAGTAGGAAATATAAGAAATCCAGCGGTGATTTTCTGCAGTTAGCACACGGTCATAACGAACAGATTGACCAGGAGAATAGAAGGCTAAATCCGGGCTAGACAAGCGTGCTTCATTTTTGACACCTGCTGTTTTACTAAAGGTATAGGTTCCCTGCGGAGCCAAAGCATTCAAGGTGTTAGCAACTGCTGAGTCCGTTGTTTGACCAGACTGGTTCTGCGCTGGTAGGGCTACATAACGACGAGCACCAGAAGCCCCAATATAAGACAACCATAGGCGTTCATCTGCACTCAAAAGACGGTCATAGATGACAGACTGTCCCTTTTGATAGGTTGCAACAACAGTAGAAGACAGGTTAGGCTGGGAATGAACAGCTGTCTTTTCCTCGAAAACATAGGTTCCTGAATCTGGTAGAGTCGCTACATTTGGGTTTCCAGCTGTCGCTGCTCGACGAACAGGATTTACGCTTGGAGCTACAACAGGGCTACTACTTGAAGAGCTAACAGTTGCAGGACTTTCAACTTTTGAGGATTCCGGTTGAACCTCTGGAGTCGCCTTAGTTTCCACTTTGGACTCGCTAGCAGAGGACACAGATTCACTTGGTACTAGTTCTGCTTGAGCAACTGAACTAGTCTCAGTAGACGGTTCAACTTCTTTTTGGCTACTTGCAGGAGTAGGCTCAGAAGTTATTTGAGTGACCACCTCGGTAATACTACTTGCGACTGTTTGACTGGTAGCCTCTGTTGACGCAGAACTTTCTGCTAGACTATCCGCCTGCACTTGCCCGCCCATAAAGGCCAAGCTCGCAATAAGAACCGAGGCTGCTCCGAAAGAGTACTTCCGAATTGAAAAACGCTGTTGCGACCCATGTTTCATAGATTTCATTTCCTTTAAATTTTCTTAAACTTACCTGTTCATTTTACCATAGAAAATAATTTTTTCAATGCAAATAAAGAAAAAAGCCCGGAAAAACCGAGCTTTGAAACCATTAGTTTACAAAATCCAAAAGAGCTAGGAAGCTATCCACTTCAAGGGAAGCACCACCTACAAGAGCTCCATCTACATCTGGGCAAGCCATGTACTCTTTAACATTAGATGGATTTACAGAACCACCGTATTGTACACGAACCTTATCTGCAACTTCTTGGCCGAAGTCCGCAGCCACAACGTCACGAACTGCTTTACACATTTTCTGTGCATCATCTTGAGTTGCAGATTTACCAGTACCAATAGCCCAAATTGGCTCATAAGCAATGACAAGAGATGCCACTTGCTCTGCTGAAAGATCTTTAAGCGCTGCCGAAACTTGAGCTCCAACAAACTCAACCGCTTGTCCTGCTTCATAAGTCTCAAGAGACTCACCACAACAGATGATTGGAGTCATACCGTTACGGAAGATTGCGTGCGCTTTTTTATTGATATCTTCGTCTGTTTCATGGAAGTAATCACGACGCTCAGAGTGACCGATGACAACATAGTCCACACCCATTTCACTCAAGACTTTAGGGCTTGTTTCACCTGTAAAAGCACCTGCATCTTCAAAGTAAGTGTTTTGAGCAGCCACTTTAAGATCTGAATCTTTAGAGAACCAAAGAAGAGCATTCAAATCAACAGCTGGTGCAGCAATCGCTGCTTCAACAAGATCAGCTGAAGGCAATTTACCTGCAAGTCCCTCTACAAAAGCTTGAGCTTCTTGAGGATTTTTGTTCATTTTCCAGTTACCGGCAATAATTGGTTTACGTGACATTTCACATACCTCTTCTATTTTTATTACAGTCCCTATTTTATCACAAAGACAATCAGAAAAAAAGGACATTTCCGCCCTCAAAGCAACCTTCAATGACTAATTCTTCATTAAATGTAAAAAAACACTAGCCTGTCCCAAGGACAAGCTAGCGCTGTTCTGACTTTAATTGTTAATCTAGGAAATGAACCGAATTAAGCTTCGATTTCAGTAACCATACCTGAACCAACAGTACGTCCACCCTCACGGATAGAGAATGTTGTTCCTTGTTCTACGGCGATTGGGTGGATCAACTCAACGTCGATTGTCACGTTATCACCAGGCATAACCATTTCAGTACCTGCTGGCAACTCGATAGAACCAGTTACGTCAGTAGTACGGAAGTAGAATTGTGGACGGTAGTTGTTGAAGAATGGAGTGTGACGTCCACCTTCTTCTTTAGTAAGGATGTAAACTTCACCTTTAAATTTAGTATGTGGGTTGATAGAACCTGGTTTAGCGATAACTTGTCCACGCTCGATCTCATCACGTTGAACACCACGAAGAAGAACCCCAACGTTGTCTCCTGCAAGACCTTCATCCAATTGTTTACGGAACATTTCAACTCCAGTAACAACGGCTTTAGTAGTTTCTTCTTTGATACCAACGATTTCGATTTCGTCGTTGACACGAACCACACCACGGTCGATACGTCCAGACGCAACAGTACCACGACCAGTGATTGAGAATACGTCCTCGACTGGAAGAAGCAATGGTTTGTCAGTATCGCGTTCTGGTTCTGGAATGTATGAGTCAACAGTGTTCATCAATTCCATGATGATGTCTTCAAATGCTGAATCACCTTCAAGCGCTTTAAGAGCTGAACCTTGGATAACTGGTAGGTCATCACCTGGGAAATCGTATTCTGAAAGAAGGTCACGGATTTCCATTTCAACCAACTCAAGCAACTCTTCATCATCAACAAGGTCAACCTTGTTCATGAAGACGATCAAGTTCTTAACACCAACCTGACGTGAAAGAAGGATGTGCTCACGAGTTTGTGGCATTGGTCCATCTGTAGATGCTACTACAAGGATAGCTCCGTCCATTTGAGCCGCACCAGTGATCATGTTTTTAACGTAGTCCGCGTGTCCTGGAGCGTCGATGTGAGCGTAGTGGCGTTTTTCAGTTTCGTACTCAACGTGTGCAGTGTTGATGGTGATTCCGCGCTCGCGCTCTTCTGGAGCAGCATCGATAGAAGCGTAATCTTTAGGTTGGTTAACTGATGAAGGCAAACGACGTGCCAAAACAGTTGTAATCGCTGCAGTTAGGGTAGTTTTACCGTGGTCAACGTGTCCAATTGTACCAACGTTAACGTGGGGTTTACTACGATCGTATTTTTCTTTTGCCATTTGGGTAAAAGCCTCCAATAAAATATATTTTATAGATAGACAGTAGGCAATACAGTCTAACTTTCCCTACTATTCTATCAGACTGTTAGAAAAAATCAAGCCTTTTACTTCTTTTTTTAATTTTTCCGCCGATTAACCAGAGTTGCGCAACCCTGTCGCAATTCCATTGATCGTTGTCGCAATCAAGGAATCTGCTGAAGCCGGTAAATTCCCCTCCCGCTTGCGACGAATTAGCTCCACCTGAACATAATTCAAAACATCAAAATAAGGCATCCGATAAGACAAACTGTTGGAAAGATAGCTGTTGTCCGCCAAGAGCTCATCTCTTTCTTCTATTAACAGAACACTCTCCTTGGTTTTGTGCCATTCTGCCAAAATCAGGTCATAAACAGCCGCAACCTCTGGATCCTTTACCAAATCCAGATAGTGAGCCGCAATGGTCATATTTGATTTAGCCAGTACCATGTCAACGTTGGAAAGTAAGCCTCGGAAAAATGGCCAATTCTGATACATCTCGCGGAGAATGTCCAGCCATTCTGGATCCTCTGCAATTAAGGTCTGAAAGGCCTGACCAACCCCGTACCAACCAGGCAGCATCATCCGGTTCTGGGACCAAGAAAAGACCCAAGGAATCGCCCTCAAACCAGAAATCTCCGTAATCGTTTTACGAGCTGCTGGCCTGGAACCAATATTTAAACTGGAAATTTCTGCAATCGGACTAGCTTCAAAAAAGAAATCATAAAAAGCAGGATTTTCAAACACTAGCTGTCGATAGGCCTGGTAGCTACTTTGCACCAGGTGATTCATAACCCGTCCATAGGTTTCACGCTGCTCTACACTCAACTCTGCTTCCAGGTTCAGCATCCGGTCCAAAGAAGCCGACAGCAACATTTCCAAATTGTAATAGGCCGCTTCCTGATTGCCATACTTGTTGGCAATCACTTCCCCCTGCTCCGTTAAACGCAGACGGTCCCGGATACTTTCCAACGGTTGGGCAATAATCGCTTCATAAGTTGGGCCACCACCGCGACCCACTGTTCCACCACGGCCGTGGAAGAAGGTCACCTTGATCCCAAATTCCTGCCCCAGTTTTTGGAGATCTTCTTGGGCTTGGTAAAGGGACCACACTGAAGACAGATAACCACCGTCCTTATTACTATCCGAATAGCCCAGCATGATTTCCTGATAGCCGTTTTGAGAGGCAATCCATTTTTGGACCAAGTCCAAAGACAGATAGTCCTGCATGGTCTGACGTGAAGCCTCTAAGTCCTCAATCGTTTCAAAAAGTGGAACTAACTGGAGACGGGTGCTTTCGCGGTTTAATAAGCCAACCTCCTTTAAGAGAGTTGCCAATTCCAGTAAGTCAGACACACTGGTGGCATGCGAGATAATCGATTGGCGAATCACTTCTTCTCCCAATACATCTTTGAGTTTAGCAGCCATTTTGAAAATGGCTAGTTCTTTAGCCAACAAGTCACTCTTGGGCAGGGTTGGGGCTGACAAGGGCCGGGGATCCTCCGTCAACAACTGCAAGAGCAGGGCAACCTTTTGGTTCTCTGTTTTACTTGCATAATCATCAACTAAACCAGCTGTAGCTAATAATTCTGCCACGCAGGCTTCGTGCATGGAAGAATCCTGCCGCAGGTCGATGCTGGCCAGGTAAAAACCAAAAACCTCTACCGTTGTCAGCAGCTGACTCAATTTCCCACTAGCCAGGTGCTGCTGACCGAAGGTCAAGAGGGAATCTTGAACCTGCTGCAACTCTGCCCGAAACTC
The DNA here is from genome assembly GCF_009767945.1 of Streptococcus danieliae. GTDB lineage: Bacteria > Bacillota > Bacilli > Lactobacillales > Streptococcaceae > Streptococcus > Streptococcus danieliae. The sequence goes on along the minus strand of NZ_WSRS01000080.1, from coordinate 2,596 downwards.
CGCCGCACTGGCATAGGCTGGAACAGTCTCCCAATCACGCTGCTGTTGGATTCGGATCAAATCTTTACCAGCCAAGGTCACATCCAAGTTTTCCGCGCGCCCCAAGAAGTCCTGCATGTCCCGCTGCGTTTTTAAGAGTCGATCCCGGATCCAAGAAAGCGCTCGACGATAGGGTTCTTTTTCCCTAAAAATCGAATTATCTTGTGAGAGGCTAGCCAACTGTTCTACCTCGGCACTAACCTGTGTCAAATTCAAGGAAACAGAATAGTCCCGATACAACTTGTTGAGCGTTTGTAGATAAAAGTCAAAAAGAACTTCCTGCTGAACACGGGCTGATTCTTTCAGGGTATCTGCAGTCACAAAAGGATTGCCGTCGCGGTCGCCGCCAATCCACATTCCCATAGAGATGGGCTTACTGTTAGGAACAGATAGTCCCTGCTCTTGTGCCAACTCGCGATAGGTCTGGGTAAGCCGGGGAACCGCCTCCAACAAGGAGCTACGATAATAAGCCATAGCATTGACAATTTCATTGGTAACCGTCAATTTCTGCTCCCGGATCAGATCAGTTTGCAAAATCGTTTCCAGATAGCGATTAAGCTCTTCTTCCCACTCTGCCTGGTTCAAATCTCCTGGTAAGGCCATCCGCTTCTGCTTGAGAAGGTCATGGATTTGCGACATCAAATCCAGCAAGGACTTCCGTTGGACCTGGGTTGGGTGGGCCGTTAAGACCGGCACCACCTGAAGATCTTCGAGGAGAGTCTGGGCATTCTCCATTTGCGCCATCCGAGCAACCGCCTGGCTCAGTTTCCCAAGATAGTCCTCCTGTAAATTATTCCGCCGTTGAATGGTCACCTCCAGGTCAACATCCTCGGCAATATTAATTAAAAGAGGCACGACCGCAAAATAGCGAACCAACAATGCCATCCGCTCCAATTCTAAATCCTTCAAATAAGCGGCAATCGCTTGATCCGCTCCTGCCACGACCCAGTTTTTAACCTGAGCAATTTCGTCTAAGACACCTGGACCATAAGCTGCTACCACAATTTGGTTGACCATCCGGGTCAGTTCTTGGGCATCCTCGGCAATGGCCGCTGCGGATACCTGGTACTCTAGTTTTTCCATTTTTTCTCCTCGTATGCAAAAAGAGGCGTGGACAAGGCCTTTCCTCATCCCGCCCAATCAAACAAGCCCTTTCATCCTCAATAGAGAGGCTGACCTTCTTCTAACGCTTTCTTTTTTTCCGTCGCATCAACATTTAAAACAAAAGCAATGGCAATGGACAGAACCAACAAACTATTCCCGCCTTGCGAAAGGAAGGGGAAGGTAACCCCGGTTGAGGGAATCAAGCCGGAAATTCCACCAATATTGACAAAGGTCTGCGTCAGCAAAAGCCCACCAACTCCTGTCGCCAACATGGCATTAAAGGGATCACGCGCCTGAATCCCAACCAACAAAATCCGCAAGATCAGGAAAAAGAGCAAACCTAAAATCAAACTAGCACCGACAAAACCCAACTCCTCAATCACAATGGAGAAGACAAAGTCTGTATGCGCCTCAGGCAGGTAGCCATTCTTCTCAATCGAATTTCCCAAACCAAGCCCAAACCAAGAACCATTACTCATGGCATAGTAGGAATTGGCTAGTTGGTGGCCCGAATCGGACAAATCCTCAAAGGGATTAAAAAAGGCACTAAACCGCTTGGCAATATAACCAAACAAGGGGATTTTAGCCACAACATCAACCCCGACCAGACGAATCGTTCCCAAAATAGCTGCCGACAAGGCCACAATAGCTCCCAGACTGGTCATAAACCAACGGTAGGAAATCCCACTCAAGGAAACCATAATTAAGGTCAGCAAGGTCAAAATCGTCGCATTTCCCAGATCCGGCAAGGAAGCCACAACCCCCAGAGAAATTAGAACTGCCACTCGCCAATCGGTAAAACTCCGTGGAAAGAAGGTGTTTTTGGTCAAGGCATAATAGTCACTGCTGGCAATCAACTCCTGCTCGCTGCTAAAAACCGAAGCCAGGTACCAAACCATTACCACCTTGAGGTATTCAGCCGGCTGCAAACTCAAAGGCCCCAGCAAAATCCATCCCCTAGCCCCATTGATTGTCGCTCCAAAGAAGCGTGAAATAATCAGCAAGAGGACAACCACGCTGAGAATAAAGCCGACTACTTTTTGATTTTTCAAAAAGTCTAGTTTCATTTTGTAAATCAAGGCGATCCCAATTAAACTCGCAATCCAAAAGATCCCTTGTGTCAGTACGGAGCCAAAAGGATTCCCGCCACTCTGGATCGAGTTTGCACTCGTTGTCGAATAGACCACAATCAGCCCCAAAACCGACAAGACGAGGTAAGGAATCAGGATTGAGTAATTTAACAAATAGCGTTTTTCAATCTTCATTGCATACCCGTTTTCTCTAAAATTTCAGCCTTGATTATACCATTTTCACTACCGAAAAAAAAGCAAAAGACGATACTGCCACGACAAACGCATGAAAGGTTCTAACTGATTTCTCTTCAGTCAGAACCTTTTTTAAAGTAGCGATTTTAAATATTTATCAAATACCATGCTCAAATGAAACTTTTTAC
>NZ_WSRS01000007.1 GCF_009767945.1 Streptococcus danieliae | reverse complement strand
TATGTCTTACCAGAATCCAAGTTAGGCCGTGCTCTCAAATACAGTTTGGATTATGAGTCCACATTCAAAACTGTACTGGAGGATGGACGTCTCGTTCTATCCAATAATTTGGCAGAAAGAGCAATCAAATCCTTAGTAATGGGGCGCAAGAATTGGTTGTTTTCCCAGAGTTTAGAGGGAGCAGAGTCTAGTGCGATTATTATGACTCTAATTGAGACAGCCAAACTCCACCAAGTGGACAGTGAAAAATATATAGTTTTCCTACTAGAACATTTACCAAACGAGGAGACTCTCGAAAAAAAGGAGGTTCTAGAGGCTTATTTACCATGGGCAAAACAAATACAAGAGCATTGTCGTTAAAGAAACCTCCAAGATTCAAAGCAAGCTGCTTACAATCTTGGAGGTTTTTTGATGTACCCTGTTATTGGGCGCTTACGCTTGTTTGTTCATTTTAGTTCTTTTTAGCGGCCTGTCGCATGGCTTCGATTTTTTCGGGGTCGGGTGTGACGCGTAGGGTGGTTTGTCCGGTATAGGTGACAAAGCCTGGGCGGGCACCTTTGGGTTTGTGGAGTTTTTTGATGGGCAACATGTCGACCTGGATGAGGTTGGAATGGCGGGCCTTGGAGTAGTAGGCGGCCAGTTCTGCGGCATCGGTTTTGATCTCATCCGAAGGGTTGGGGTTGTTGCTGATAACGACGTGGCTGCCAGGAATGTCCTTAGCGTGGAACCAGAGCTGGTCTTTTTTGGCTAACTTGAAGGTGAGTTCGTCGTTTTGTAGGTTATTACGGCCGACTAGAATGAGGGTTTCTTGGTCACTGGCCAGGTAGGTTTCCGGCTTTTGGCGACGAGCCCGCTTGTCTTGACGGCTGCGTTTGAAGAGGCCGGCGCTGACCAGTTCCTCGCGTAATTCCGGGAGGTCCTCCAGGCGGGCTTCCCCAAGCAGGAATTGGACGCCTTCAAGGTAGTGGGCCCATTCCTGACTTTCCAGGATTTGCTGCTGGAGATGGCGGATGGCTTCCTTGAGCTTTTGGTAGCGCTTGAAGTAGCGTTGAGCATTTTGGTTAGGCGTCAATGCCTTGTCTAAGCTAATGTGAATCGGCTCATCGGTATAGTAGTTGTGCAGGGTGACCTGCTCCTGGTCGTTGGGGACTTGATGCAGGTAGGTGGTCAGCAACTCTCCTTTTTGGCGGTAGCTTTCCGCTGTGTCGGTGTTGGCTAATTCTTTTTCCAATTTTTGAAGCTTGTCCAGCGTTTTTTTCAATTCCGAATCGACTCGCCGAATGAGCTCTCCGGCCTGCTGTTGGACGCGGTCTTTTTCGGCCTTTTCGGCAAAAAAGAAATCCAAGGTTGCTGATAAGGAAGGAAAGGTCTGCTCTAAAGAGTCTGGGAAAGGAATCGGAGCAAAAGATTTGGCTGTCAAACGTCCCTGACTCGGTGCCTGGAAAAAAGAACGGAAAGTCGCTAGCCGGCTATCGGAAGCTGCTTCTAAAGTGGCTTCTAAGGCTAGGGCTGTGTCCCGTCCGAGCCCTTGGAATTGTCCCTGGAGGTTTTTGGCCGTTAGATTATTGGTTTGTAGGAAGCCAAAGAGGTCTTGGTCTGCGATGGTAAAGGGATTGGCCCGGTCATCCGCCGGTGGCTGGATGGCCTGGGCTCCGGGTAGGATGGTCCGATAGGAATTTTGCCCAAAGCCGACATGTTTGATGGTCTCTAAGATTTTGTTTTGTTGCTGATCGATTAAGAGGATATTGCTGTGTTTGCCCATTAATTCGATATGCAAGAGGGCAGACTGGGAATCCCCAATTTCATCCTTGTTTTGGGTAGTAATTTGTAAGATACGGTCGTTTTCGACCTGCTGGATATCTTGAATGATGGCCCCTTGCAGGTATTTTCGGAGTACCATGATAAAGGTTGAGGGGTTGCTTGGGTTTTCAAAGGTCTGCTGGGTCAGTTGGATCCGGTTGAGGGTTGGGTGAACGGAAACGAGGAGTCGATGGGTTTTCCCTTGGGACCGGATTTGGAGCAGGAGCTCTTTTGCAAAAGGTTGATTAATTTTTTGAATGCGTCCGCCAATTAATTGAGCTGCTAGTTCTTGCTTCATATGGTGGAGAAAAAAACCGTCAAATGACATGAGAACCTCCTTGATTCTAGTCTTTTGATTATAGCAAAAAAAGCGCTAATAGAAAAAACTCTGACTTGACTTTTGGGCCTATCTTGCATAAACTGAGAGTAATTGAAAGGGTATTTATGAAAAATAAAGCATTATTGACGACTGTCGTGGCCTTGTTTGTTTTACTGGGGATCGGGATTGGTCAGGAGTTGGGCTGGTTGGGCTCGGCTCATCAAGATCAAGCCGCCAAGGCCAAATTAGGGGTTCTGCAATTTGTGAGCCATCCATCCTTGGACGAGATCTATCAAGGGGTCCAGGCTGGCCTTGAAGAAGCGGGCTATGGCGAGGATAAATTGGAGATCCAGTTCCTAAATGGTCAGGCTGACCAGAGTAAGCTGACCTTGATGAGCCAAGAATTGATTGAAGATGGGAATCAGGTGTTACTGGGAATTGCAACACCTGCTGTTCAGTCCCTGGCCAATGCCAGCAAAGATCTGCCGATCATCATGGGGGCGGTTTCGGATCCAGTTGGAGCTCGCTTGGTCGAAAATCCCAAGCAACCAGGTGGCCTGCTAACAGGGGTTTCAGACCAGAACCCAGCGGCCAAACAGGTGGCCTTGATTCGCTCGCTCACTCCGCGTGTGAAAAAGATCGGGGCTCTCTACTCAAGCGGTGAGGACAATTCCAAATCCCAGGTGTCAGAGTTTCAGGCAGCAGCTGCAGCAGTAGGCCTAGAGGTTGTGGAGCAGGCTGTTCCGTCAACCAATGAACTCAACCAGGCAGTTGGGGTTTTGGGCGGTAAAGTAGATGCCATTTGGGTCCCAATTGACAATACGATTGCCTCCGCCTTTTCGACAGTGGTTGCAGCCAATCAAACAGCTAAATTACCCCTCTATCCTAGTGCAACAGCTATGGTGGAAGCCGGTGGTTTAGCCTCAGTGGTGGTCGACCAATTTGAATTGGGCCGAGCAACCGGGAAAATGGCGGCGCGTGTCTTGCAAGGGGAAGATCCTGGACAGATTCCGGTTGAATTTTTCTCCCAAGGTAAACCTGTTCTTAATATGCAAGTTGCCAAGGAACTGGGGATTGTGATTCCCGAATCTATCCAGAAGGAAGCCCAGTTGGTGGGAACAGAGCAATAAACACTCGATTCATTTATAGGGAGTGAGACAGAACTAAATTTGAAAAAATTTAGTTTATTCGCTTTCTTAATTTCAGGCTCATGCTAAAAAGATCCACTGGATCTTTTTACTCTCACCCCCGCAAGGCTGATTAGGCCCTCTTCCGAGCTTAAAAAGCGAACGATTGGAGTTTGCTTCGCAAACAAGATTTGCTACTCTCTAACAGCATACAATGCTGTTAGACCCAATCAGCTACTGCGTCAAAGGTATTTTGTTATACAAAGTCAATGAGGCTAGACTTTTGTCCCAGCCTCGTTTTTTATACTCAAAAAACCTCAGTCTGTCATGGTACGACGGACTGAGGTTTGAGGATGCACCTGTTATCCAAGGTTAATAGCATTGGGAAATTTAGATGATATCTGACCTGTGTCCGACTTGTTTAGGGAAGTAAGTTATAAGGGGGACACAGATAGAGAGGCGGGATAACAGGAAACATCAGGTTAGCTATTATTGAAAGTTTTGGTTGTTCATTGGAATCATTTCTTTCAATAATCTATATTCAGTATACTATATTCAGTATACTATATTTTCTGGAAATCTACAATAATTTTAAGGGTGTATTTCTTAGTCAAAGAATTGATAGTAGTCCTGCAGGCTGAGTTGGGCTTTTTCTTCTTGCTGGAGGTCTTTGATGATTTGTCCATTTTTAAGAATGAGGAGGCGATTTCCATACTGGAGGGCATCTTCCATACTGTGGGTAATCATGAGGCTGGTGAGCTTCATCTCCTCAACAAACTGTTGGGTCAACTTCATCAAGTCCTTGCTGGTTTTGGGATCCAGGGCAGCGGTGTGCTCATCGAGCAGGAGCAGGTCCGGTTTTTTTAAGGTCGCCATGAGGAGACTAAGGGCCTGGCGTTGACCGCCCGATAGGCTTTGGACTTCGGTATCCAGATGATTTTCCAAGCCATTGGGAATTTTTTTCAAGAGATTCTTGAAATAGTCCAATTTTTCCTTGAGTTGGCGTGGACTTAAATCACGCTTCTCGCCACGGTAATAGGCAATCAACATATTTTCAGCTAGGGTCATCCGCGGAGCCGTCCCCATTTTCGGATCCTGGAAAACGCGGGCAATAAATTGGGCGCGCTTGGCAGGACTCCAGTTGGTTACATCGGTATCGTGGATGAGGATCCGGCCCTCGGTTAGGGGCAGGGTACCGGCAATTACATTAAAGAGGGTGGATTTACCAGCCCCATTCCCACCCAAGACGGTGATAAAATCCCCTTCATAGATGGTCAAGGAGACATGATCCAGGATAACCCGTTCTTCCTCTAGTCCATTTTGAATGACCTTAGTGGCATCTTGTAGTTCAATAATTTTTTTCATGCGTTTAATCGAACTCCTTTCAAAATGGATTTTCGAAGTTGGGGTACAATGAGGCAGAAAGCCAAAATAAGGGCATTGTAGAGGCGAAGATAGTTGGTGTTGAAACCAAGCGCTAGAACCACCCAGATGAGGAGCTGGTAAAGAACGGCCCCCACTCCAATTGAAATCAACCGCTCTGGCAGACTGACATTCTTGAATAAGACTTCACCGATGATGATGCTGGCCAGGCCAATAACGATAATCCCAATCCCCCGAGAGATATCTGCGTAGCCTTCCTGCTGTGCTACCAAGGCACCAGCCAAACCAATCATGGCATTAGAAATAACCAAGCCCATGACCTCCATCCGAGGTGTTTCAATCCCAAAGCTCTGTGCCATGTCAGGATTGTCACCAGTGGCGATAAAGGCTTGTCCCAAGCGCGAGTTGAGGAAATAAATAATCAAGGTTAGAAGAAGGCTAAAGACCAGAAGCCCTAAAACGACATTGTTAATCCGATCTGTAAAGGGTAGCCAGGATTGTAGCAGGACCTGATTGAGCAATCCCAAATTGGATCGGCCCATGACCATTAGCATAATCGAATGGCAGGAAGTCATGACTAAAATTCCGGCGAGAATAATGGGAATCCGGCCCTTGGTGTAGAGCATGCCTGTGGTAAAACCGGCCAAGGCACCTGCTCCCGCAGCAGCTAGACTGGCGAGCAGGGGATTGACACCGGCGGTGATCAAGCTGACAGCAACTGCTCCTCCAAGGGGGAAGCTGCCTTCGGTGGTCATGTCCGGGAATTTAAGAATCCGGAAGGTGAGGTAGAGACCGATTCCCAAAACGGCCCACAACAAACCTTGTGAGATAACTGATAGAATCATCGACTGGACCTTTCATTTTAATCTGTTACCATTGTACCAAAAAGGAAGCCTCTAAGGTGGATGGTCTGTCTAATTCTTTCACAAATAGGAGGAGATTCGATTTACTGTGGCTTAAAACTAGGGACTGGCTATGGTGAGGAGTAGAATTAGTATTAGAAAAAAAGGGTAAATTGTAGTATAATGAATAAGTTCATCACAGGGTGAAATAACGACAAAATATGAAAAATCTATTCAAAGGAGGATTTATGTCAGACATTAAAATTACGGCTCTTGGTGGAGTTCGTGAAAACGGAAAGAACTTTTACTGGGCAGAAATTGATGACGCCATCTTTATTCTCGACGCGGGACTGAAATATCCGGAAAATGAGCAACTCGGGGTAGATGTGGTGATTCCGAATTTGGAATACCTGATTGAGAATCGCAACCGAATTGCGGGTGTTTTCCTAACCCATGGCCATGCGGATGCGATTGGTGCTCTTCCTTACTTGTTGGCAGAAGTGCAGGTTCCAGTTTTTGGGTCTGAATTAACCATTGAGTTGGCGAAACTGTTTGTCAAACGCAATGAGCGTGTCAAGAAGTTCAATGACTACCACATCATTGACGAGGATACCGAGATTGATTTTGGCCAGGCGACGGTTTCCTTCTTCCGAACAACCCATTCGATTCCAGAGAGTCTGGGAATTGTCCTGAAGACCGATCAGGGACAGATTGTTTATACGGGCGATTTTAAATTTGATCAGGCAGTCAGTGCTGCCTATGGGACGGACTTTGGTCGTTTGGCGGAAATTGGTAAAGAAGGGGTCCTGGCCCTCTTAAGTGACTCTGCTAACGCAGATTCCAGCCAACAAGTGGCGAGTTACAGTGAAGTGGGTGAGGAAATTTCTCAGACCATCGCGGATTGGGAAGGTCGGATTATTGTGGCAGCGGTTGCCAGCAATCTGTCCCGTATCCAACAGGTTTTTGATGCTGCCCTGGAGACTGGCCGTAAGGTCGTCTTGACCGGTTTTGACATTGAAAATATTGTCCGGACTGCGATTCGTTTGAAAAAGTTAACCTTGGAAGATGATAAAATCTTGGTCAAGCCCAAGGATATGGGTCAATATGCGTCAGAGGATTTGATTATCCTGGAAACAGGTCGGATGGGAGAGCCAATCAATGGCCTCCAGAAAATGGCTCAGGGCCGCCATCGCTATGTTGAAATCACTGATGGGGACCTCGTTTACATTGTAACAACGCCTTCTGTTGCCAAGGAAGCGGTTGTGGCTCGGGTGGAAAATATGATCTACCAAGCTGGTGGCGTGGTTCGGGTTATTACCCAGCACTTGCGCGTGTCTGGTCATGCTAACTCACGTGACCTACAACTCATGCTCAGCTTGTTGAAACCGCGATACCTCTTCCCTGTTCAAGGAGAGTACCGCGATTTGGTCGCCCATGCCAAAGCAGCTATGGAGTTTGGGATGTCCTCTGATCAGATTTTCTTAATGAAAAAAGGTGATCAAATGGAGTGGGACGGCCAAGACTTTGTCTTTGCAGGATCAATTCCGGCGGCTGATGTGTTGATTGATGGGAATGCCATTGGTGATGTCGGAAATGTGGTACTCCGAGACCGGAAGGTCTTGTCGGAAGACGGGATTTTTATTGTTGCGATTACAGTCAATCGTAAGCAGAAGAAGATTGTTGCCAAGGCTAAGGTCCACACACGTGGGTTTGTCTATGTCAAGAAGAGTCGGGATATCTTACGGGAATCGGCTGAGTTGGTCAATAAAACAGTGGAAGAATATTTGAGCCAGCCAAACTTTGACTGGGCTGAATTAAAAGGAGCGGTGCGAGATAACTTGTCCAAATATCTCTTTGAGCAAAGCAAGCGCCGTCCAGCAGTCTTACCGGTTGTGATGGAAGTGAAATAGGAGTACTTGGATGGCCTTACTAACGCTGGATTATAAATCAGAAGTTTTATCGATGAGCATGACGCTAAAGCTGCTCTACCCAGAAAAGGCTTTGTATGCTACAGAAGTAGAGGACATTCCAGTCCTCTATCTTTTGCATGGAATGAGTGGGGATGTGAATACCTGGATGCGGCGAACCAGTATTGAGCGCTATGTCAAGGACACTAATCTAGCTCTTGTGTTTTTGGATACCCATGATGGCTGGTACAGCAATACCCATTCTGGTTACAGGTATTTTGACGCCTTTACTCAGGAAGTGCCAGAACTTCTAGCCAATCTCTTTCCCAAGCTTTCCCGGAAGCGGTCGAAAACCTTTGTGGCAGGTCTATCAATGGGCGGCTATGGGGCACTGAAATTGGCCTTGCTGACCAATCGTTTTTCCCATGCAGCTAGCCTGTCGGGAGCCTTGGATTTTCAAGATTTGGAACCTTTGGTGGATGATTTTAGAGGTTTGACCTACTGGCGAGGAGTCTTTGGGGATCAGATTTTTGGAAAAGATCAGCCGGATGATCTGGTAACCTGGTTGGACCAGGCCGATCGCAAGACCAAATTGTTTGCCTGGTGTGGGGAGCAGGATTTTCTCTTTCCAGCTAATCAGCGGGCTCAAGTACTCTTGGAGGAAGCTGGTTTTGAGTTGACCTTTACCTCCAGTCCTGGAAAACACGAATGGTATTACTGGGATCAACAGATTCAAGAGGTGCTCAAATGGCTGCCGATTGATTACCAGGAAGAGGAGCGTTTGAGTTAAGCATTTTTTTAGCCTTCTTCTCTATACTAGGAGGTCAAGGAGGTAGAAATTTGTTTCTTATTCGTTTTATTTGGAGAATTGTCTCCACCATCCTCCGTTTGTTGTTCGGTTTGGTGAGGTTGTTTGTGTGGACGGTTAGTCTGGCTTTGATTTTGTTCTTTGTGGGACAGTGGATGACGGGTGGACAGCTGAGCCAAGTTCCAGTGTCGAGTTACTTGACGGAACTTCCCCAACGTTTTTTAAACAACCCGACAGAAATCCCAACCGATTTGGTAACTTCTCAGTCAGATCAACGCCATCGCTGGGATCAAAACCAAGCCTTGGTTTATATTTCCACAGAAGATAGCACCATGGTCTCTGCCTATCGAGATGCCATGCGCCAGTGGAATCAGACCGGAGTTTTTCAATTTATTGAGACGGACGATGCCAGTCTGGCGCAAATCGAAGCTGGTGTTTATGTCGATTCCCAGGTCTCTGCAGCTGGTGAGACGAAGTCGCAAACCAATCTTTTAACCAATCGGCTAAACAAGGCCAAGGTGGGCCTCAATGCCCACTACCTATCCAATCCCTATTATGGTTACAGTTATGAGCGGGTAGTCAATACCGCGGCTCATGAATTAGGGCACGCCATTGGTTTGGACCATACCAATGAAGAATCAGTCATGCAACCAGCAGGCTCCTTCTATTCGATTCAAGCTAGGGATATTGAAGTCGTCCGGCAACTCTATCAAGATCAATGATGTCGCAAAGACTTGGGAAAAGCTCCCAGGTCTTTTGTCTTTCTGCTATAATAGACTTATGATTATTATGCAAGCAAGTAAGGTGGAGCGTTCCTTTGCAGGTGACGTTCTCTTTCAAAATATAACCTTTCAAATTGGTGACCGGGACCGAATCGCCTTAGTTGGGCGTAATGGTGCCGGTAAGTCGACCTTGTTAAAAATTTTAGTAGGGGTCGAGGAAGCAAGCGCGGGTGAGATCAGTCGCAAAAAGGACCTCTCCCTGTCCTACCTGTCCCAGACATCTTCCTTGGATTCCAACTTGTCTATCTATGATGAAATGCTCAAGGTTTTTGCAGACTTGCGGCAGGATGAGCAGACCCTCCGGAACTTAGAAGCCCAGATGGGCCAGGTGACGGGAGCTGAGCTGAGTGCCTTGATGAGTCGCTATGACCAGTTGTCGGAGGACTTTCGTCAGGTAGGTGGTTTTCAGTACGAGGCCAAAATCCGCTCCATCCTCAATGGTTTTCAATTTGATGAAAGCATGTGGCCTATGTCTATTTCAGACCTCTCTGGAGGGCAAAAGACCCGTTTGGCCCTGGCTAAAATGTTGCTGGAAGAGCCGCAGCTCTTGGTTTTGGACGAGCCAACCAACCACCTGGATATTGAAAGTATTGCCTGGTTGGAAAACTACCTGGCCAACTATCAGGGAGCCCTTTTGATTGTCAGTCATGACCGCTATTTCTTGGACAAGGTGGCGACTATCACCTGGGATTTACGTCCCAATGCCCTGGATCGTTATGTAGGCAACTACTCGCATTTTGTTGACGAGAAGGCGCAGCGGTTGGAAACCCAACGCAAAGAGTACGAGAAGCAGCAAAAGGAAATTGCAGCTCTGGAAGACTTTGTAGCTAAAAACTTGGTGCGAGCTTCGACAACCAAGCGGGCCCAATCCCGCCGGAAGAAATTGGAAAAAATGGAGCGTCTGGATAAACCAGGTGGCCAGGAAAAAGCGGCAGCGATTGCCTTTCCGATTGAGCGTTCCTCTGGGAATGTGGTTTTGACAGTCGAAGGTGCGGCGATTGGCTATGAGGCCCAGGTCCTATCGCAGCCTATTTCGATGGATTTACGGAAGTATACGGCCTTGGCCATCGTTGGTCCCAATGGGGTGGGGAAAACAACTCTCTTGAAATCCTTAAAAGGTGATTTGCCTTTTATCCAGGGACAGGCCCGGTTAGGAACCAATGTTGATTTTGGTTATTATGACCAGAATCAGGAAGCCTTAAATGCTCGGAATACGATTTTGGATGAGCTTTGGAATGATTTTCCACAATTGCCAGAAGTGGATATCCGCAACCGGCTTGGCGCCTTTCTCTTTTCAGGAGATGATGTCCAGAAAACAGTGGGGATGCTTTCGGGGGGTGAACGGTCACGGTTGCTTTTGGCCAAACTTTCCATGGAAAAAAACAATTTCCTAGTCCTGGATGAACCGACCAACCATTTGGACATCGAGAGCAAAGAAGCCTTGGAACAGGCTCTGATTGATTTTGAGGGAACCCTTCTCTTTGTCAGTCATGACCGTTATTTCATTAACCGGATTGCGGATCAGGTTTTGGAGTTGAGTCCAGACGGTTCCCGCCTTTTCCTAGGAGATTATGATTACTATCTGGAGAAGAAAAAGGAATTAGAGGAGTTGGCTCAAGAGGTCGAATCGGAGACGCCTGTGACCCAGGAGGTTTCCAATCTTTCCTATGAGCAGCAAAAGGAGAATCAGAAGGAGCTCCGCAAGCGTCAACGTCGGATTGAGGAATTGGAGCGACGCTTAGAGGAGTTGAGTCAGCTACAGACTGAGATTCAAGAAAGTATGTTGGCAAGCAATGATCCTGATCAGCTGATCCAGCTTCAGGAAAGTTTGGAACAGGCCCAGGCAGAAGAAGAAGAAGCCCTAGAAGAGTGGGCAGAATTAGAAGAATAAGTAAAAAATAACCAGTCGCAGGGCGACTGGTTATTTTGTTTCTGGGAGCTGTTGGGGCTCTGGGCTACTGTTTTTCTTGTCCTTCTTTTTCTTTTTGCTGGGGCGGCTGTAGAGGAGGGTGACTAGAGCGCCGAGGATAAAGGAAAAGAGGATCACCAAAATCAAGGGCAATTGGACCCTGGTAATTAGGAAGGAGACTTCGACTTCTTGAATGTTGCTGATGGAGAGCAGGGCAATCAAGAGAACAGAAAGCAGGGATAGGTAGTAACGAAATTTCATAAAAGCTCCTAGTTGCTAAATTCAGCCTTAGATTTGGTATCACTGAATTCTTGAGAGGATTCAAGGCTAAGAATGTCTTCGAAGCTGGCGAATTGGATATCTGGATATTTCTGTTTGAGGGCTGTGGTAACCATCCGATAGGCTAGGTTGGCATTCCGAGAGAGGATGGGACCGTGGAAGTAGGAACCATAGACATTGTGGTAGTGAACCCCTTCACCATTCTTGGTCTCATTATTGCCGTTGCCATAAACAATCTTGCCGAGCGGCTTTTCATCATCAGCCAGGAAGGTCCTGCCTTGATGGTTTTCAAATCCATAATAGGTTTCATTGAATTCTTCATTATGGATTTTGATATCTCCGATAAAGCGGTTGTTTTCTTGGTTTAAGGTATAGTGGCCCATGACCCCGATCCCTTCGATCCGTCGCCCAGAGACTTCGATGTAGTATTGGCCGAGGAGTTGGAAACCGCCACAGATAGCCAAGACTACCCCTTCCTTATCGTGGATAAAACGGTCAATTCCATCCCGTTTGAGGGGAAGGTCCTTGGAAACAATCGATTGCTCGTAATCCTGACCACCACCAAAAAAGACGATATCATAATCTTCTTCATGGAAGGGGTCATCCAGGGAGACAATTTCAATTGTTGCGGCAGCCCCTAGCTTTTCGGACACATATTTGAGCATGAGGATATTGCCATTATCGCCATAGGTGTTCATCAAATCGCCGTAGAGATGGGCAATCCGGATTTGATAGGGATAGTTTTGGGGATTGGCAGTTTGTAAAGAAACGTAGGTCATTAATTACTTCATCTCCTTTGAAACGAGATGCTGGTTGGCTAGGAGTTCCCGCATTTCCAGCATAGCGGTGTAGGTTGCAAGGATATAAGCTCGTGGAGCTTCTTGTTGTTGGATGGCTTCGACTAGGTCCTTGAGTTGATCAAGTTCGGTCATCTGATCGGCTGGGTAGCCAGCAACGCGAATCCGTCGGCTAATTTCGGCATGCCGAACGCCACCTGTGAAGACTTGGGGAACATCCATATTCTGGATCCGCTCAAATTCAGCATCCCAAATCCAGCTGGTGTCAATACCATCGGCATAGTTGGCATTAAGCAAGAAGGACATGGTGAAAGGACCTGGAGCTAGTTGGATCATTTCCAAGGCCTGGGTGGCTCCAACAGGATTTTTGATTAGGACTAGCGTACATTCCTTGTCGCCGATGTTAAAGGTTTCTTGGCGACCAAAAACGGCCTTACTCTTGTCAAAACCAGCGCGAATGGTCTCAGCAGGAATTTGATAAAACTCTGCAACCGCTACGGCTGCCAAGGCATTGTAGATATTGTAGAGGCCACCAATGTTGATGCTGTATTCTTGGTCATCAATTCGGAAACGTGAAGACTTCTCGGTCAACTCCACCAACTCGGTGAGGCGGTAGTCCAGAGGCTTACGTGCAAAGGAACAGTTGGGGCAGAAGTAGTTTCCTAGGTTGGCATAGGTAATCATCTTGTAACGCAAGATGTGCTGGCACTTGGGACACAGAATCCCTTCGGTATTATAGTGGGCTAGGTGGGCCTCCTCCTCCTTGTGGTCAAAACCAAAAGAGAGAACAGGATTCGGCAGGTCTACGGATTGAAAAATGGGACTATCCCCATTAACCAAAATAGTAGCCTCGGGTGCCTTTTTGATACCATCTAAGATAAACTGGTAGGTGGTGTAAATTTCCCCAAACCGGTCCATTTGGTCCCGGAAGATATTGCTGAGGACAAACAGGGAGGGTTGGATGTAGTCACAAATTTTGGGCACACTGGCCTCATCCACTTCCAGAACGGCAATTTTTTTACCATTTTTCTGAGGAGTTTTTAGGAAGGTTGTGGTAATCCCGGTGATCATGTTGGCCCCACTGGTATTGGTCAGAACCTGACCAAAGGCTTCTGAGAGGATGCCAACAATAAGCGAAGTTGTCAGGGTTTTTCCGTTGGTTCCAGTGACCAAAACAATCTCATAGTCCTTTGCAAGTTGGTCTAGAATATGGGGATCAAATTTGAGCGCAAGTTTTCCTGGCAGAGTTGATCCCCGGCCGAGCATTTTTAAGGCAGTTGCACTGGTTTTTCCAGCTGCCAATCCAAGTAGTGTATTTAGTTTCATGGAATTATTTTATCATAAAGTGGCGAGAAGAGGCAGCTCCTAGTCTTGGTTCTGGTCCCCAATCGTGGTATAATTGTAAAGTTAATGAGCTGATTGAGAACAGAAGTGGAGAATCTTAGGGTATGAATTTTAGATATTTAGGGGATCCCCAGTATTGGCAAAGTTTTTTTTCCAGTCCCTGGGCGATCCTCATCCAACTCTTAGACATTGCGCTGGTTGCTATTGCGCTTTATTTTGCTATTAAAGCCCTAGCTGGTACTAAAATCATGACCTTGGTTCGTGGGGTTCTGCTATTTGTAGCCCTGCAAATTTTAGCCAATTTAATTGGCCTGACAACAGTCGCCTGGCTGATGAATCAAGTGGTCACCTATGGGGTCATTGCAGCCGTGGTTATTTTTGTGCCAGAAATTCGTTCAGGCTTGGAGCGTTTGGGCCGGACTTTGGACTTATTTAATACCCGAACTCAGACGTCGGAAGAAAAAACTATTGATGCCTTGATGAAGGCTGTGACCTATATGTGCCCTCGGAAGATTGGAGCGCTCATTTCGATTGAAGGGGCTCAGACGCTTCAAGAATACATTGCGACAGGGATTGCCCTCGATTCGCAGATTAGCGGGGAACTTTTGATTAACATCTTTATCCCGAATACGCCTCTTCATGATGGAGCAGTGATTCTTTCAGATAATAAAATTGCAGCGGCTTCGGCCTACCTACCCCTGTCTGAGTCTGGTGGAATTCCTAAGAATTTTGGGACCCGGCACCGGGCAGCCGTGGGACTCTCAGAAGCTAGTGATGCCTTGACGGTTGTGGTATCAGAAGAAACCGGAGAAATTTCCTACACCCGTAATGGTAATTTGATTCACGATGTGACCCCAGCAGAACTGCGGGCTGTCTTAGAGGACTTCTTTGCGGTTCAAGAAGCCCGGCCTGATGTCCTAGCGCCACTATTAAGGAGGAGAAAGTATGAAGACTAATCGTTCCTGGATCTATGGTCTCTTAGCGATTTTTTTATCCTTGATTTTGTTTTTCTACGCTTCTACTAGTCAATACCAAACCCAGGCGAGAACTAGTGGGGACATTGCGACAGAAACCTATACGAATACGATTAAGGGGGTTCCCTTGGTGCTCCGCTATGACTCGGAGAAGTACTTCGTATCTGGTTTTGCCTCGGAAGTCAATATTGATTTATCATCGTCCAATCGCGTTCTCCTGTCGACAGAAACCCAAGAGTCTTCGCGAACCTTCAGGATTGTTCTGGATTTAACCAAGGAATCGCCTGGCTTGGTAGAGGTTCCCGTCACGGTGGAGCATTTGACCAGCGGGGTGACTGCCAAGGTGGATCCAGCGACTATTAGCGGGACGATTGGACTCAAGAAATCCAAGACCTTTAAAATCGACTTAGCTAGTTTCCTAAGTCAGTTGCCGAATGGAGCAGATGTACAGCTGGCAGATGGGGATAGAGAAGTGACAGTGACAACCAATGAAGATTTGTTGAATCAAATTGCGGCTGTCCGGATGGTCTTACCAGATGATTGGGGGACCACGAAAAATTACAATGGTGAGGTTAGTCTTCAGGCCCTTGATGTTAGTGGAGAAGTAGTTCCAAGTGTCATTGAGCCAGAGACAATTGCGATTCGTATTCAATTAAAAACTGAGGAGAAAAAGTAATCATGGGAAAATATTTTGGAACAGACGGTGTTCGTGGTGAAGCAAATGTGGAATTAACACCCGAATTGGCCTTCCGCTTAGGACGTTTTGGTGGCTATGTGTTGAGCCAGCACGAAGAAGGGACACCCCGTGTCTTTGTTGGACGCGACACTCGGATCTCTGGAGAGATGTTGGAGAATGCCTTGATTGCGGGCCTCCTCTCCGTCGGAATCCAAGTTTACAAACTCGGTGTGATTGCAACACCTGGGATCGCTTATTTGGTACGGACAGAGAAGGCTAGCGCCGGTGTTATGATTTCGGCCAGTCATAATCCGGCCCAAGATAATGGGATTAAGTTCTTTGGTGGTGATGGCTTTAAATTGGATGATGAACGAGAATTGGAGATTGAAGCTCTGCTTGATGCGCCAGCAGATCAATTGCCTCGTCCAAGTGCCCAAGGTTTGGGGCAAGTCATGGACTACCCGGAAGGTCTACGGAAATACCAAGAATTTCTGGTTTCAACCGGTAGCCCCCTCGAAGGTTTGCACGTTGCTTTGGACACAGCTAACGGAGCTGCCTCTACAAGTGCCCGCCAGGTCTTTGCAGATCTGGGCGCTCAACTGAGCGTCATTGGAGAAAAACCAGATGGTCTCAATATTAATGATCAAATTGGATCAACCCATCCAGAAAAACTGCAAGACTTGGTTCTTGAAAAAGGAGCCGATCTAGGGCTAGCCTTTGATGGGGATTCTGACCGCTTGATTGCTGTTGATGAAAAAGGGCAAATTGTCGATGGAGATGAAATCATGTTTATCTTAGGACAAGCCCTAGCGCAAGAAGGTAAATTGGCTAAAAATAGCATTGTAACGACTGTAATGTCCAACTTAGGGTTCCATAAGGCCCTGGATGCCCATGGGATTGATAAGGCAGTGACGGCTGTTGGCGACCGCTATGTTGTTGAAGAAATGCGTCGCTCTGGCTTTAATCTTGGGGGTGAGCAGTCAGGCCACGTTGTGTTGATGGACTACAATACAACTGGTGATGGTCAGCTAACCGGTGTTCAATTAACTAAGATTCTGAAGGAATCCGGGAAGACCCTGTCTGAATTAGCAGCCCAGGTGACAATTTATCCGCAAAAACTAGTCAATATTCGTGTTGATAATAAGATGAAAGACCAAGCCATGGAAGTTCCTGCGATTGCGGCAATTATTGCCAAGATGGAGGAAGAGATGGCAGGGAATGGTCGGATTTTGGTTCGGCCAAGTGGCACGGAGCCACTTCTGCGGGTAATGGCTGAGGCACCAACAGATGCAGAAGTTGACTATTACGTAGATACCATCGCAGCCGTTGTTCGAGAGGAAATCGGCTTGGATGCCTAGTTTCTTCTTGTTTTGGAACTAGAAGCGTGATAGAATGAAATAAGTATTTGAAGTAGAAAAAGGAGTTACCATGGCATTTGGTGATACAGGGAAGCGTAAGAAGTCCCCGTTTGAGAAATTAACCATGTTGGTTGTGATTATTATGGTTCTGGTGACAGTCGGAGCTATTTTCATGACGGCTATTTCTGCATTAATCTAGGAATGAAGAAGTGAAATGAAGGCAGTCTTTGGTTTGCCTTTAGGCACTGAGCCGGTCCTAATGAACTGTGTGGGGGTGGGATTGAAAAGGTTCGGGGAATCTTTTCAACCCCACTCCCCTTTTTATCCTGTAGGAGGAATTGGAACAATGAGTATGTTTTTAGATACTGCCAAAATTAAGGTGAAGGCAGGAAAGGGTGGCGATGGCATGGTTGCCTTCCGTCGTGAAAAGTATGTCCCTAATGGCGGACCTTGGGGAGGTGACGGGGGTCGTGGTGGCAACGTCATTTTTAAGGTTAATGAAGGTTTACGAACCTTGATGGACTTCCGTTATAATCGTCATTTCAAGGCTCAAGCCGGTGAAAAAGGGATGAATAAAGGGATGCACGGGCGTGGCGCCGAGGACTTGTATGTGGCTGTTCCTCCTGGAACAACCGTTCGTGACCTAGAGTCAGGTAAGGTCTTGGCAGACTTGATTGAACAGGATCAAGAATTTATCGTCGCCAAAGGTGGTCGCGGTGGTCGTGGGAATATCCGCTTTGCGACCCCTCGTAACCCTGCACCAGAAATTTCAGAAAACGGAGAGCCTGGCCAGGAACGGGAGTTGCTCTTGGAATTGAAAATCTTGGCGGATGTCGGCTTGGTTGGTTTCCCATCGGTTGGGAAGTCGACCCTGCTTTCAGTTATTACTGCTGCCAAACCTAAGATTGGGGCTTACCACTTTACTACCATTGTCCCTAATCTAGGAATGGTTCAAACTCCAAGTGGGGATTCCTATGCGGTCGCCGACCTGCCTGGTTTGATTGAAGGTGCTAGTCAAGGTGTTGGTCTTGGAACCCAGTTCCTTCGCCACATTGAACGGACGCGCGTGATCTGGCATGTTATTGACATGAGTGCCAGTGAGGGACGCGATCCTTATGAAGATTATTTGGCCATTAATAAGGAGTTGGAGTCCTACAATCTCCGCTTGATGGAACGCCCACAAATCATTTTGGCTAATAAGATGGATATGCCAGACAGTGAGGAAAATTTGGCGACCTTCAAGGAAAAACTAGCCGCCAACTACGACGAGTTTGATGAACTTCCAATGATTTTCCCAGTTTCCGGAATCAGCAAAAAAGGCTTGGGACCAGTCCTTGATGCCAGTGCGGATCTCTTGGCCAAAACACCTGAGTTTCTATTGTATGACAGCAATGACATGTACCAAGAAGAGGCTTACTATGGCTTTGACCAAGAAGAAGCTGCCTTTGAAATTTCACGGGATGACGATGCAACTTGGATCCTGTCTGGAGCCAAATTAGAAAAACTCTTCACTATGACCAACTTCGACCGAGATGAAGCGGTGATGAAATTTGCCCGCCAGTTGCGGGGAATGGGCGTTGATGAGGCCCTGCGGGAGCGTGGAGCCCGGGATGGTGATTTGGTTCGAATTGGCAACTTTGAATTTGAATTTGTGGATTAGGAGGAGTTTGTGGGAGATAAACCGATATCCTTTAAAGATGCAGAGGGGAATTTTGTTTCAGCCGCAGATGTCTGGACAGAAGAGAAGTTGGAAGCCCTCTTTAATACTCTAAATCCTAATCGAAAATTACGTTTGGAACGCGAAGCCAAGTAAGAGTAAAATTTGAAATAAAAGGGCCCTAGGTAGCAGATATAGGCTGTTATCTAGGGCTTTTTGCTAGGCCGATTCATTTTTTAAAAAATATTTCAAAAAACCGACAAATTCGTGACATAACTGTAATCATTTGTTATAATTGAAGCATAAAGCAACAATCATGTAACAATAATAAAAAAGGTTACCTCTAGAAAGCGAGGAGGCAAGTTATGAAAGCCAAAGATTTATGGAATCCAGTTCAACGTTATTCTATTCGTAAATATAGCATCGGTGTTACTTCAATTGCGCTTGGAACTGTGCTGCTGGGAGCAGGTTCGACAGTTGCTGCAGATCAATTGTCGGTTGAAACTCCACAGCTTGCGCCGCAAAGTGAGCTTGTTGAGAACCACTCGGTTCCTTCTTTGGGAGATGTGGTTTATGCAGCGCCAGCTCAGCCACAAGCTATCTCTGTATCATTGACTGCTGACCAACTACAAGAGTTCCCAGAGCACCCAGCTCAAGATTTGCCTGCAAGTGGTGCTTACACCTTTGCGGAAACTGTTGGTGTTAAGAATGAACTGTCCAAGGATGCGGATGTGGCCTTTTACCTCCAAGCAGGAGACCAAGTCCATTATGATCAACTCCATAATCAAGAAGGTTATCAATGGTTGTCTTATAAGTCCTATAGTGGCCAACGTCGCTACGCTCCAATAGGGGTTCAAACTGCACCAGCAGTAGCTCCTCAGCCTGAAAAAGAGCTTGAACCTGCTTTACCAACCTCAGGTACTTTCCAGTTTGATGGCCGCTATGGCATCAAAAAAGAGGCGCGTGTAGCGAGTCCTGATGTAGCCTATTACGACAAGGGTAGCTCTGTTAACTATGACAAGGTTGTAGAATCTGATGGCTACCGTTGGCTCAGCTACCTCAGCTATAGCGACAACCGCCACTATATCGCCCTTGAAAAATTAGCTTCGGCTCCTAAAGTTGAAGCCAAACCGGTGGTCAAGGAAGCAGCGAAAGTTGAAACTAAACCAGTGGTTAAGGAAAACGCTAAAGTAGAGGCATCTGGTCTAGCAGCATCTGGTAACTTCCGCTTTGATGGCCGCTATGGCATTAAAAAAGAAGCACGTGTGGCCAGTCCTGATGTGGCCTATTACGACAAGGGTAGCTCTGTTAACTATGACAAGGTTGTAGAATCTGATGGCTACCGTTGGCTCAGCTATCTTAGCTATAGCGGCAACCGCCATTACATCGCTCTTGAAAAATTAGCTTCAGCTCCTAAAGTTGAAGCCAAGCCAGTGGTCAAGGAAGCAGCGAAGGTAGCAGTTTCTGGTCTACCAGCATCTGGTAGCTACGTCTTTCGAGCAGATGCCTTGGTTAAAAACCAACCTCAAGCTGCTGCAGAGGCTGTAGCTCTCTATGAAAAAGGCATGTCTGTGAACTATGATCGGCTTATCCAAGCAGAAGGTCGAAACTGGCTCAGTTACATCTCTGCCTCAGGAGTTCGCCGTTACGTGGCTCTTCCCTTCTAATTTGTAAAGTCAAAAAATCCAGGAAAGCGATGGCTTTCCTGGATTTTTCATTTGTTTACACATTCAAGACCTTATCAAGGAAGTCTTTCAAACGTGGGTGTTGTGGATTATCAAAGATTTCGTCTGGGCGTCCATCTTCAAGGAATTCACCGTCTGCGGTGAAGATAACTCGATTGGCTACCTGACGGGCAAAGCCCATCTCGTGGGTTACGATAATCATGGTCATTCCTTGTTTGGCCAGGTCTTTCATAACATTTAGTACGTCTCCAACCATCTCAGGGTCGAGGGCAGAGGTTGGCTCGTCGAAGAGCATGATTTCAGGTTTCATAGCGAGACCACGGGCAATGGCCACCCGTTGCTTTTGTCCACCGGATAAACTGTCAGGCACGGCATCAGCTTTTTCAGCCAAGCCCACCTTCTCGAGTAATTCCATTCCAAGAGATTTAGCTTCAGCCTCGGTCATCCGTTTGTGTTCGATTGGAGCGAAGGTGATGTTCTCAAGAACAGTCATGTGGGGGAAGAGATTGAAGTGCTGGAATACCATTCCGATATCTTCCCGAACCTTATCAACATCCGTTGTGGGAAGGGTGAGGTCTTTACCATTAACTGTAATATGGCCGCTGGTCGCCTCTTCCAGCAGGTTGAGACTGCGGAGGAAAGTTGATTTTCCAGAACCAGAAGGGCCGATGATACAGACCACATCTCCCTCATAGAATTGAGTGGTGATGCCTTTTAGGACCTCATTTTTCCCATAGTACTTGTGAAGGTCATTTACATCAATTTTCAATTGTTTACTCATTTACTGGTCCTCTTTTCTAGATGTTTCGCTAGGCGAGTGAGAGAAGTAATTAAGATGAGGTAGATCACAGCTAGGATTGCATACATTCGGAAACTTTGATAGTTTCGGGCAATGATAAT
Organism: Streptococcus danieliae; assembly: GCF_009767945.1. Taxonomy (GTDB): domain Bacteria; phylum Bacillota; class Bacilli; order Lactobacillales; family Streptococcaceae; genus Streptococcus; species Streptococcus danieliae. The sequence goes on along the minus strand of NZ_WSRS01000007.1, from coordinate 15,303 downwards.
TTTCCCTGTTTGGAAGAGCTCCACCAAACCGATAGCCGATACGATGGTTGTATCTTTTAGGGCAATGACAAACTGGTTGATGAAGTTTGGAAGCATAATCTTAGCAGCTTGGGGAAGAATAATCTTCCGCATGGTCTTGCTGTAAGAGATTCCTAAACTGCGACTGGCTTCCATCTGACCGGCAGGAACGGCTTGAATACCACCCCGTACAATCTCGGCAATATAAGCACCTGAGTTAAGAGACAGAGCAATCACACCGGCTACAAAGTCATTGATTGGAGACTGTTGACCGGTCATGCTTTCAATCAAGTTAGGGATTCCCCAGAAAATGAAAGCAGCGAGGATCATTAAAGGAATTCCTCGAACTACATCGACGAAAATAGTTGCTGCAGTCCGCAAAGCAGGGACTGGACTGACGCTAAACATTCCGAAGATAATTCCGATAACCATGGCAATGGCAAAGGAGATTAAAGTCAAGGAAATAGTGATCCAGAGACCGTTTAGCAATTGTTTATAGTTGTTTTGGAGCAAGCCCCAAATAGATGTTTCATCAACGTTGGATGATTGGTTGTTGCTTGTAGTAGAAGCTCCTAAATATTTGTTGAGAAGCTTTTCGTACTCCCCATTTTCTTTCAGGTTAGCCAAACCGTTGTTGAACATTTCAATCAATTCGGGATTTGTTCCTTTTTTAACGGCAAAGCCGTATTCCCCAACTGGGATTCCAGCAATAGGAGTTGCCAAGTCTTGACCTTGGTTGATGGCATATTTGATGATTGGTTCATCATCCATGATGGCCTCGACAGAGCCGGTGTTTAGGCTATCATACATTGAAGCAGCTTCGGAAAAGACCTTGATGTTATAGCCGTATTTATCCTTGTTTTCGGTTAGGAAATCATGGGAAGCTGTTCCGTTTTTAACCCCAACGGTTTTACCCTTGAGATCTTCATAAGAAGCAATTGTGCTGTTTTTCTTAACCCCGATAATCGCATTGGCGATGTAGTAAGGATCGGAGAAGTCAAAGGTTTTTTTACGTTCATCAGTGATGGACATACCCGCTTCGATTCCGTCAGCCTGTCCAGCTTGGACCGCGTTAACAGCTGCATCAAACCCAGGATTGGTGACAGAAATCGTAAAGCCTTGATCTTTGGCGATGGCTTGGATCAACTCCATATCAATTCCAGTATATTCATTGGAATCGTTTTGGAAGACAAAAGGTGCGAAGGAAGAGTCGCTGACAATCTTGTATTCACTCTTGACCGGTGTTGCTTGTTGACCGGCCGCTGTGGCAGTTTCTGGAATGTTAGCGGCAACGGAATTGCTGGAGCCACCAGTCCAAGTTTGGATGATTTGCTCTAGGCTACCGTCTTCTTTCATTTCAGCTAGGGCTTCATTAAATTCTTCAACGAGGTATTCCTTGTCGCTACCTTTTTTAACCCCAAAGGCAAAGCTTCCAACGGCTTCCCCGTCCATGTTGATTTCCAGGTTTTGACCTTGGTCAACGGCATATTGGAGGACAGGTTTGTCGTCCATGATGGCATCCACAGCCCCTGCTTGTAGGCTGTTGTTCATCAAATCTCCAGTGTCGAAGGTTTTGATTTCGTAGCCATATTTGTCCTTATTGTTATCGAGGAAGCGCTGGGCAGCGGTTCCGTTTTTAACCCCAACTGTTTTCCCTTTCAGTTGGCTGTAGTCTGTAATCCCTTTTCCCTTAAGGGTTGCGATGACTACTTTTGTATCGTAGTAGGTGTCGGACATGGTGAAGACTTTTTTACGTTCTTCGGTTGCAGTCATACCGGCCATGATGGCATCAGCTTGACCTGCTTGAACCGCATTAACAGCCGCATCGAAGCCAGGATAACTTTGTTCGTAGTTCCATCCTTTTTTCTCTGCGACTGCCTTGATAATATCGACGTCGATTCCTTTATAGACTTGATCTGAATCTTTAAATTCAAATGGTGCATAAGCGGTATCTGATACAATCTTAATGGTATCAGCTGCCTGCACGCCGCTTGTTACAAATAAGGGGAATATTAGTAACAAGAGACTTAGAAGTTTTTTCTTCATTTCGGCATCTCCTTTTAGAATATTTTAAAATTATACCAAAAAGAGGGCTAGGATGCAAATTTGCTCTTTTTCATGTCAGAAGTTCTGCCATAACAAAATCGGGATTTAGCGGATGAAAGATGGTAAAATAAGAGTCGAGGTGTACTATGATTGAAAGAATAGAAAATAATCAATTTAAGTTGGTTTCCAAGTACCAACCATCCGGGGATCAACCCCAAGCCATTGCTGAATTGGTCGATAATATTGAGGGTGGCGAGAAGGCGCAAATTCTCATGGGAGCCACAGGAACGGGAAAAACCTATACCATGAGCCAGGTGATTGCCAAGGTTAATAAACCGACCTTGGTGATTGCCCACAATAAAACCCTAGCAGGGCAGCTCTACGGAGAATTTAAAGAATTTTTCCCAGAAAATGCGGTTGAATATTTTGTTTCCTATTATGACTACTACCAGCCGGAAGCCTATGTGCCGTCCAGCGATACGTATATTGAGAAGGATAGCTCGGTCAATGATGAAATTGATAAGCTCCGCCACTCGGCAACCTCTGCTTTGCTAGAGCGTAATGATGTCATTGTGGTGGCCTCTGTTTCCTGTATCTATGGTTTGGGTTCGCCCAAGGAGTACGCGGACAAGGTTGTGAGCTTACGGCCTGGTCAGTTGATTTCGCGGGATCAGCTCCTTAATAACTTGGTAGATATTCAATTTGAACGTAACGATATTGATTTCCAACGGGGGCGTTTCCGGGTCCGGGGGGATATTGTTGAAGTTTTTCCGGCCAGTCGTGATGAGCATGCCTTTCGGGTAGAGTTCTTTGGCGATGAAATTGACCGGATTCGGGAAATTGAAGCCTTGACCGGTCAGGTTTTGGGGGAGGTTGACCATCTAGCCATTTATCCTGCGACTCACTTCGTGACCAATGATCAGCATTTGGAGATGGCGATTGCCAAGATTCAGGCGGAGTTGGTCGAGCAGTTAGACCAATTTGAGAAGGAAGGTAAGCTTCTTGAAGCGCAGCGTTTGAAACAAAGAACGGATTATGATATCGAGATGTTGCGTGAGATGGGGTATACCAATGGGGTCGAGAATTATTCTCGGCATATGGATGGTCGCTCGGAAGGGGAGCCGCCGTATACGCTCTTGGATTTCTTCCCAGAGGACTTCCTGATTATGATCGATGAGTCGCATATGACCATGGGGCAAATCAAGGGGATGTACAATGGGGACCGATCGCGGAAGGAGATGTTGGTCAATCATGGCTTCCGTCTGCCAAGTGCTCTGGATAATCGGCCGCTTCGGCGTGAGGAATTTGAGCAACATGTTCATCAAATTGTCTATGTTTCGGCAACACCGGGAGATTATGAAATGGAAGAAACGGAGACGATTGTGGAACAGATCATTCGGCCAACGGGTCTGTTGGATCCGGAGGTTGAGGTGCGGCCAACGCACGGGCAAATGGAGGATCTCCTAGGAGAAATTCATGAGCGGGTTGAGAAAAATGAGCGGGTCTTTATCACGACCCTGACCAAAAAAATGGCGGAAGATTTGACCGACTATCTTAAGGAAATGGGCGTGAAGGTCAAGTATATGCACTCTGATATCAAGACCTTGGAACGGACGGAAATCATCCGCGATCTTCGACTCGGTGTTTTTGATGTCTTGATTGGAATCAACCTCCTGCGGGAGGGAATTGACGTTCCTGAGGTTAGTTTGGTAGCCATCTTGGATGCGGACAAGGAAGGTTTCTTACGGAATGAACGGGGGCTCATTCAGACCATTGGTCGGGCCGCCCGTAATAGTGAGGGGCATGTCATCATGTATGCGGACATGGAAACAGAGTCCATGAAAAAAGCCATGAAAGAAACCGCACGTCGGCGGGCGATTCAGATGGAATACAATGAAAAACATGGTATTACACCACAAACCATTAAGAAAGAAATTCGCGACCTCATCAGTGTAACCAAGGCAACCTTACCGGAGCAAGAGGAAACTCCAGACTTCGAAAGCATGACCAAAAAAGAGCGCAAGGAAGCGATCAAGAAATTGGAGGATCAGATGCAGGAAGCGGCGGGGATTCTCGATTTCGAATTGGCGGCTCAGATCCGCGATATGATTCTCGAAATCAAGGCCTTAGACTAGCCTTTCGTGGTATAATAAACAATAAACTTATGAGGATTCTGATGGTCAGAGCGAATGAGATGTGACCATCAGAATCCAACTATCAAAAATGGAAAGAGAGGAAGCAGGTGTACCAAGCCCTCTATCGTAAATATCGGAGCCAAACCTTTGCAGAAATGGTGGGGCAGCCTGTTGTCTCCCAAAGTCTTCGCCAGGCTGTGGCTACAGAGAAAATCAGCCATGCCTATCTATTTTCGGGTCCCCGAGGAACCGGAAAAACGTCGGCAGCTAAAATTTTTGCCAAGGCTATGAACTGTCCCAATCAGGTGGACGGAGAACCGTGTAATATCTGTGATATCTGCCGGGCCATTACCTTGGGAAGTCTGGAAGATGTGATTGAGATTGACGCAGCCAGTAACAATGGTGTGGATGAAATCCGTGATATTCGTGACAAGTCAACCTATGCTGCCAGTCTAGCCCGTTATAAGGTTTATATTATTGACGAGGTGCATATGCTCTCAACTGGTGCCTTTAATGCCCTCCTCAAAACCCTGGAGGAACCTAGCCCAGGCTTGGTTTTTGTTCTGGCAACAACAGAGCTGCACAAGATTCCGGCAACCATTCTTTCCCGAGTTCAACGCTTTGAATTCAAGTCCATCAAAGTCCCCGATATTGTGGGCCACTTGGAATGGATTTTAGCCCAGGAGGGCTTGGAAGCTGAGCCGGGAGCCCTAAGTCTGATTGCCCGTCGTGCAGAAGGTGGGATGCGGGATGCCTTGTCGCTTCTGGATCAAGCTCTCAGTTTGTTGGACGGCTCTAGCCTCAGCTTGGATGTGGTCGAGGAAATCACAGGTTCTGTTAGTCTGAGGGCTTTAGATGCCTATGTAGCAGGCCTTCGCAATCGAGATCTGGAAGAAGCCATGGATCATCTGAACACCATTCTCGACAGTGGCAAACAGCCGGCCCGCTTCTTGGATGATCTCTTGGCTTATTTTCGCGATTTGCTACTAAGTCAAGCTGGTTTGACCTTTACAGATCGCTCACCTCTGTTTCAAGAGAATCAGGAGTTGGCGCGTGACCGGCTCCTGGATATGCTGGGAATCTTGATCCAAGCCAATCAAACCCTGCGCCAGCTGAGTCAAGCCCGTCTCGCCCTAGAGATGATTACGGTTCAACTTCTGGACGAACCTACTTCTGACAAAGCAGCCGGTCCCCAAGTGGCCCGGCTGCAAGCAGAGGTAACGGCCCTTAAAGAAGAAGTTGCCCAACTCAAAAGGACTGGGGTCAGTCAAGTCCAATCCTTAAAATCCAATCCGGCCACAACTCGCCCAGAAACTAGAGTCAAACTAGATAAAAGTCGCTTTATTAAAATCCTCGAAGAGGCTGTTGAGAACCCAGTGTTGGCACGTGCCAACCTGACCAAGTTACAGGGAGCCTGGGGGGAAATCATTGAAAGTCTTTCGGGGGCTGATAAAGCGCTTTTGGAGGGTTCCCAGCCGGTGGCTGCCAATGAGCACCATGCGATTTTAGCCTTTGAATCGGCCTTTAATGCAGAACAAACCATGAAACGGGACAACCTCAATGTGACCTTTGGCAATATTCTCAGCCAGGCTGCGGGCTTTTCTCCAGAAATCCTTGCTATTTCAATGGCAGATTGGCAACAATTGCGCCAGAATTTCGCTGCTAAAAACCGCCAACAAAAGCAGGAAGAGAAAGAAAAGTCACCTATTCCTGAGCAGTTTTCCTTTTTGGCTTCACAGGTTGTGATTCAAGATGACTAAGTTAAGAGAGGAGGCTGGGACAAAAGTCTAGCCTCTCTCTTTATGATTAGCAAAATACCTTTGACGCAGTAGTTGATTGGCAGTTTCGTTCGCCTTTTAGGCTCCGAACCCGACCTAATCAACCTTGCGGGGGTGGGACTACGAACTAATTTTGAGAAAAATTAGTTCTGTCCCACTCCCCTCTCAGAGCAAATGGAGGTGTGTATGATTCAGTTAGATACACGATCAGTTTATAGCTTTTTGGAAAGTAATCTAACTCTGGCAGCCTATCTGCAAAAAGCCAAGGCCCTAGGCTATCAGAGTCTGGGACTGATGGATCAAGACAATCTTTATGGAGCCTATGCCTTTTTAGAGATGACTGAGCGAGTTGGAATCCAGCCCTTAGTAGGTATGGCTCTTACTACTCGCTTGGGTGAGCAGCTATTGGATCTGAGGGTCTTGGCCCTGTCTACCCGGGGCTATCAAAATCTCTTGAAGTTGGCGACCCAACGCAATTTAGGTAAAACTGCTTGGGAAGACTTGGTGGAGTTTACCCAGGATCTAGCCCTGATTTGGCCCTTCCAACCGGGGCAGGAAGAGCCCGATTTAGGCCGCCCCTATTTTCTGGGAGTGGCCTTGGATAGCCCACTTCCGACTAGTGACCGTCCCCTGCTTCCCTTACAAACAGTTCGTTACCTGGAGGCTCAGGATTTAGAGGTTCTGCAGGTGATGGAAGCCATTAAACAGAACCAAACGCTTGTGGAAACGCCTGTGCGCTACCGTGGGCAGATTTTGCTTCCGGCTCAGGAATTGAAAGCAGCCTATCAAGCTCGTTTTCCTGGAGCTTGGGAGAATTTGGAGAGTTTGGTTGCAGGTGTCCATTATGACTTGGATCGTAGTTTGAAACTGCCGCGTTTCAATCCTCAAAAACCAGCCGTGGAGGAACTAAGAGAGGTGGCTTTGGCGGGGTTAGCCGCCAAACAGTTGCAAGGACCAGCCTATTTGCAACGTTTGGAAGAGGAGTTATCTGTTATCCATGAAATGGGCTTTGATGATTATTTTTTGATTGTCTGGGATTTGTTGGCCTTTGGCCGCCGTCAAGGTTATTACATGGGGATGGGACGGGGTTCGGCTGTAGGCAGTTTGGTCGCCTATGCTCTGGATATTACGGGCATTGATCCTGTGGCTAAGAATCTGATTTTTGAACGTTTTTTGAACCGCGAGCGGTTCAGTCCTCCGGATATCGATATCGATATTCCGGATATTCATCGGCCAGACTTTTTACGCTATGTCCGCGATCGTTACGGGAGCATGCACGCTGCCCAGATTGTAACCTTTTCAACTTTTGGAGCCAAGCAAGCCTTACGGGATGTTCTCAAACGACTGGGAGTGCCTGAGTTTGAAATTTCCAATTTGACCAAGCAAATTCGCTTTGGTGAAAAATTGCAGCAGGTAGTGGAGCGGAGTCTATCCTTCCGCCGTCAGTTTCAAGAACGACCGGAATTGGGCCGTGCTCTACAGCTGGCCATGCGTTTGGAGGGGTTACCCCGTCAAACTTCGGTCCATGCGGCCGGAGTGGTGATGAGCGATGCTGATTTGACAGACTTTATCCCGCTTAAATTTGCAGAGGATATTTACATTACTCAGTACGATGCGGCGGGGATCGAAGACAATGGTCTGCTCAAGATGGATTTCTTGGGTTTGCGGAATTTGACCTATGTAGAGCGCATGCGGGACTTACTGGCAAAAGAAGAAGGGATTGTGCTGGATCCAGCGGCTATTCCTCTGGAAGATTCGGAAACTCTCAAATTATTTGCGGCGGGTAGGACCAAGGGGATTTTTCAATTCGAACAGCCAGGGGCTATCAATCTGTTGCGGCGGGTTCAACCTGCCTCCTTTGAAGAAGTTGTGGCAGCCACCAGTCTGAACCGGCCCGGAGCCAGTGCCTATATTGATAACTTTGTAGCCCGGAAGCATGGTCGGGAAGCGGTAGTTTCAGTGGATCCAGCGGTCGCCGATATTCTGGCTCCTACCTATGGCATCATGCTCTATCAGGAGCAGGTGATGCAGGTGGCGCAACGATTTGCGGGCTTTAGTTTGGGGAAAGCCGACTTGCTCAGGCGGGCTATGGGGAAGAAGAAGCCAGAAGAAATGCACGCCATGGAGGTTGATTTTGTGGAAGGAGCCTTGCAGCAAGGCTATGATCAGGACCGAGCTAAGGCCCTGTTTGCCGTGATGGAGAAGTTTGCCGGTTACGGTTTTAACCGTAGTCACGCTTATGCCTACTCAGCCCTGGCTTTTCAATTGGCTTATTTTAAAACCCATTATCCCCACATCTTTTTCCAGGTTATGTTGAGCACTGCCAACCAGACCTATTTGGAAGATGCTCTTGATGCCGGCTTTCAGATGCAGGCCCTCACGATTAACACAATTCCGGCTCATGATCGTTTTCAGGATGGTGCAATTTATTTGGGCTTGGATCGCCTCAAGGGCCTACCACGGGATCTGCAGACCTGGATCCTGGAGCACCGCCCCTTTGCCGATTTGGAAGATTTCTTTCTCCGACTGCCCCCCAATTATCTCAAGCCGGACTTGTTGAGGCCCTTGATTCAAATTGGTCTCTTTGATCAGCTAGCTCCCAATCGGGCGACTCTGCTAACCAATTTGGACCGCCTTCTCTTCTTCTACCAAGAGTTGGGAAGCCTTTTTGCCGATTCCAGCTATTCTTGGGAGCCCGTCGCTGATTTTTCTTCTTTGGAAAAATATCGAATGGAAGTGGAGCTGCTAGGTGTGGGTCTGAGCCCTCATCCCCTAAAGGACTATCTGCAGGAAGCCGGCCCCGAGATTCAGCGGATTGCAGATCTCCAGGTTGGGACCCAGGCTCAAGTCTTGGCTGAGATTTTGGACCTGCGGGTGATTCGCACCAAAAAAGGGGAGCAGATGGCCTTTATTCAGGTTACGGATACCCGTCATAAAATAGAGGTTATCGCTTTTCCGGAGGTTTTTCGGACCCAGAAGCAGCTACTGGAAGCGGGCGCCCTTTTGCAGATGTGGGGTAAGGTGCAGGACAAGAGTGGCCGCAAGCAGCTGGTCTTGAACCGGGTCCAGGCACTGACGCGGGAGCGCTTCTGGATCTTGTTGGAAGACCATCAAGTAGACCATGAAGTGGCTCGGATTCTAAAGAATTTTCCGGGCTCGATTCCGGTTATTGTACGCTATCAGGAAGGCAAGGAAACCTTGCAGTTGCAAGAAGGCGTTTCCAAAACAGAAGCGCTAGTAACAGCCCTGGGACCTTATGTTCTGAAAACGGTTTTTCTTGAAAAACCCTAGAATTTTGAAATGCCCTGTGCTATAATGCTTAGGAATTTAAATATAAGAGAAGGAGCTCAAGCAGAATGAAACGTATTGCTGTTTTGACCAGTGGTGGTGACGCCCCTGGTATGAATGCTGCTATTCGTGCAGTTGTTCGTCAAGCAATCTCTGAAGGTATGGAAGTTTACGGAATCCAAGAAGGTTATGCTGGAATGGTTGCTGGTAAATTTATCGAATTGGATGTAGCTTCAGTAGGAAATATTGTTGGACGTGGGGGTACCTTCCTTGGGTCGGCTCGTTATCCTGAATTTGCTCAACTTGAAGGACAACTCAAAGGGATTGAGCAATTGAAAGCTCACGGAATTGAAGGTGTTGTCGTAATTGGTGGAGATGGCTCTTACCACGGTGCTATGCGTTTGACTGAACATGGATTCCCAGCTGTTGGAGTACCAGGAACAATCGATAACGATATCGTTGGAACAGACTTCACGATTGGTTTTGATACAGCCGTTACGACTGCTATGGATGCGATTGATAAAATCCGCGACACTTCAGCTAGTCACCGTCGTACTTTCGTTATCGAAGTTATGGGACGTAACGCTGGTGATATCGCTCTTTGGGCTGGTATCGCATCTGGTGCGGACAATATTGTCATTCCAGAAGAAAACTTTGACATGGATGCGATTGCAGCAACGATTCGTGAAAGCTATGAGAGCGGTAAAAAGCACAATATCATCGTTCTTGCTGAAGGCGTTATGTCAGCAGATGAATTTGGTGAAAGATTGCGTGAATCTGCGGACGAAAAAGATCTCCGTGACCTTCGTGTAACAGAGCTGGGTCACATCCAACGTGGTGGTGCTCCAACTGCACGTGACCGTGTCTTAGCTTCTCGTATGGGAGCACATGCGGTTAAACTTCTAAAAGAAGGCCGTGGTGGACTTGCGGTTGGTATCCGCGATGAGAAAATGGTTGAGAGCCCAATCCTTGGGACTGCTGAAGAAGGTGCTCTATTCAGTCTTGCAGCAGGTGGTAAGATCATTGTTAATAACCCACACAAGGCTGACCTAGAATTGGCAGACCTAAACCGTCATTTGGCGACATTCTAAGATTTGGCTTTATAAAATAAAAAAGGAGTTCACAGATAAAATGAACAAACGTGTTAAAATTGTTGCAACCTTGGGACCTGCGGTTGAAATCCGTGGTGGAAAACGTTTTGGTGAAGATGGTTACTGGGGTGAAAAACTTGACGTTGAAGCATCTGCACAAAACATTGCGAAATTGATTGAAGCAGGAGCAAACACTTTCCGTTTCAACTTTTCACACGGTGACCACCAAGAGCAAGGTGAACGTATGGCAACTGTTAAACGTGCTGAAGAAATCGCAGGCCAACGTGTTGGTTTCCTTTTGGATACTAAAGGTCCTGAGATTCGTACAGAATTGTTCGAAGGTGATGCAAAAGAATATTCTTACGTAACTGGTGAGAAAATCCGTGTTGCAACTAAGCAAGGAATCCAATCAACTCGTGACGTGATTGCTTTGAACGTTGCTGGTGGTTTGGACATCTACGATGACGTTGAAATTGGCCGTCAAGTGTTGGTTGATGATGGTAAATTGGGTCTTCGTGTTGTTGGTAAAGATGATGCTACTCGTGAATTCGAAGTTGAAGTTGAAAACGATGGTGTCATTGCGAAACAAAAAGGTGTGAATATCCCTAACACCAAGATTCCTTTCCCTGCCCTAGCAGACCGTGATAACGCGGACATCCGTTTTGGTTTGGAGCAAGGTATTAACTTTATCGCTATTTCTTTTGTTCGTACAGCTAAAGACGTTAACGAAGTTCGCGCAATCTGTGAAGAGACTGGTAACAGCCATGTGAAGTTGTTTGCGAAAATCGAAAACCAACAAGGTATTGACAACCTTGATGAAATCATCGAAGCAGCGGATGGTATCATGATTGCCCGTGGAGACATGGGAATTGAAGTACCATTTGAAATGGTTCCAGTTTACCAAAAAATGATCATCACTAAGGTCAATGCAGCTGGTAAAGTGGTTATCACAGCAACAAACATGTTGGAAACCATGACTGAAAAACCACGTGCAACTCGTTCAGAAGTATCTGATGTCTTTAACGCAGTTATTGATGGTACAGATGCAACTATGCTTTCTGGTGAGTCTGCTAACGGTAAATACCCATTGGAATCTGTAACAGCAATGGCGACAATTGACAAAAACGCTCAAACCTTGTTGAATGAGTATGGTCGTTTGTCAACTGCTAACTTCAACCGTGGCTCTAAGACTGAAGTTATGGCTTCTGCGGTTAAGGATGCAACCAACTCAATGGACATTAAATTGGTTGTTACCTTGACTAAGACAGGTCACACTGCTCGTTTGATCTCTAAATACCGTCCAAATGCAGATATCTTGGCGATCACATTTGATGAGTTGACTCAGCGTGGTTTGATGTTGAACTGGGGTGTTATTCCAGTAACAACTGAAACTCCTTCTAACACAGATGATATGTTTGATATCGCAGAAAAAATCGCGGTTGAGCAAGGTTTGGTAGAAGCTGGTGATGACATCGTTATTGTTGCCGGTGTCCCAATTGGGGGTGCTTCTCGTACGAACACTATGCGTATCCGTACTGTTCGTTAATCAATGCTTAAAAAGCTTAGACTGTTAGCTATAGGAGTTGATCGTCTAGGCTTTTTGCCTTGTTGTCAGAAATAAGGATTTTGGAAAAGTTTTTGATACAATGAAGTACCGGAAATTTTTCGAATCAAATTTTAAAGGAGAAAATCATGATTGTTACAACAACCAATGCCATCGAAGGAAAAAAGGTTCAAGACTACAAGGGGATTGTTTTCGGGGAAGTTGTTACCGGGATCAATATGTTTAAAGATATTGGGGCAGGTCTTCGCAATGTCTTTGGTGGTCGCTCCAAGGGCTATGAAGATGAACTCAAAGCTGCTCGCGAAGAAGCGATTGAGGAAATGAAAGAACGCGCAGCTCAAATGGGTGCAACAGCCATCATCGGTATGAAAATGGACTATGAAATTTTGGGTGCCGATAATGGTATGATGATGGTGACTTGTTCTGGAACAGCGGTCATTGTGGAATAGGAGTAATCGGGAGGTATTGATCAGATTTTTTGCGAAATCCGATCAATACCTTTTTTGTTGAGTGATAGGGCTGTAAGCTTCTTTTAAATCTAGAACTTTTTTCAAACGAGTTCGTGAAATGTTCGGATAAATCTAGTAAAATCTTGAAATATGGCTTTGAATCATTTATAATGTTCAAGAATCGAACAGTTTTAGGAGGTTATCATGGTTCATTCATATCTGAAAAAATCTGCGATGTTGCTCAGTTTGGCAGCAGCAGTAATGGTCGCTGAAGAGGTTCGGGCAGATCAAGCAGCTGATTCTCAAGCTGTAGCTGGGCAAGAAGCAACTAGTGTGACAGTGGCTCAGGAAAGTTCTGCAAGTCCAGAGGCTCTTCTGCAAGTTTCAGAAACTCCAGTTCAGGAGCAGTCACCAGAGGTTACAGTCTTGGCTGAACCTGTTCAGGAAGAGGCAGTCAAGCCACCTGTCGAAGGTCAACGAGTGGATATGCGGATTTTGGCAACAACAGATTTGCATACCAATCTAGTGAACTATGATTATTATCAAGATATGCAAGTGGAGACGTTAGGCTTGGCTAAAACAGCTGTCCTAATGGAAGAAGCACTTGCTGAAAATTCAAACGTTGTGATTGTAGATAGTGGCGATACCATCCAAGGGACACCGCTTGGAACCTATAAGGCTGTTGTGGATCCAGTGAAAGAAGGCGAAGAGCATCCGATGTTTGCAGCCTTTAAAGAACTAAACTATGATGGAGCAGCCTTGGGGAACCATGAATTTAACTACGGTCTGGACTATCTACGTCGGATTGTGGCTTCTTCAAAAGTACCGCTTCTAAACGCCAACGTTTTGGATGCCCAAACCAAGGAACATCTCTTCACCCCTTATGTCATTGTTCCTAAAGCCTTCAAAGATTCTGAGGGTCAATTGGTAACGGTGAATGTAGGCCTTACAGGAATTGTACCACCACAAATTATGAATTGGGACCGTGCTCATTTGGAAGGAAAGGTGATTGCCTTGGACGCTGTTCAAGCAGTTACTGACTTGGTGCCACAAATGCGCAAGGCGGGAGCAGATGTTATTGTTGTCATGTCCCACTCAGGTATTGGCGATGACACTTACTTGGTTGGTGAAGAAAATATTGGTTACCAATTGGCTGGTATTCCAGGTGTTGATGCAGTTGCGACAGGCCACTCGCATGCCAACTTCCCATCTGGAACAGGTAATGGTTTCTACGCTAAGATTAAAGGTGTTGACGATGTCAATGGTAAAATCAATGGAATTCCGGTAACCATGGCTGGTAAATACGGAGACCATTTGGGAATCATGGACTTGAAACTCCACTATACCAAAGGTGCTTGGCAAGTTGAAGAATCTGGAACAGTCCTTCGCAAAATTGATACCAAGTCGACTAAGGCAGATGAACGTATCCTGAATTTAGCCAAGGAAGTTCATGAGGCGACAATTCGCTATGTGCGCCAAGAGGTCGGACAAACACCAACTCCAATCCATTCTTATTTCTCCTTGGTTCAAGATGATCCCTCTGTTCAGATTGTTAACCAGGCACAAATGTGGTATGCCAAACAAGTTCTAGAAGGAACTCCGGATGGTGACCTGCCCCTACTTTCAGCAGCAGCCCCCTTTAAGGCCGGAGCTCGTAATGATCCGAATGCCTATACAGATATGAAGGCTGGACCACTAGCTATAAAAAATGTCGCTGACCTTTACGTCTTTGATAATACGGTAGCTTTGCTTAAAATTACCGGTGCCCAACTTAAGGAGTGGTTGGAAATGTCAGCTGGTCAATTTAACCAAGTGGATCCTACCAAGACAGAACCACAAAATATCATCAATACGTCCTTCAGAACTTATAACTTTGACGTCATTGATGGGGTTACCTACGAGTTAGATATTACTCAACCGAATAAATACTCTGTTGGAGCAGAATTGGTCAACCCAACAGCCAACCGTGTTCGAAACCTCCGCTATCAAGGTCAAGAAGTTGCAGATGATCAACTCTTCATGGTGGTGACCAATAACTACCGTGCCAGCGGACCGTTCCCAGGAGTGAAAGATGCCCAAGAAAATCGTCTTTTGAATCTGCAAAACCGTCAAGCCTTGATCGATTATATCATTGCTGAAAAAACGATTGATGCCCGTCCAAACCAAAACTGGACCTTTGCAGACACCATCAATGGTTTGGATCTTCGTTTCTTGACATCCTTAAAAGGACAGGAACATTTGGCTAGCAACCCGGCTATTTCCTTCGTAGGGATTTCTGAAGTACTGGAAGGATTCGGAGAATACCGCTATCACTATAGCCCTGTGCTTCAACCAGAGGAACCTAAAGAACCAGAGCAACCAGTTCAGCAAGAAAAGCCGGTTCAACCAGAACAGCCTGTGCAACCAGAACAACCGGTTCAACCAGCTCAACCAGAAGTAACACCGCTAACACCTGCCAAACCAGCTAAGGTTGAGACTGTGAAAGGACCTCAAGTGCTTTCTTATCAGCCAGCTCAAACTTTCCAAAAAGTTGCTTCATCCCAACCTCAAGTTAAAGAGCAGGCTGCTGCCGGCCAGCTTCCAAAGACTGGTTCTGAGCAGTCCTTGTGGATGAGCTTTGGTCTTGTGCTTTTAGGTTTGCTACCAAAGGCCTTGGTGAAAGGGAAACAAGAACAGGGATAAAGGTAGATAGGGAAATGAGCTGAAAGTTCGTTAAACCCGAATAAAGAGGCTTATTTTTCCAGAGAAAAAGGGGAGGTTTCTGAAAAGACCTCCTTTTTTTGGCTCTTTGTCAAGTTGTGTGGAATCCCTGAAAACTGACAGTTTTAGGCTTTTATTATTTAGCTTTTTAATAAGGGTGTTGAGATGGTTTTAACGTCAATCCGAATCCGGCTTCTTTCGAATTTCTATGAGATGCTTTCCCTGTGGTGGGGG
>NZ_WSRS01000079.1 GCF_009767945.1 Streptococcus danieliae | reverse complement strand
CCGAACACAGAAGTTAAGACCTAGAACGCCGGAAGTAGTTGGGGGTTGCCCCCTGTGAGATATGGTAGTCGCTTAGCTTTTCTTTATCCGCCATAGCTCAGTTGGTAGTAGCGCATGACTGTTAATCATGATGTCGTAGGTTCGAGTCCTACTGGCGGAGTTCTTGCCCCTTGGGGCTTTTTTTCTTGCTTTTAAGTAAAAACCCTTGGGTTTTCCTTCATTTCAAGTTATAATGGATTGAATTTGAAATTCAAATGTTAGTTTAAAGGAGAATGAAATCTTATGGCAAAAGATATTCGTGTTCTATTGTATTACAAGTATGTTCCGATTGAAAATGCGGAACAGTTTACCAAAGACCACTTGGCCTTTTGTAAGTCGATTGGTCTGAAAGGTCGGATTTTGGTAGCGGATGAGGGGATCAACGGGACCGTTTCTGGTGACTTTGAAACAACTCAGAAGTATATGGACTATGTTCACTCACTACCAGGAATGGAAGATCTTTGGTTTAAAATTGACTTAGAAGAAGAGCAAGCTTTTAAAAAGATGTTTGTTCGTTATAAAAAAGAGATTGTTCACCTTGGTCTAGAGGACAATGACTTTGATGCGGATATCAATCCGCTTGAAACAACTGGAGCTTACCTATCACCAAAAGAATTTAAAGAAGCGCTTTTGGATGAGGATACGATTGTTTTGGATACACGAAATGACTACGAGTACGATTTGGGTCATTTCCGAGGTGCTATTCGTCCAGATATCCGTAATTTCCGTGAATTGCCACAATGGGTTCGGGACCATAAAGAAGAATTTATGGATAAACGCGTGGTTGTTTACTGTACCGGTGGTGTTCGCTGTGAGAAATTTTCTGGTTGGATGGTTCGTGAGGGTTACAAAGATGTTGGTCAGCTTCACGGAGGAATCGCAACATATGGAAAAGATCCAGAAGTTCAAGGAGAGCTTTGGGATGGAAAAATGTACGTTTTCGATGAGCGGATTGCTGTTGACATCAACCATGTAAATCCAGTTGTGGTCGGAAAAGATTGGTTTGATGGAACTCCATGTGAACGTTATGTAAACTGTGGAAATCCTTTCTGTAATCGTCGCATCTTGACTTCAGTTGAGAATGAAGATAAATACCTTCGTGGATGCAGCCACGAATGTCGTGTTCATCCTCGTAACCGTTATGTTTCGGAGAATGGTTTGACAGAGGCAGAGGTTGTTGAGCGTCTAGCTACCATTGGTGAAGTATTAGATCCTGCTATGGCTTAAGAAAAAAGTTCGAGTTTTCCCACTCGAACTTTTTTGTTTCCTATTGTTTTTTAATTTTAGATGTCTTATAATATATGAGTTGAAATTTTATAAGGTGAGGAATTATGAAGAAGTATAGTAAGTGGATTGTTGGATTATTGATTGGGCTAGCCTCTCTAGCCTTTATTGCTGCTGTCTTTGTGGCAGGATCACATTCCGACTCTAATTTATTTTCCCAAATGGTTGGTCAAATAACTGGGAAGAAACAAGAGGAAAAAAAGGAACAAGAGACTGAAGAAGAAAAGGTAGTTCCAACCAATAAAAGTAAGGCTGCCAAGCAAAAAGTCATGGCCGAGGATGAGGATACGATGAATAGCTATGGCCTCTACTATGATTATGCGAATTTGTCATTAGAGGACACGGTTAAAGCTTATATGGACGAGTATGGGATTGACCATTCACAGGTTGCTTTTTCCTATAAAAATATTAACAGTAATGAACGTTTCTCCTTTAATGATACTCAGCCGATGACAGCGGGTTCCACTTACAAGCTTCCGCTCAATATGTTGGTTATGGATGAAGTGGCCAAGGGGAAATTAAGTCTCGAAGATGAATTCGATATCACCAATACCCAATATGAATACCAGGGGGAGCATGACAACTATGTGGCTGCTTTTGGTGGGATGATGACGATCCCAGATATGCAGGTGTATTCTCTTGTTTATTCTGAAAATACCCCAGCCTATGCGCTAGCGGAACGCTTGGGGGGAATGGATAAGGTTTATACCATGTATGACCGTTATGGAACCTCCAAGTCTGCTGAGATTAAAACGATCTCCTTACAAAACAAAACCACAACGGATTACTTCATCCAGGTATTGGAGCACCTCTGGAAGGACCAGAAAAAATATTCTGAGATTCTACGCTTGACGGGTGAATCTTTCCCAGGCGAGTACTACAAGAGTCTCTTACCAGGTCTTAAAATTGATCAAAAACCAGGCTATGTCAATGAAGCCTTGAATGTGAATGCGGTTGTTTATGAGGAGACGCCTTATTTGGTAGCTCTTTATACCGCTGGTCTAGGTGGGACCACAACAGCTTCTACGGAAATTAGTGGTGTTGGTCTTTACCAGGTCGGACAATTGGCTTATGTTATTAATGAGTGGCATCGGGTGAATATGAATCCGTAAGGAAGTCCCTCTTTACTTTATTTATTCGAAAAGAAAAGACAGAAGTTGCAATTTCTGTCTTTTTTCTTCTATAAGGGGCGTTTGTTGGGAATCCCGGCCTTGCGTGGATATTTGTTAGGCGTTTCTTTGCGTTTTTCCAAGGTTGTTAAGGTACGGGGATCGCCATTAGGCAGTTGGTAGTTTTGAGATTGAACAAGCTTGGTGAAAAGGCTGGTTAAAGCGTTTTGGGCTTCCTGGATCTCTTCTTGTGCATCGCTGGCTTTGAGGGCTTGGAGGCGACCACCGATTTTGAGAAAGGGAATTGTCAATTCTGCAAGGATAGGAAGTCGCGCGACTGCTCGGGCGGTGACGATATCAAAGTGGGCCCGGTAGGTCTTGTCCTGCCCTAAATCTTCGGCACGGCCATGGATAAAGTGAACCTTGTCTAGCTGAAGTTTGTCAGCCAGCAGCTCTAGGAACTGGATACGTTTATTGAGCGAGTCAATAATGGTGACCTCTAGTTCAGGTAGTAAAATTTTCATAGGTAGACTCGGAAAACCAGCTCCCGCTCCGATATCAAGTAGCTCTAGGGGCTGATTGGTGATCTCGCCCATGAGGACAGGAGCCAAGGAGTCATAGAAGTGCTTGAGGTAGACTTCGTTTTTTTCCGTGATGGCTGTAAGATTGATTTTTTGATTCCATTCAACTAGTAATTTATAGTAATCTTCAAATTGTTGCTTTTGTTTTTCCGTCAGAGAAAATCCCTGTTCTTCAAGTTTTTGGTAGAATAATTCTGGTTTCATAACCCCTCCCTCTTTCCCTTTAT
The DNA here is from genome assembly GCF_009767945.1 of Streptococcus danieliae. GTDB lineage: Bacteria > Bacillota > Bacilli > Lactobacillales > Streptococcaceae > Streptococcus > Streptococcus danieliae. The sequence goes on along the minus strand of NZ_WSRS01000079.1, from coordinate 4,774 downwards.
TCTAACACATTTACCCCTAATTTTGATATACTAGTACTAGCTTTATAGAAGGAAGGATGTCGCTAAATGTTGCTTATTATTGGAATTTTGATTGTCCTACTTATTTTTGGAGTGGTGGCTTATAATGGCCTGATTCGTGCCCGTATGCAGACCCAGGAAGCTTGGAGTCAGATCGATGTACAATTAAAGCGCCGTAATGATTTAATTCCGAATTTGATTGAAACGGTGAAAGGCTATGGTAAGTACGAACAGTCTACCCTGGATAAAATTACTAGCCTCCGCACCCAGGTTCAGCAAGCGGCGAGTCCAGCTGAGGCTATGGCAGCCAGTGATGCGCTTAGTCGTCAGGTGTCAGGTGTTTTTGCGATTGCAGAGAATTACCCAGATTTGAAAGCCAATACGAACTACTTGCAGCTGCAAGAGGAATTGACCAATACAGAAAATAAAATCGCCTATTCACGGCAGCTCTATAACAGTGTAACCGCTAAATACAACACAAAATTAGAGACGGTTCCAACCAATATTATTGCCAACTTTTTCCATTTTCAACCAGAGGACTTCCTACAAATTCCTGAAGCAGAAAAGGCAGTTCCGAAAATTGATTTTGGAAGCAATGGGCTAGGAGACTGACATGTTATTTGACCAAATTGCAAGTAATAAAAGGCGTACTTGGGTGCTGCTCTTTGTCTTTTTTCTCCTCTTGGCTTTGATGGGAGCTGCAGTTGGTTATCTCTGGTTGGGGAATGTCTGGGGCGGTGTTTTAACAGCCTTTATCATTGGTGGTATCTATGCTCTGAGCATGATTTTCCAAGCGACGGAAATGGTCATGTATATGAACGGAGCCCAGGAGATTCAGGAGAAGGATTATCCGGACTACTACCATATTGTGGAAGATATGGCGTTAGTGGCGCAGATTCCCATGCCACGGGTCTATGTGGTTCAAGATCCGTCCCCCAATGCCTTTGCGACAGGTTCCAATCCCAAAAATGCTGCCGTTGCTGCGACGACAGGTTTGTTAAATATGATGAACCGTCAAGAGTTAGAAGCGGTGATGGGCCATGAAGTCAGTCACATCCGCAATTATGATATTCGCATTTCGACTATTGCTGTGGCCTTGACCAGTGCGGTGACCATGTTATCCAATATAGCTGGGAGAAATCTCTGGTACAGTATGGGTGGCCGTCGGCGTTCGTCCTCTGATGAGAACCAACAGGGAGCTGCCAATGTGATTTTTCTTCTCTTGTCCTTGTTGGCGATTGTCTTGGCCCCCTTGGCAGCAACCTTGGTGCAGCTAGCCATTTCCCGTCAGCGGGAGTTTTTGGCAGATGCTTCCAGTGTGGAATTGACACGCAATCCCAAAGGGATGATTTCCGCCCTTCAAAAACTAGAAGGGGGACCAGCTAGCAAGCGTCCCGTAGATGATGCCAGTGCGGCACTCTACATCAATGAACCTCGTAAGACCAGCAGCCTCCAGCGGCTGTTCTACACCCACCCACCGATTCCTGAACGGATTGCTCGTTTGGAAGAAATGTAAGGAGAACCATGTTTCATTTACAAGAAATTCGCCGTCAGCCGGATGGCCTTAGCTTTGACCAAGAACTAGATTTATTGAAATCCCTTCAGGAGCGGAATCCAGAGATTTTGGATTTACAGCACTTGCGGGCCGTTGGGAAAGTGACTTATGAAAAAGGACTCTATTTCCTAGACTACCAGTTGTCCTATGAGATTACACTGGCCTCTAGTCGAAGTTTAGAGCCTGTGGTCCTTGAAGAAAATCGTCTGATTACAGAGGTTTTTGGAGATTCTGAAGAAGCTTCTGCTTTGAGCGACGAGGAAGCCCTATATTTACTACTGATTGAGGGAGAGGGGATTAGTCTGGAAGACAGTGTCGCAGACAATATCTTGTTAGAAATTCCGCTCAAAGTTCTGACACCAGAAGAAGAAACGGAAGCAAGTATGCCTCAGGGACAATCCTGGCAGGTTCTCTCAGAGGAAGATTATCTTCAGCAGCAGGCTGAGGCCAAGAAAGAGAATAGCCCTTTTGCTTCTCTTCAAGACCTATTTACAGAAGATTGACCCTTATTTGGGAGTGGGACAGAACTAAATTTGAAAAAATTTAGTTTATTCGCTTTCTTATTCCTTGGCTCGGGTTGATTAGGTCAGGTTCGGAGTCCTCTCAGCGAGTCAGGAATTGACTCGCTGAGCCTATGATATGGACGAACATGAAATGTTCGCTATCAAGCGAACGAGTGGAGTTTGCTTCGCAAACAAGATTTGGTACTCTCTAACAGTATATAATGCTGTTAGACCCGATCAACTACTGCGTCAAAGGTATTTTGCTAATCATAAAGAGAGAGGCTAGACTTTTGTCCCAGCCTCTTTTTTTGCTGTTTTCGAAAAATTGCAGAAGATTTTTTTAGGTGGTATAATGGAAGCAAATAGTTTAAGGAGAAACTCATGTCAAAAGCAAATTTTGGTGTTGTTGGTATGGCTGTTATGGGACGCAATTTAGCGCTCAATATTGAGTCTCGTGGTTATACGGTTGCTATTTATAACCGTAGTAAAGAAAAGACAGAGGATGTTATTGCAAGCCATCCCGATAAGAATTTTGTGCCGAGCTATGATGTGGAATCATTTGTGGCATCGATTGAAAAACCACGTCGCATTATGTTGATGGTTCAGGCGGGTGCAGGTACGGACGCGACTATTCAAGCGCTCCTTCCTTACTTGGGCAAAGGGGATATCCTTATTGATGGAGGAAACACCTTCTACAAAGATACCATTCGTCGGAATGAGGAGCTAGCAGATTCTGGCATTAACTTTATCGGAACAGGTGTTTCTGGTGGTGAAAAGGGAGCCTTGGAAGGGCCATCCATCATGCCAGGTGGTCAAAAAGAGGCCTATGAATTGGTTGCTGATGTTTTGGAAGAAATTTCTGCCAAGGCGCCTGAAGATGGCGCTCCTTGTGTGACTTATATTGGTCCAAATGGTGCCGGTCACTATGTAAAAATGGTCCACAACGGAATTGAGTATGGGGACATGCAATTGATTGCTGAAAGTTATGACCTTATGAAAGGTCTGCTTGGTTTGTCTGCAGAAGAGATGGCTGATATTTTCACCGAGTGGAACCAAGGAGAATTGGATTCCTATCTGATTGAAATCACAGCCGATATTCTTCGCCGCAAGGATGACCAAGGTCAAGATGGACCAATTGTTGATTATATTTTGGATGCAGCTGGTAACAAGGGAACAGGTAAGTGGACCAGTCAATCCGCTCTGGATCTTGGAGTTCCACTCCCCTTGATTACAGAATCTGTGTTTGCACGTTATATCTCGACCTACAAGGAAGAGCGTTTAGCAGCCAGCAAAGTCCTAGCAGGACCTTCTGCGGTAGCTTATGAAGGGGATCGGGCAGAGTTGATTGAGAAAATCCGTAAGGCCCTTTACTTCTCAAAAATTATGTCGTACGCACAAGGTTTCGCCCAATTGCGCGTGGCTAGTAAGGAAGAGAATTGGAATCTACCATTTGGGGAGATTGCATCGATCTGGCGTGCAGGATGTATTATCCGTGCTCGTTTCTTGCAAACAATTACAGATGCCTACAAGGAAGATGCTGATCTACCAAATCTTCTCTTGAATGACTATTTCCGTCAAGTGACTGCAGATTATCAAGCAGCGGTGCGTGAGGTTGTAGCCTTGGCGATCCAGCACGGAGTCCCAGTTCCAACCTTTGCGAGCGCGATTAACTATTACGATAGCTACCGAGCTGCTGATTTACCAGCCAACTTGATTCAAGCTCAGCGGGATTACTTCGGTGCCCATACGTATGAACGAAAAGATAAAGAAGGAATCTATCACTACTCTTGGTATTCTGAAGAATAAGGAGATCTTATGGGGAAACGTATTGTACTAATTGAACAGGACTGCCACTTGGCTCGTTTCCTCAGCCTTGAGTTGGAGTCTGCTGGCTATGAAGTTCAGTGGCTTGAAGACCAGCAGGAGGCTCTTGAATTAGCAGCTACCAGAGCGATTGACTTATTTCTTTTTGACCTTCAAGCCGGCCTGGAATCCAATCAAGCCTTTTTCAAAACCTTGGAACAGGTTCGGCCTGCAGCGGTGTTGATTGCCTTGGCTAGCCCCGAGGATCTGCAGCTGCAGCAGGAGCTCATCCAACGTTATGCGGTCTTAGCAGCCGTGAAGCCCTTTGTGGCATCGATTTTGTTGGAGCAAATTGCCTCTATATTTAGAGGGCGGGATTTTATTGATAAACATTGCAGCCAAATGCAAAAAATAACCAAGCATCGCCATCTGACGGTTGATTTGGTAAATCATTTGGTTTACCGCAATGGGGAGCCGCTAGCCCTAACCCGCCGCGAGTATGACCTGCTAGTAACCCTGATGGCTAGTTCCAGTGCCCTTAGCCGTGAAGAGCTGTTGGAGCGGATTTGGAAATACGAGAACCCGTCTGGTACCAATATCGTGGATGTTTATATCCGCTATCTTCGCGGTAAAATTGATGTTCCAGGCCAGGCTAGTTACATCGAAACTGTTCGAGGGGTTGGCTATAAAATGCGGGATGCCGTGCTTTAAGAATAAGTGATGAAACGTTGTGTGGGAGTGCTTTCCCCACAGCGTTTTTCCTTTAATCAGACCTTCTAGCTTAAGTGGGAAAGCAGTAAGCGCCCAATAACAAGGTATCTTCCGATAAAGTAGAAATCTAGCTATACTAGTCTCAGAAAACATGAGTAGAGGAGATTGGTTTAGTGGATGCGAA
>NZ_WSRS01000078.1 GCF_009767945.1 Streptococcus danieliae | reverse complement strand
TTTTTTTTCACTTATCAGTTTACTAGGAATTGCTTTTTTTTGCACTCTGAATTACAAAAAAAGTTGCATGGAGAGCAAGCTTTCCACACAACTTATTATAGAACCTTATTAAAAACAGGAGAGGATTCCAAAGTTCAGGAACTCTCCTCTTAAAACACAAAAGAGAGGCTCACCAATGGCCTCTCTTTTCTAGTTCCTAAGCATCTGCCTCGTCCACAACATAGGCCGACAAGACCCCATTGACAAAGCCAGCTGATTTTGGTTCTGAGAAGGTCTTAGCCAACTCTACCGCTTCGTTAACTGCAACGATAGCTGGGGTTTCTTCAAAGTAAAGCATTTCAAAGAGCCCGAGACGCAGGATATTTTTCTCAACTAAAGTAAGGCGGTCCACAGTCCAACCAGCCTTCAACTTGGCTGCAATTTTCTGATCCAAGTCAGCCTGGTGATTCTGAACCCCCTGGACAAGATTGAGGAGGAAGACTGGAACTTCACGTTCCTCTTCAACTTCTTCCTTATCATAGTTATAAGCAAAAGCGACCAGGCCTAGAGAATCCTCTTGAAACTCCAAACCAATCAAAGTTTGAAGGGCCCGTTCACGTAAATCACGACGAGTTTCCTGTTGTCCCTTAACCATTTAGGAAGTCCTCATTGAAAAGGTCTTTCAAGTCTGGTTTCGGTGTTTTTTCAGGAACGATACCAGCCACATGGAGATTCACCGCAGCCAATTCCATCTCTAGATAATTCCGGACAGCTGTTTTGACTGTTTTTTGAATTTCCAAAGCCAGATTAGGGACCGATACCCCATATTCAAGGTAGAGATAGATATCCACAACCTTTTCATCCGCCTGCATATTTTCAATATAAACACCCCGGCTAGAGCTATTTTTCATCAAGCTGTCCGACATGTTTTTATTGGCAAAGGAATGGACCCCATCCACTTTAGCTGTTGCAATCGCGATGATTTTTTCTAAGACCCGAGGGGCAATAATAATGTCACCTGATTGTTGCGTCATAACTGGTCCTTTCTAGGCACGGGATACGTAAGTACCTTCTTGGGTATTGATAATCAATTTTTGACCAATTTCGATAAAGTCTGGAACATTAACCACCAAACCAGTTTCAAGTGTCGCTGGTTTACCAGAACCTGTAACAGTAGCACCTTTAATAGAAGGTTGAGTATCTGTAACCGTCAATTCAACTGTTGTCGGTACCGTTACCCCAATCACTTCTGTTCCGTAGAACTGGATTTTCACTTCTGAGTTTTCCAAAATGAAACGCAGCTCATCTTGAACAGCTACAGTTGGAATTTCATATTGCTCAAAGCTCTCTGTATCCATGAAGTAAGCTGTATCATCCATTTGGTAAAGGTAAGTCGCTGTACGACTTTCGATAATCGCTTGTTCGAATTTTTCATCTGGACGGTAAGTCGTGTCAAAAGTTGAACCACTACGAACATCGCGCAACTTCATCCGCATAACCGTATTTCCCTTACCTGGTTTGTGGTGGCTGGCTTCCAATACACGCAACAATTTTCCATCTGCCGCTACGAAAGTCATCCCAGCTCTTAATTTACTTGCATCAATCATGCTTGAATACCTCTTCAATTATAATTTTTTCTCTTCATTCTATCACAATTCAAGGCAAAGCTCAAATGATGATCAGCTCCTTAGGCGCCTTAGTTAAAACCTGGCAGCCCTCTTCCTGGATCCAAAGGTCATCTTCAATCCGCAGACCATATTTGCCATCCAAGTAAATACCAGGCTCATCGGTCACGACCATACCAGATTGAAGCCGGTCCTCTGAGCCAGCCCTGAAGAAGGGTTCTTCATGGACCTCGAGCCCCATCCCATGGCCAATTGAATGGCTAAAGGCTGGGCCATAGCCAGCCTGGTCAATTAAAGAGCGAGCAGCCTGGTCAAAGTCTGTCAAAAGCATTCCGGCCTTAGCTTGAGCAATAACCGCCTGGTTGGCATCCAAAACCAATTGATGCAGAGCAGCCTGCTCATCCTGAACATGGTCTAGGTAAATAGTCCGGGTCATGTCGGATGCATAGTGTTGGAAGACACAACCAAAATCCAAGGTAAGAGTATCTCCGGACTCCAACTGACGCTGACCTGGATGGGCATGCGGCATAGCAGAATTCGGACCAGAAGCCACAATCGAATCAAAGGACAAACCACTCGCCCCTAACTCCCGCATCCGGAAATCCAAGAAGGTCGCAATTTCCAATTCTGTTTGCCCAATCTTGATGAACTCTAAGGCATCGATAAAGGCTTGATCAGAAATCTTACAAGCTTCTTGGATAATCGCAATCTCAGATGCGTCCTTGATCAAGCGTAAACCTTCCACAACATTGGCTTCCGCCACCAGTTCCTGGTCTGCCAAACGCTTGGCCAACTCTTGGTAATAATGATACGGTACATTGGGTTCAAAACCAATCCGCTTCAAACCTCGATCCTGGACAATCCCTGCCACCTCTGCCAGTTCCGCACGTGTTTCCACAAAATCAATGGCTGGATCAAGGATCGCCTTAGCCGCTAGGGTATAGCGTGAATCGGTGAAAAAGGTCACTGCCTCTGGCTCTACAAACAGGGTCGCATTAGAACCTGAAAAGCCTGTTAAATAATAAATATTGGTCAGATTATTCACCAAAAAACCATCCAACCCACGCGCCACAAGCTCCGCCTGTAATTTTTTCAATCGTTTCATAAACCTAAGCCCCCTCTAATTTTGCCTGTAAATAACGACCTGTATGACTGGCAGGGTTGGCTGCCACTTCTTCCGGAGTTCCAACCGCGACAATCTGACCGCCGCCAACTCCACCTTCCGGTCCCAAGTCAATAATGTGATCCGCCGTTTTAATCACATCCAAGTTATGTTCAATGACCAAGACCGTATTTCCTTCTTCGACAAAACGCTCCAAAACCTTCAAGAGACGCGCAATATCTTCGGTATGTAAGCCAGTGGTCGGCTCATCCAAAATATAGAAAGACTTACCATTTGAGCGCTTATGCAATTCAGAAGCCAATTTCATCCGTTGGGCCTCACCACCAGACAGAGTCGTCGCTGGCTGCCCCAGGGTCACATAACCCAAACCGACATCCTTAATGGTCTGCAACTTCCGCTGGATTTTTGGAATATGCTGGAAGAAGTCAACCGCATCGTTCACCGTCATGTCCAAGATTTCCGAAATATTTTTCTCTTTATAATGAACTTCCAGGGTTTCGCTGTTGTAACGGGTTCCATGACAGACCTCACAGGGAACATAGACATCTGGGAGGAAGTGCATCTCAATCTTGATAATCCCATCTCCAGAGCAGGCCTCACAGCGTCCTCCCTTGATATTAAAACTAAAGCGACCTTTCTTGTAGCCTCGAATCTTCGCCTCATTGGTTTGGGCAAAGAGATCCCGAATATCGTCAAAGACACCTGTATAGGTCGCTGGATTGGAGCGGGGTGTCCGCCCGATGGGACTCTGGTCAATGTCAATCAACCGCTCGACCTGGTTAATCCCAGTAATCGTTTTAAATTTCCCTGGTTTGTCCGAGTTGCGATTGAGCTTTTGGGCCATGGCCTTCTTAAGAATAGAGTTGACCAAGGTCGACTTACCAGATCCAGAAACCCCCGTTACAGCCACAAATTTCCCTAGGGGGAAAGAAGCAGAAACATTTTTCAGATTATTTTCACTAGCTCCTGTCACCTCAATGGTCTGGCCATTTCCCAGACGGCGTTCTTGAGGAACTGGGATGGAGCGTTTGCCAGATAGGTACTGACCAGTCAAGGAATTGGGATCCTGGGCCACCTGGTCTGGAGTCCCTGCAGCCACAACCTGCCCACCAAACATACCTGCACCTGGACCAATATCAATCAACCAGTCCGCTGCCCACATGGTGTCTTCGTCATGCTCAACGACAATCAGAGTATTCCCCAAATCCCGCATTTTCTTCAGGCTATCGATCAGACGATCATTGTCCCGTTGGTGCAAGCCGATCGATGGCTCATCCAAGATATAAAGGACACCACTCAGGTTGGAACCAATTTGGGTCGCCAGACGAATCCGCTGACTTTCTCCCCCAGAGAGGGTGCCAGCTGTCCGTGAGAGGGTCAGATAATTCAAACCAACATTGTTGAGGAAGGACAGACGGTCGTGAATCTCTTTAACAATCGGCTTAGCAATTGTTGCCTCGGTCTCGGTTAAGGTGAGACCTTCAACATAAGCCAAGTGATCAGCAACGGATAAATCTGAGACCTGCCCGATATTCAAGCCATCCTCTCCACCAACACGAACCGACAAAGCTGGTGGATTCAAGCGATAACCTTTACAGCTTCCACAGGTCAGCTCATTCATATAGGTCCGCATGACATTTCGAGTGTAGTCACTGCTCGTTTCCCGGTAACGACGGCTAATATTATTGGCCACCCCTTCAAAAGGAATTTCAATATCCCGAACCCCACCAAACTCATTCTCATAGTGGAAGGCAAATTCCCGGCCACCAGACCCAAAAAGAATCAAGTCCTTGTCCTCTTGCGAGAGCTCCTCAAAAGGGGTATCCATGTCAATACCAAAGGCAGTCATGGCCTGCTCCAACATTTGTGGATAGTAGTTAGACGAAATCGGATTCCAGGGAGCCAGGGCACCTTCTCTTAAGGTCTTAGCAGGATCAGGGATAACAATATCCAAGTCTACTTCTAACTTCATCCCCAAACCGTCACAGATAGAACAAGAGCCAAAGGGAGCATTAAAGGAGAAAAGACGCGGTTCCAACTCAGGAACTGTAAAACCACAAACTGCACAAGCATAGTGTTCCGAAAAGAGCAGCTCCTTGCCATCCATAGTGTCAATTACCAGATAGCCTTCGGACAAACGGAGAGCTGCCTCGATGGAATCAAAGAGCCTAGAGCGAATCCCATCTCGAAGGACAATCCGGTCCACAACAATCTCAATATCGTGCTTCTTGCTTTTTGAAAGCTCCGGTACTTCCGTGACATCATAGATGTCTCCATCCACGCGAACTCGAACATAGCCATCTTTTTGGATTTTAGCCAGGAGATTCTTATGTTGCCCTTTCTTCTTACGAAGTACAGGGGATAGAACCTGCAGGCGCTGCCCTTCCGGCAACTCCAAAACCTGGTCGACAATCTGCTCAACTGAAGAGGCCTCAATGGCTCCATGACCATTGATACAGTAAGGAGTCCCTACACGGGCATAAAGCAAGCGGAGGTAATCATTAATTTCAGTAATGGTTCCGACTGTTGAACGGGGATTTTTACTGGTTGTTTTCTGGTCGATGGAGATGGCAGGACTGAGACCTTCAATCGAATCCACGTCCGGCTTGTCCATATTCCCTAAAAATTGACGGGCATAGGCTGATAAGGATTCAACATAACGCCGCTGTCCTTCCGCATACAAGGTGTCAAATGCCAGGCTGGACTTTCCCGAGCCAGACAAGCCGGTCACAACAACCAGCTGGTCACGGGGGATGGTCACATCGATATTTTTTAAATTATGGGCGCGTGCGCCATGAATAACAATTTTATCCTGCATACAATCCTCACTTTTTCTATTCTATCCATTATACCAAAAATACCCTAAAAACTGGGCTTAAAACCAATGATTCAAACGTCTTACAGGAGTAGAAAAAGCTTGATTTTGACCTTATTTAGGATATAATGTAAGAGAATGAGAAAAGAAGGAGGGGATCATGAGACAGGTATTTTTATCCACAACAACACAATTCAAGGAAATTGACCACATGGAGTCTGGTTCTTGGATCAACCTGATTAATCCCACTCAGAGTGAATCGATTGAAGTCGCCAATGAATTTGACATTGATATCACCGACCTAAGAGCCCCTCTCGACCTGGAAGAGATGTCTCGTGTGACCATTGAGGATGATTATACCCTGATTATCGTCGATGTCCCGATTACCGAAGAACGGAACAATAAAATTTATTATGTCACCATCCCCTTGGGAATTATTTTAACGGATGATGTCATTATCACCACCTGTCAAGAAAATATCCCCCTTTTGGATGTATTTGTGCAACGACGCCTGCGGAATTTTTACACCTTTATGCGCTCCCGTTTCGTTTTCCAAATCCTCTACCGCAATGCGGAACTCTACCTAACCGCCTTGCGGTCGATTGACCGCAAATCCGATCAAATTGAGACAGTCCTTTTGGAAGCTCCCCGCAATGAGGAATTGATTGAGCTCATGGAATTGGAAAAAACCATTGTCTACTTTAAAGCCTCTTTGAAAACCAATGAGCGCGTGGTTCGCAAATTAACCTCTTCTTCTTCAACCATCAAAAAATACTTAGAGGATGAAGACCTCTTGGAAGATACGCTCATTGAAACCCAGCAGGCGATTGAGATGGCGGATATTTACGGAAACATTTTACGGAGCATGACAGACACCTTTGCTTCCATCATCTCCAACAACCAGAACAATATTATGAAGACTCTGGCCTTGGTGACTATTGTGATGTCCATTCCGACCATGATTTTCTCGGCTTATGGTATGAACTTTAAGAACAATGATATGCCCCTCAATGGAGAGCCACATGCCTTTTGGATTATTATTGCTATTGCCTTTGCAATGAGCCTCTCCATGACACTTTACTTAATTCATAAAAAATTGTTCTAAGAGAAAGGAATTTTATGTCGTTTGAACACCTAACCAAAAAGAATCAACAGTATATCCGGACCGTGCAAAAACTCTTGGAACAAGCTGGTAAGTCCCCTGAGGAAATCGAAAGCCTCCTTGCAAGTATCCTACCCGATATTGAGGAGAAACAGGATCGTGGCTTCACCGCTCGAGCCCTCTATGGCACCCCTACCCAATGGGTTCGCAGCCAACTTTCTGAAAGTCCCTCTGAAAACTCGAAACCAGCTGTAATCAACGACAATCCTTGGCTCATGTGGTTGGAATCCACCCTTTTCCTCCTAGCCTTTGTTGGACTTGGAATCGGACTGATCAACCAGTTTGTCCCAGGAAGTACCAGCTACGGACTCCTAACCCTGATCAGCATGACGACAGGGGGGGGAGCGGTTTTCTACGCCCTCTACCACTTTATCTACCGCTACTATGAACCTCAGTATGAAGGTCAACGCCCCAATGTTCGCCGTGGCTTCCTCTTTGTAGGCCTTGTCCTCCTAGCCTGGATCGCCCTTATCACCATCTCTGAAAGCCTCCTAACCGGTATCAACCCACCCCTACCAAGCATGGTTCTCATCCTCATCGGAATCGTAGCCTTCACCCTCCGCTGGTGGCTCATGCGCACCTACAATATCAAAAATGCCCGCATGAACCCTCGCCGTCAAGCCTTCTAAAAAATGCATACCCTCCTTGGGATGCATTTTTTTGACCTCTATTTTGAAAAATCTCGTGGATTAACTCAAGGATCCGGCTGAGATACTTGATGAATCTTCCTCAGCCTTTTCCTAGAAATGTAAAAGTAAACCCCTAACGCGTAAGAACCAATGATCAAAGCAAGTCCTGTTCCTACTACATTTGTTCCGACAAAAATCAAAGCCAGTAGGGTCGCGAGACCAAGACTCCAAAGAATCAACCGGTCGCCTTTTTGCAAGCGATACATAGACTGGTTAAAAACAGTTGTTCCATAAGTTCCCAGATAGAACAAGGCAACTCCAACAACCAACATCCAATACCCTAACTCTGCATGGTGGCTATCCGCCAGTAGCTCTGTTGACAGGGTGAACATATTAATCTCTATCACAATAATCAAATGCAAGTAAAAGAGGAAACCAACCGGACGCTTGGATTTGTGATCAACTCCTAAGAAGGTCTGCGACATATAGTTGATAAACATACAGGCCATTCCAAAGAAAAGCAAGGCGCTCGACAAGAAGTTTTCACCTAAAGAATAGGTTCCAATAATCGCAATCACCGCCTCACCAAAAGACAAGATTGTGATTAACTGACCCCGCTCCACTGCATGCGGAAATTTGGTCGGTAGTTCTTCTTGCCCCCTATAAAAGAATATGATGGGAGTAATGGAGAAACCTTTCATGAGCCATTCAACTTGTTCAGAATTCAGCTCTTTTACCTCCTTTTCAT
>NZ_WSRS01000077.1 GCF_009767945.1 Streptococcus danieliae | reverse complement strand
TATGTCTTACCAGAATCCAAGTTAGGCCGTGCTCTCAAATACAGTTTGGATTATGAGTCCACATTCAAAACTGTACTAGAGGATGGACGTCTCGTTCTATCCAATAATTTGGCAGAAAGAGCAATCAAATCCTTAGTAATGGGACGCAAGAATTGGTTGTTCTCCCAGAGTTTAGGGGGAGCAGAGTCTAGTGCGATTATTATGACTCTAATTGAGACAGCCAAACTCCACCAAGTGGACAGTGAAAAATATATAGTTTTCCTACTAGAACATTTACCAAACGAGGAGACTCTCGAAAAAAAGGAGGTTCTAGAGGCTTATTTACCATGGGCAAAACAAATACAAGAGCATTGTCGTTAAAGAAACCTCCAAGATTCAAAGCAAGCTGCTTACAATCTTGGAGGTTTTTTGATGTACCCTGTTATTGGGCGCTTACATTGGATTCTCTTTCTCAATTACTTTTCTACCTTTATTATACACTAATTCATTACCAGCTACTTTTTCAAACAAAAAGGCTAGGATTTTCTCCTTAGCCTTTTTGTTTTTCCTGACTGGTTTTCAAAATATCTGCCAAACTTTGCTGTTTCAGGGGCGCCTCCATTGCTGCCTGGACTTCTTGCAGGTGGTGATCCAAGACTCCGTGAATGGTTCGTCCAACCTCACATTGAGGATTGGGAGCATCGTGGTAACGGAACAGCTTGTCAGCCCCAATACCTCCGGTCGCTTGGTAGATATCAAATAAAGAAATTGCTGCCGGTTCACGTCCCAACTCAATCCCAGCTAGACCTTGCCGTGTTTGAATCAATTGGGCCTGGCGAAGTTGCGACATGACCTTCCGCACAATGACCGGATTGACTCCAACACTGGCGGCTAATCCCTCACTGGTCAGAATTTCCGCTTCCTCCTGTAACGCTACCAAAACCAAGATATGAACCCCGATACTAAAACGATTGGAAATCTGCATAGGCCACTCCTAACGGCGATTGAAACTCTTCATCTGCCGGTCAATATCGCGATTTTGCTCCCGGCGTTTGATGGACTCCCGCTTGTCATAATCTTTTTTCCCCTTGGCCAAGCCCAGAAGTAGTTTGGCATAGCCATCCTTGAGGTAAACCTTAAGCGGAACCAGGGTCATCCCCGTCCCCTTAATCTCCTGCTCCAACTTACTGATCTGCTTTTTATGTAGCAAGAGCTTTCTACGGCGTTCCGGATCCTGGTTCCAGATATTGCCCTCCTCATAGGGAGCAATATGCACATTGCTTAACCAGACTTCGCCATTTTTAATTTGAGCAAAGCCATCCTTGAGCGTAATCCGGGCCGCCCGAACGCTCTTAATTTCCGTTCCCGTCAAAACCATGCCCGCTTCAATTGTATCAACGATGGTATAGTCGTGACGCGCCTTTTTATTTTGAGCGACGACCTTTCCCTCTCCTTTGGCCATGACGACCTCCTTTTTTGACTTGTTTTTTGTAAAATGCTTGGGGCTGTTGTCGTTTTTTCCTGCGCTCGCCTTGCGAGCGCTTTTTCGAAGCAGACGGCCTCTTCTCCACCTGGCCACCGGCTAGGTAGGCGAAATCGATTTCTCCCGTCTCCTTATCGGCCCTCTCAACCCGAATGCGAATCGGCTGTCCCACTCTGAAGGTTGTCCCGCTCCGCTCTCCACGCAGGGACAGGCTCCGTTCATCAAAATGGTAGAACTCAGGTAGGTTGGTCACATGAATCAAGCCCTCGACCGTATTGGGCAGCTCAACAAAAAGACCAAATTTCACCACGGAAGCAATCACTCCCTCAAACTCCTGCCCCACAAAGTCGGACATAAATTCGGCCTTCTTCATGGACTCTACAAAACGCTCAGCATCAATCGCCCGCCGCTCCCGGTTGGAAGACTGACTGGCAATGGCTGGTAAAATTTCTTGAAAATGACCGGCTTTTTCGGAACTCTTCCGATAGTCCCGCATCATGCGGTGAACCATCAAGTCCGGATAGCGCCGAATGGGACTGGTAAAGTGGGTGTAGAAAGGTGCTGCTAAGCCATAGTGACCATCATGATTGTGCTCTGAATAACGTGCCTGCTGCATGCTCCGCAAGAGCATCATCGAGAGCACTTCCTCGTAGACCTGCCCTTTAGCGGCAGCCATGATATCTTGGAGCGATGCCTGGGTCATCTTGGCAGCCGTACCATAGACCCGCAAACCAAAGCTAGACGTGAAATCAATAAATTTCTGCAATTTCTCCGCCTTAGGATCTTCGTGAATCCGGTAGATAAAAGGCAGGTCCTTCTGGTGGAAATGCTCCGCAACGGTTTCATTGGCCACAAGCATAAAGGACTCAATCATCCGTTCAGCTAGCCCCCGTTGACGAAGCACAATATCTACTGGTTTCCCCTTGGCGTTCACGAGGATTTTCGCTTCATTGGTATCAAAATTCAAAGCCCCCCGCTGAACCCGCATGTTTTCTAGGATTCTATGCAGGTCGACCATGGCCTCCACCGATTCCAGTAATTCGGGATAGGCTTCCACCACTTCTTGTTGCCCCGCAATCATGGCATTGACATCTGAATAGGTCATTCGCTGGCTGGTTTTAATAACTGTTTCCGCCAACTGGTAGCGCACCACCTTACCCTGACGATTAATTTCCATAATCGCTGACTGGGTCAGACGATCCACTTGTGGGTTCAGGGAACAAATCCCATTCGACAAACGCTCTGGCAACATGGGAACCACCCGGTCCGTCACATAAACAGAGGTACCCCGCTCCAAGGCTTCCCGATCCAGGGCAGACCCT
This sequence comes from Streptococcus danieliae, assembly GCF_009767945.1. Taxonomy (GTDB): domain Bacteria; phylum Bacillota; class Bacilli; order Lactobacillales; family Streptococcaceae; genus Streptococcus; species Streptococcus danieliae. The sequence continues at coordinate 5,315 of NZ_WSRS01000077.1, read as the reverse complement.
TCCTTGACATAATAAGACACATCCGCAATATGGACACCTAGTTCAAAGTTTCCACCTGCTAGGCGTTTGATATGCACCGCATCATCCAAGTCCTTAGCATCTGCCCCATCAATGGTAAAGGTCAATTCGGAACGTAAATCCAAGCGCCCTTCCATATCTGCTGGACTAGGAGCATCCGGAATCGCCTCGGCCTCCGCTAAAACGGCCTCCGGGAAGGTCGAGACAATATCTAAGGACTCTAGAACCTCCAACACATCGATTCCCGTGTCATCCACATGACCCACAATCTCCACCAAGTCCGCCAAGAAAAAGTTCTTTTTCTTGCTTGGGTATTGGCGAATTTCCAGCTTGACCACTTCCGTACCGGCCAACTGGAAATCGCCTGGCTGAATGTAGATAGGCTGGCTAATCTTTTGGTTCCGAGAGCGGACATAGGCTGGGTATTTGGACTTACCTTCTTCCAGAACAACCTTCCCCACAACCTGTGTCAGCGAATGCTCCAAGATCTCCACAACCTTGCCTTCCGCCGAAGTTCCCTTCATGCGGTCGGCAACTTGGACAATCTCTACCAGAACCCGATCGCCATCAATCGCCTGATTAACAAAATCCCGACCAATAAAAACATCCGGTTCTGCCTCATCAACTGTTACAAACCCAAAACCTGATTTATGAGCATGAAAGACCCCCTCCAGTTTTGGAGCAAGGGGTTTTTTCGTAGCTTCCCTCCACACAATCGTTCCCTGATCAGTGAAACTCACCTTACCCTGAGCCTCCAAACGGGAAATTTCCTTGACCAGATTGGTAAATCCTTTGGCGTTTTTAATCCCCAAAGAATCCCCTAACTGATCCACCGACATTGGCCCAGACTCTTTCACCAGGGCCAGAATTTGCTTTTTCATTTATACCTCTCAAAAAAAGGGCGGTTGCTCACAAGACCTCTGGTCTTGCTCCAACTCGCCCTAAATACTTAAATACTTGATAACACGGCCAATACCAAAGCAATCGCTAGCCAGAAAAAGACTAGCACAGCAGTTGTTCGCTGCATAACGGCTTCGAATCCGCGCGCTTTTGTACGTTCAAATAGGTCACCCGCACTCGAATCAAACACGTTTGACGATTGATTCTTGGTCGGTTGCATAAAAATGACCATCACCAAAATAACAGATAGGACTAAAAATGCAGTTAATAATAATTGAAACATTGCCAAACTCCTTCAAATCCCTTCTATAGTAGCATAGTTTCCCCAACTTGTAAACCGAGGACCTCACTTCATCTCCTGATGCGTCGTGACCTGACGCTCCTTGGGACAGTATTTCAAGACCTCAATCCGATCGGGATGCGACTTAGGATTTTTACTAGTAATATAATTTTGACTGCCACACGATTGGCAACGCAATTGAATTTTAATTCTCATATACTTTTTTTACTCTTGATCCTTTGGGGAAGAAAATCGATCCTCTAAGCCAAGCAAGGCCTGATCAATTTGTTGGTGCAAGTCCAACAAATTGCCACGATTATCAAGGATCAGACTGGCTAAGGGCTGTTTGCGCTCCAAGGGCCACTGGCGCAGCATCCGCTGACGCGCCTCCTGCTCGGTCAGGCTATTACGCCGCATCAAACGCTCCAACTGCGTGACCTCATCGACATCCACCAGCCAAATCAACTCAAACCAGGCCTCATAACCCTCCTCAAACAACAAGGGGATATCAAAAAAGACCACCTCACCTGACCTCTGAGCCTGCTCCAACTCGGCTGCCAAGGCCGACCGAATCACGCGACCCTGCTCCACCTTCGACCAGGCCCGAAAATCCGCATCCGAGAAAAAATGCTGGGCCAATTTGGCACGATTCAAGGCTCCCTGATCCTCTAAAATCCCCGGCCCTAAATGCGCCACCAACAGCTTGTAGAGGGCTCCTCCTGGGGCCTGTAGCTCATGGACCAACTGATCTGCGTCCACCACCCGATAGCCTCGTGTTTGTAAATAGCGGGTCACTTGGCTTTTACCAGAGGCAATCCCGCCTGTTAAACCAATCACCTGAGCCTTCATAACTTTTGACACCGAGGGCAAATATGGGTCCCTCTTCCCCCAACTTTAATTTTCTCAATCACACTTCCACAACGGAGACAGGGATGGCCCTTTTGACCATAAACCTTGAGGGTTTCCTGCATAGTCCCAACTTCCCCAAAGGCATTTTTATAAGTCCGAATGGTTGAACCACCCCGAGCTACCCCTTCCGCCAAAACCTCGATAATGGCCTGACGCAAACGACTGATCTTTTGAGCAGATAAATCTGAAGCCGGAGTCAAGGGGTGGATTCGAGACAGCCACAAGACTTCATCAACATAGATATTGCCTAAACCAGCCACAAGGGTTTGATCTAAAAGCAAGTTTTTTACAGGTTTCCGAGATCGTTTCAGCCCCTCCCGGAAAGGCTTCAAGGCAAAGTCCTCTTCAACCGGCTCGGGGCCTAATTTCTTAGACTGAAAATAGGCTTCTAATTGCTCCTTGGGCAAGTAATCCAAGGTCCCAAACTTGCGGACATCCTGGTAAACCAGACGGGAACCATCGTCAAAGTCAACCAGCACATGCTGGTGTTTTTGCGGCTCCTGGGCTTCTGCTTGAAAGAAAAACTTCCCCTCCATCCGCAAATGGGATAAAAGCACATGATTCCCCAGATCAAAGATGAGATACTTCCCTCGTCGATCAACCTTCTGGATTTCTTGTTCCAGTAGGTCATGGGCCAAGGCCTCTGCCCCGGTTCGAACCATTTTGGGATAGAGAACAGTGACCTGGGCAATTCGTTTCCCTTGCACCAATGGAGAAAGACCGCGGCGAACGGTCTCTACTTCAGGTAATTCTGGCATCAGTAATCCTTTTCTGTGTATCCAAAATCAGCAAGATCGAGTTTCTTGTCCCGCCAATTTTTCTTAACCTTGACCCAAGTCTCGAGGAAGACCTTGTCTCCTAACATAGTCTCGATGTCTTTCCGAGCCATAGTTCCAATTTTCTTGAGCATGGCTCCACCCTTACCGATTACAATCCCCTTTTGACTAGAACGCTCAACCATGATGGTAGCCTGGATGTGGACTTTATCTGTTTCTTCATCCCGCTTCATGCTATCCACCACTACTGCAATCGAGTGGGGCACCTCTTCTCGTGTCAAATGTAGCACTTTTTCACGGATCATTTCAGATACCAAAAAGCGTTCTGGATGATCCGTGATCATATCATCTGGGAAATATTGGACGCCCTCTTCGAGGTTTTCTGACAAGACATCAATCAAGTGAGACACATTATTCCCTTGCAGGGCAGAAATGGGAATAATCTCCTTGAAGTCCATTTGGTCTTTAAAATCTTGGATTTGATCCAAGAGCTGTTCAGGATTGACCTTATCCAGTTTGTTGACGACTAGAATAACTGGAACCTTGGCCTGCTTAAGGCGTTCGATGATCATATCATCTCCCTTGCCCCGAGGCTCATCGGCAGGCACCATAAAGAGGACGGTGTCGACCTCTCTGAGCGTCGAATAAGCCGCATCGACCATGAAATCGCCCAAGGCCGTTTTAGGCTTGTGAATCCCCGGGGTATCAATAAAGACAATTTGTTCTTCAGGGGTTGTGTAAATCCCCATGATTTTATTACGCGTCGTTTGCGCCTTATCACTCATGATGGCAATTTTTTGCCCCATTACATGATTCAAAAAAGTCGACTTTCCAACATTGGGACGACCTAAAATCGCTACAAATCCTGATTTAAAAGACATTCATTCTCCTTATTATTAAAAAAATAGATTCCAAATTTTAGGGACAAAAATAATCAGTCCCGTGATCACTGCATAGGCAGAAAAGAGCAAAACCGCTCCGGCAGCCATGTCCTTAGCATGTTTGGCCAACATCGAAAAATGGTAATTAGAAGCCAGATCCACTACATTTTCAATCGCTGAATTCACAATCTCTAAGGTAATCACCATAAAAACACTCAGCAACAAAAAGAGCCATTCAATGGCTGAAACCTGAAAAATCAATCCCGCCACAATCACGAGGATCCCTGAGACCAAATGCTTACGCATGTTGGCCTCCTCCTTAAAAGCTGTGATAATCCCGGTTAAGGCAAACTCCAGGCTGGAGATGAGATCCCGATTTTTCCATTTGCGTTTATTACCTTGTGAGTCCATAGGCTGTCAATATCTCTTCCTGTAATCCAAACATTTCTGCTTCTTCTTGGGGAGTGTAATGGTCATAACCGTTGATATGTAGAAAACCATGAACGGCCAAAAAGCCCATTTCCCGTTCAAATGAGTGACCATACTCGGCAGCCTGCTCCCGCGCACGGTCTATCGAAATATAGAGCTCGCCAATGTAAGTATCAAACTCATCCATCAGTCCGACTAAATCCTCATCCTCCAAGCCTAAATCTTCAAAGGAAATCAATTCTTCCGGCTTATACTCCAAGCTAACAACATCGGTTGGGCGATCCATCCCTCGATATTCCAAATTGACTTGGTGAATCCGCTCATTGTCCACAAAGGTAATGGCCATTTCTTTGTCTTCCTTGTCAATCCGCTTAGCAGCTGACTGGACCAACCGTTCAATATCCAGCATCATTTCTTCGGACACACGTCCCGTTTCATCCTGCATTTCAATATACATGGCAAACCCTCATTCATATCTGTTACTTCCATTATAGCACATCCCCTACTTTCTGTCTGAAAATCACCTGCCATCTCAGGATTACCATTCAGAACATTTGAGCGACCTTTTGGAACATTTAAACTAACTTCCCCTTCCTTTGGGGTAAACTAGAGACAAGCAAATTCCTTTGGAGGTTTTTATGAACTACTCTTTTATTTACACTCTCCTTATTGCAAGAGCTGTTGAACTTACTCTGGCCGCCTATCTGAAGATTCTCTCCCCCTCGATAGTGATTCCTTTTACTTTTTGGTCCCTTATCTCAGTCATCATCTTCGGAATTACCAATCAAGGTTTTTACCAAAAACAACCAAAAAAGAATATCCAGCGAAGAGGGCTACTCCTCCTTAAAGCGATTCGATTACCCTACTTCTTCTTTATGCTTATGAATCTGGTCTTCCTCTACAATTCTCATTCGCCCCTAGCTATCTTCGCCCAAACAAGTATCCTCATTAATTGGCATGCCCTGCTTTATGTACTCATTCTGAGCCAGTGCCGCATAAAAGGGGAGAATTAATATTGGTTCTATAATAAGTTGTGTGGAAAGCTTGCTCTCCATGCAACTTTTTTTGTAATTCAGAGTGCAAAAAAAAGCAATTCCTAGTAAACTGATAAGTGGAAAAAAA
>NZ_WSRS01000076.1 GCF_009767945.1 Streptococcus danieliae | reverse complement strand
AGTCGTCTAAAAGTATTGTGCGAAGAACAAGGACATAAACTCTTGCCTCTTCCCCCCTACTCACCTGAGTATAATCCTATTGAAAACACATGGGCTCATATGAAAAAACACCTCAGAAAAGTATTGCCCAGTTATGACAATTTTCTGGATGCTTTGTTGTCTTGTTCTTGTTTCAAATGACTATAATTTTGAAAAAAATTAGTTCTGTCCCACTCCCCTAGTCCCAGCCTCATACTAGCTCCTCCTAAAAGCCCAATAAAAAGGAGATTGGAAATCCAACCTCTTTTTCAAGTTTTTATTAAACGCGTTCAACTTTACCTGATTTAAGCGCACGAGCTGAAGCCCAAACCTTTTTCGGTTTACCGTCAACCAAAATTGTAACTTTTTGAAGATTTGGTTTAACAGCACGTTTTGTTTTGTTCATCGCATGAGAGCGGTTATTACCAGATACAGTTTTACGACCTGTAAAATAACATACTTTTGCCATCTTGTCATTCCTCCTATTTAGTTTTAAGGGTTCTACACCACATACCGTAAAATATTACCATACTTTCCATTATTTGGCAAGATATCAACTCATCTTTTTCCAATTTTTCTCCCTAAGAAGACCAATCCTTCTGCTAAAACAAAACCAAGGGCCAAGGAAAAACAAATGAGTAGGGTCCTGACAAAAAAGGACTGGCCCTGCAAAACATCCCCCTGGGCAAAATAGCGCATAGACGTAGCAATGGTACCCCCAGGGACCAGAGAGATCATACAGGGGATGGACAAGATATTAACTGGCGTCCCAATGCGTTTGGCAAAAACATTGGACAAAACACCAATCATCAAGCTAGCCACCAAATTGGCCAACCAAATCCCACCAGTCAAATCTAGAATCAGCAGATAGGCAATCCAGGCCAGACCACCGGTCAGAGCTGAACTCAACAAGGTCTGGCGTGGAGCATTAACCATCATGCCATAGCCCAAACTCCCACACAGACTCAACAGAAATCCTAAGAAAAAGCTCATCACTCACCTCCTAGATCAAGGCCTGAAACAAGAGATTGGCCATCATTACCCCACCGCCAATAGCTGTCGCAATCAGCAGAGCATTAACAGCTCGGACCAAACCTGAAATGGTATGACCACCTAAAAGCTCTCTCAAGGAATTGGTCAGAGCCACCCCAGGAACCAGGGGCATTAAGGAAGAAATCAGAAGCACTTCAAAGGTCTGACCCCAGCCTAGATGGTAAAAACCATTGGTCAGCATCGAAATCATAAAGGCGGATAAGCCCACAGCCAAATAAGGGGGAACCATCCAGCGGCTGGCCTCGCGATTCAAGAAATGGGCAAAAATCCCTAGGAAAAAGGTCAATAGAAAATCAGAGAAGGGAGCCAAGTCAACCAAGTTGGGAGCCATGGATACAAAACCAGCTCCCAAATACTGTTGCCAGAGAGGAAAATGAGGGACTCCTTGAGAGAGCCGCTCCACCTCTCGAGTAAACGTTTCAAAATCAATCTGCCCTTGGGAAAGTTGACGGGATAAATGATTGAGGTCATGTACCATCTGCAGGTCAACCTGGTAGCGAGGAACCTTGACCACATAAGAGCGTCCACTGTCCTGATTCACTAATAAGATCGATGTCATCGTCACATGGCAAATCACAGGAACCCCGACAGCCTTTCCGACATAATCAATTGTCGATTCGACACGTCCTGTCTCGGCCCCACTGGACAACATTAAATAGGCAAATTGACCCGCAACTTCCAGTAGCTCTTTTTCCTGCATGACCCCACTCCACCTTGTTTTCTATTTCTGCGCCGCTTGAATCAAACCTGCAAATAACTGATTCATCAGAGGGACGGAAGTATGAAGCATTTCTGGATGCCATTGAACCCCCAAATAGAAGGGATAATCTTCATGTTCAATCGCTTCCACAATCCCATCTGCTGAAAAAGCCGTCGCCTTAAAGCCTTGCCCCAACTCACGAACTGCCTGGTGGTGGAAGGTGTTAACCATCACATGATTTTCCCCCATCAGCTCGTGTAACTGGCTACCTTCTTCAATATCCACCAGATGAGTCACCAACTCTGGTGAATGTCCCTGAAGATGTTTGATTTCAACATCCTGCATATAGGAAAGATCTTGCCAAAGACTACCGCCGTGTAGGACATTCATAACCTGCATCCCACGGCAAATCCCTAATACAGGGATCCCTTTGGCCAAGGCCTTTTCCACCAAGAGGGAGTCAAACCAGTCTCGCAATTCCCAGGTTTCACCAATTTTTTGCATAGGCTCTTCTCCATAATATTGAGGCGTCACATCATGACCCCCAGATAGAATTAAGCCATCTAGTTGATCGATATAGGTTGACAGAACTTCTTCATCATCAACAACCGGTAAGATAAACGGAATTCCTCCATTTTGAAGAACCGACTGCACATAATCTTCGTTGACATAGGCCCGCCGGTAACCTTCCGAAGAACCATAGCTGGTCAACAGAACACTTCCCGAAATTCCAATAAGAGGTCTTTTCATGTCACTTACTCCTTATTTTCTGAAAAACCTATCCTATATCATACCACTTTCTATTCCATTTTGAAACAACTCTGATTCCTACGGATATCGGGGGCTTCGACTGGTACTCCCCAAACACATTTTAGGCATCGTACTGCCGCAAAAATTGAGACAGTCTCACCAATCCCTGCTCTAAAATATCGGTCTGCGTGCAGTAGCCCAAGCGAGCATAGCCAGGCTTATCAAAGCGATTCCCAGGGACCAGAAGGACCCCTTGTTCTTGCAGGAGTCGGATGCAGAAGATCTCCGTATCCTCGGGAATATCCAATTTTATAAAGGAGGTGGAAACATGTCGAGGGAAAATAACCGAAACCCGTGGTTCCTGTTCCACCCATTTTTTAACAAGCTCAAGATTACGATAGACAATCGAGCGATTCCGTTCCAGGACCAAGTCCCGATGCCGGAGGACATGGGTTGCTAGAAAGTCATCAAAAACCCCTGCACAAATCATTGTGTAATCGCGGTATTTCCGGAAACGATCAGACAAGTCCGCATTCGCAACCACCCAACCAACACGAACGCCGGGAACAGAATAGGTCTTAGACAAGCTGTTAGTAGAGATTCCCCTTTCATAGAGATCCACAATAGCTGGTATCTCCAGCCCCTCTTCTAAGGGTTGGTAGACCTCATCCGCCAAGATATAAGCTCCCACCTCACGCGCAATCTTCACCAACTCCTCCAAATAAGCTCGATCCATGATGGCTCCCGTTGGATTATTGGCATTGTTGATGCAAATCAACTTGGTCTGGGGCCGAATCAAACTCCGCAACTCCTCTAGAGACGGGAGCCACCCCTGCTCCTCCTGAATCTGCCAAAGGCTGACCTCAGCCCCAAAGGATCGCGGAATATCCACCAATTGCTGGTAGGTTGGGTACATGGAGATCACATGATCTCCCAGCTCCACCAAGGCATACAAAGCCAAATGATTCGCCCCCGTAGCCCCATTGGTTTGGAGAATTTGAGTTGGTTGAACCCCTTGATAGAGTTTGGCCACTTCCTCCTTGAACTCGGGCGACCCTTCGATCCACCCATAGTTCATCGTTTTCCCTAAAACCTGGGCTAACAGAGTTTCCTTACCCACATCTCCCAGCTCTAGAATCTCGTCCAAGGTCATCGACGCGATGGACGAACCGGCAATATCGTAAACAGCATCATTCTCCCAGACATTTAGCCATTCCTCAACCCCAAATGCTTGAATGTCCATAGTTTTTCTCCTTTTTTCTTATTATAAAAGAAGGAAGTAGGCTTGCGCAATCTACTTCTTTCAAAGACGAATACTCTTTCTGCATGTCTTCACACATCGTTAGTTTGCCCTTGGCTCATTTTCGTGATGCTAGCTCCTCTGTACTAAAAGCAAAGAAACCTGATTCATCAATTGAGATGACTCAGGTTTCTTTGTTATAGCATCATTTCGTCATCAACCAAGGCTTGGCCACTGTTTTTGTGGAAGAGATCCAAGAGGTTTTGGACGGTAAGGTTAGCTTTTTCTTCCCCTTTGACGTCCACAACAATGCGACCTTGATGGAGCATCACCAAGCGGTTTCCATACTCGATGGCATTTTCCATATTGTGGGTGATCATCAAAGCTGTTAGCTTGTCTTTTTCGACAATTTTTTTGGTCAAATCCATCACCATATCACTGGTTTTAGGATCCAAGGCAGCTGTGTGCTCATCTAGAAGCAAAACCTTTGGTTTTACCAAGGAAGCCATCAACAGCGTTAGGGCTTGGCGTTGGCCTCCGGATAGGAATTGGGTGTCCACTTTCATCCGGTTTTCCAAGCCCAAACCAAGTTCTTTCAAGGCTTCTTTAAAAATTTTCCGTTCAGAATCTTTAACTCCCCAGCTGAGGCCGCGTTTTTGACCACGGCGATAGGCTACAGCCATGTTTTCTTCAATTGTCAAACGTGAGGCTGTTCCCATTTTGGGATCTTGGAATACACGACTGATGTCAACAGCCCGTTTCGCAGCAGATACCGTCTTGATGGATTTCCCTTCTAGAAGAATGTCTCCTGAGTCAACCAACAAAGTTCCGGCCAGGGTATTCATCAAAGTTGATTTCCCTGCCCCGTTTCCACCGATAATGGAGATGAAATCTCCTTCTTCAACCTCGAGGTTCATTCCCCGAAGAACATGGTTTTCATTGATGGTTCCAGCTTCGAAGGTTTTATGAATATCTTGAATGGATAAAATACTTGTCATCTTGCTGTCCTCCTATGCCGTTTTGTCTGTCACATTAATCTTACGCACGCACAACTTCTTTTGAATTTCTGGTACAAAAAGCACCACTGCCAAGAGAGTTGCTGAGAAGAGTTTCACAAGATCCGCATCCATACCTGGAATTTCCAAGATAGCCAAGATAATCAGGCGGTAGATCACTGAACCCAAGACAACTGAAAGAAGACGCCAACCAATGCGCAGATTGCGTAGAATAACTTCTGCAATAATCACAGAAGCCAAGCCGATAACGATGGTACCAGTCCCTGAGTTCAAATCCGCAAAGCCATTGTTCTGTGTGAGCAAGGCACCACTCAAAGCAATCAGCCCATTCGATAGCATGTAGCCATAAATTTTCATACGGTTAACATTGATTCCATTGGCCTCACTCATCGGAATATTATCCCCCGTTGAGCGCAGCGCCAAACCAATCTGCGTATTCATCAACAAAGTTAACAAGAGAATCACAACAGCCACAAAGAGACTTCCGATAATGAGAACAGCTGTTGTTTTGCTCAAACCCAGACCCTGCAGTTGAGTAACCAGAGTCTCCTGGCGAAGCAGAGCGACATTGGCCTTACCTAAAATCTTTAAGTTAATGGAATACAAACCAGTTAGGGTAACAATCCCTGTCAAAAGAGCTGGGATTTTCATCTTGGTATGGAGAAGTCCGGATACCAAACCAGCTCCCATTCCGGCCACAAAGGCCAACAAGGTTGCAAGTAGAGGGTTCATCCCCCCAACAATTCCTGTGGCAGCCACAGCTGCCCCAAGGGGATAAGCTCCCTCAGCCGTCAAATCGGCAATATCCAAAATTCGATAGGTCACATACACACCAATGGCCATAATCGACCATAGAAGTCCCTGTGACACACTTGATAAAATAAGATCCACGTTCTACTCCTTTTAGAGGATTAGAGAACAGTTCACTACTGTCCCTAATCCCAACAATTTCACCTAATCTTTTACAGTTAATTTACTTGTATCAATTCCCAGTTTCTTAGCCATCTCTTCATTGACATGAAGGCTAACGGTTTCTGGATATTCCACAGCCATCTCAGCTGGCTCTGCCCCTTCTAGGATTTTCAAAGCCATCTTGGCTGTTTGCCGTCCCAAAGCTTCATAGTTGGTTCCATAAGTTAGGAGACCACCCTCATCCACCATGTCTGTCGAACCACCAATTACAGGAACCTTGTTGCTAACAGAAAGTTCACCAATCATGGTCATGGTTGAAGCTACCGTGTTATCTGTTGGAATGAAGACAGCATCCACATCCTTCATCAAGCTGGTAACCGCATCCTGCACCTCATTGGTATTTGAAATCCCCTTCAAGACCACCTTATAGCCCGCTTTTTCGAGCAAAGGTTGAGCTGTTTCGACCTGCACTTCCGAATTCCGTTCACTTGTGTTATAAAGAATTCCAACTGTTTTGGCATTCGGCACAGCTTGTCCCAATAATTGAACTTGTTTGTCAATCGGTGCCTGGTCACTGGTACCTGTCAAAAAACCTCCTGGCTTTTTGATGGATTCTACCAAATCAGCCGATAGGGGATCTGTAACCGCCGTGAAAAGAACCGGTGTGTCTGTTGAAGCTGTGGCCAAACTTTGAGCTGCTGGAGTTGCAATCGCCAGAATCAAGTCATTGTTGCTCGCCAGTTGCTCCGAAATCGTTTGGAGATTGGCTTGGTCTCCTTGGGCATTTTGATAATCCAAGGTGAGCTTCTCACCCTCTTTATAACCATTGTCAGCCAACTCGGCTTCAAAGCCTTCCCGAGCTGCAGTTAGGGAATCATGCTCCATGTACTGAAGAATCCCAACTTTGACACCCTTCGCATTTCCAGATTGGCTTTGAGTGCTCGAACAAGCCGCCAAACCAAGAGCTGCCAGACCGATTAATGAGGTTATGAATAAATATTTTCCAATTTTTTTCATAGATTCTTCCTTTATTTCTCTAAAGCTTTAATGGTTTCTGGATCAATTTCCAGAACCTTAGCCATCTCTTCATTCACTGCAATACTTGCTTTTTCAGGTGCTTTCACCGCTAAATCAGCCGGTTTTTCCCCTTTCAAGATATCAACCGCCAATTCACCAGCTTGAACACCAATCGCATGGTAGTCTACCCCGTAAGTAAAGAGGGCTGCGTCAATCACAGCATTGTCTCCTCCCATAGCAGGGACTTTCGCTTCTTTCAATACATCCCCAATAGTACCAGCTGTCGAAGCAACTGTCGTATCGATTGGGAAGTAGATGGCATCTACTTGTCCTGCCAGCGAAGTAACCGCTTGTTGAACATCATTGGTTGTTGTTACTGTTTTGATAACAACTTTAATTCCCTTATCTTTTAAGATTTTCTCTGCCTCTTTGGCTTGAGATTCTGAATTGACTTCACTGGAGTTGTAGAAAATACCCACCGTTTTCGCATTCGGAACGACTTTCAACAACATCTCTAATTGTCCTTTAACATCCGCAGAATCCGTTGAGCCCGTCATGCTTCCACCAGGTTTTTCCAAAGAATCCACCAAACCAGCTGCAATCGGATCAGTAACAGCTGTAAAGACCGATGGTGTTTCAGCATCCACACTCAACAAAGATTGGGCTGCTGGCGTCGCAATGGCAAAGTTCACATCATTTTTTCCGCTCAACTGCTCGACCATGGTTTGGAGATTAGCCTGATCTCCTTGAGCATTTTGAAGGTCTACCTTTAGGTTGTCCCCTTCTTTGTAGCCAGCTTTTTCAAGAGCTTCCATAAAGCCTTGACGTGTTGAAGTTAGGGCTTCATGTTCTGCGTATTGGATAATCCCAACCTTAGTCTCTCCATTCTGACCACTTGATGCTGAGCAAGCTGCTAACGTTACCGCGGATAAAAAGGCTACCGAACCTGTTAAAAACTTCTTAAATCGCATATTCATTTCTCCTCTTTGTCTTTTCCTTAAATGAGAACTTGGATACAAAAAACGGGACCGTTTCTGCTATCTAAACGGCCCCTTTTCAATTCAACTGTATGAAGAAACAGACTGATTTGACCTGCCACCTAGATATTCCATCTATGCAGGTACAGTCAAAACTACCACAGCTACATAGATACAAACGAAACGTTTCGTGTTTGTATCCATGAAACTAGGCTACAAACACTATCTAAAAGTAGCTGTAGAAATATGTATGATTCACTGCTGTTGTTTGGCTAGTTCTCAACATACCGTAGTTTTCCTTTCTCCATTTTTAAGGTTAAGGATATGGTAAACTATTTTGGAAAAGGTGTCAAGCCTTTTTCAGCTTTTTTTCCAATTTTTCTCCTCCAATAGACATAATTATAAAAGATGCTAAATTTCAAGTTGAAGTTAGCCACCATTAAGAAATTCCTTTGGTGACTTGTAGTCCAAACATTTTTTAGGATAA
>NZ_WSRS01000075.1 GCF_009767945.1 Streptococcus danieliae | reverse complement strand
ACTAAATTTGAAAAAATTTAGTTCGTAGTCCCACCCCCGCAAGGCTGATTAGGTCCTCTTCCGAGCTTGAAAAGCGAGCGAAGAGGCCAATCAGCTACTGCGTCAAAGGCATTTTATTAACCAAAGTCAATGAGGCTAGACTTTTGTCCCAGCCTCTTTTTGTTTTGTATAGAAGCCTTTTCGAGAAGGGAATGGTCGTACACAGAGAGAGGTTATTCGGGTATTATAGTCGTTTAGTTTATCTTTTATTACTTTGTTAGCTCGTCTTGCCGTACGTCTAGTACTGTCTGCGACTCGCTGCCTCGTACTAAAAGCAAACTAAATGACTATAGCTCTTTCAAAAGGATATATTGCTCAAATTGCTTCTAAAACAGATGTAGAAATTTACAATCTTTACATGGATGGAACTGTGTACGGAGAAATTTCTACATTAAAAAACTTTTCAAGAAAATTTCAAGCAACTAGAGGATGCTAGTAGGATATGCACCTGGCATCCTTTTCTTTTTATGTTCTGACAAGAATAGACAAAAAAACGCGGAATTTTCAGAATATAATTGAAATAAAGATAATTCTGTGATTAAATAGTTTCAATGACGAAAGGTCAGGAACTAGTCTTTTAAAAATAATCCCTATTTTTAAAGGTCTGTGAAACGATCGGCTTTCTAGTTAGAGATCATCGGGTGTGTGGACTAGGTGTTTGCATCGACGGTCGGCTTATAGCTATTGAAACTGGAAAGAGTATGGAGATCGAGTGCATTGGAGTTGGCTTGTTAGATGAGAGTGGGTGGGTCGTCACAGTTGTGATGGCAGAGCCACGGGTCATCTGAGCTTTATGAAACGGTCTGCAGGAGTTTTCGTGAAGCTGATAAGCCAAGGAATAGCGGCATGATAGGAGGATGCTTATGAAAAAGAAGGAAAGGTTTTCCTTGAGAAAGTATAAAATTGGGACAGTTTCTGTCTTGTTGGGTGTGAGTTTATGGATGGGGGCTACTTCCTCTGTTTCGGCGGATGAGCTGAGTGTCGCTCCAGCAGCTCCCCAGGTAGAACTCCAGCAGGGAGCGTCGGATGTGAGCAATGCTCCAGAATTACCGCAGGTTTCAGTGGCAGAGTCTGCTGCTCAGGTAGCTGAGGCAGCAGCACCAGCGCCAGCTCCTGTGGAAGTTACGGCGCCTGTGATAGAAGCTCCGGTAGTTGCGGAGGCAACCCAAGCTGCTGCACCTGTGGTGGCTGCTGCGAGTCAGGAGCGGGTTCAGTCTGCGGAGGCGCGTCCGCAAAATGCGGATAGTAATGTTTTAATTGCGGTTCCAGAGGTCTGGGATCGTGGATACAGAGGGCAGGGGCAAGTCGTGGCGATTATTGATTCGGGCCTCGATGTGGAGCATGATAGCCTGCGTCTGACAGATGTCTCAGAAGCCAAGTTTAAGAGTGCTGAGGATCTGGAGCGGGCCAAGGCGGCTGCTGGGATTGACTATGGTCGTTGGTATAGTGACAAGGTGGTCTTTGCTTACAACTATGTGGATGCCAACGATGTGATTAAAGAAGAGGATAAGCGATCGCACGGGATGCACGTTACCAGTATTGCAGCTGGGAATCCGAGTCGGCCGGCTGCGGGTCAGTTGATGTATGGGGTTGCTCCGGAAGTACAGGTTCTCTTTATGCGGGTTTTCTCAGACCGGAAGGCAACAACGGGTGCTCCTCTCTATGTGCGGGCGATTGAAGATGCGGTCAAGCTGGGGGCTGATAGTATCAACTTGAGTCTGGGTGGGGCCAATGGTTCGGTTGTCAATATGAGTGATACAGTGGTCGCTGCGATTGAAGCCGCTCGTCGGGCGGGTGTATCTGTAGTGATTGCGGCGGGGAATGATGGAGCTTTTGGTTCTGGTCACGCCCTACCTTTAGCCAGCCAGCCGGATTACGGTTTGGTCGGGACGCCGTCAACTGCGCGTGATGCTATCTCTGTTGCTTCTTACAATAATACAACAATGGGTCGGAAGGTCTTGAATATTATTGGTTTGGAGCAGGATGCTAGTTTGAATTATGGTCGCAGTTCCTTTGAAAATCCAGAAAAGAGTCCTATTAACTTTGAAATCGGTAAGGAATACGATTATGTGTTTGCCGGTCTCGGGAAAGAAGAGGATTTTGCCGGTTTGGATCTGGCAGGCAAGCTAGCCTTGATCCAACGTGGGGAGATTACCTTCTCAGAGAAAATTGCCCATGCGACAGCTGCGGGGGCTGCAGGGGTTGTCATCTTTAATAATCGTCCAGGTGAAGCCAATGTCAGCATGTCCTTAGATGAGACTGCTGTCGCGATTCCATCAGCTTTTATTCCCATGGAATTTGGTGAGGCCTTGGCCAGCCAGATTTTGAAGATTCGGTTTAATAATGAATCGGAGATTGTACCGAATCCGGAAGCTGGCCAGTTGTCAGACTTCTCGAGCTGGGGACTGTCAGCGGATGGGGAGTTGAAACCAGATTTGGCGGCACCTGGAGGTTCGATTTACGCGGCTATCAATGATCAGGAGTATGCCAATATGCAGGGAACGAGTATGGCGGCGCCCCATGTTGCAGGAGCAGCGGTGTTAGTGAAACAAGCTCTGCAAGCTCAGTATCCAGATAAGACGCCGCAAGAATTAGAGGCTCTGGTTAAGCACCTTCTAATGTCAACAGCACGCCCGCATGTTCAAGCAGCAAGCTCGGTCTATACTTCTCCACGACAACAGGGGGCGGGATTGATTGATACAAAGGCGGCGCTTGCGACCGGTCTTTACCTGACTGGAGCTGATGGCTACAGCAGTGTGACCTTGGGTAATGTTGGGGATCGGTTTGACTTTACGGTGACCTTACACAATTTAACCGCTCAAGACCAAACCCTAGAGTATGTGACACAGGTGACAACAGATACCGTTGAGGAAGGGCGGATTAGCTTGGTTCCGCGTCTCTTGCAAGAGGTTCCGGGTGGAACAGTAACGGTCAAAGCTCAGTCAGCAACAACTGTGACCATTTCCTTGGATGCGTCTAGGTTTGCGGAAGAACTCGGTCAGTTGATGCCGAATGGTTATTATCTGGAAGGTTTTGTCAGCTTCAAGGATCCAGTTGATGGGGGTGAAGTCGTTAGTCTCCCTTATGTCGGTTTCCGTGGTCAATTCCAAAACCTCGCGGTTGTGGAGCAGCCGATCTATGATCTTCTGGCGGATGGTCAAGGTGGTTTCTATTTCAGTCCCCAGAATCAGGTGATTGATGCCGATCAAGCTTATACAGGTTTGATTACTGATTCCAGTGAATTTGTAGTGTCGACCGGTAAGGCCGGCGAGTCTAGTTTGAAGACTCTTGGAGCCTTTAAGCAAGAGGACCAACAATTTACTCTTGTAGTAGATGGTGCTGGTAAACCTCATCTGGCCCTTTCGCCAAATGGGGACGGCAATCAGGATTCACTCGTCTTCAAGGGAGTGTTCCTCCGGAATTATACCAACCTGGTCGCAAGTGTCTATCGGGCAGATGATCTCGAGAGAAAGGAATCGCTATGGACCAGCCAGCCAGAGAGTGGCGATAAAAACTTCTTTGGTGGAAACGAGAAAAATGAGAAGGCGACGGTTCTGTATCAGACAGAATGGGCTGGTCGTGATAGCCAGGGTAAACGTCTGCCAGATGGTCGTTACCAGTATGTCTTGACCTATTATTCAGAAGTTCCTGGAGCTGAGGTGCAGACCATGGCCTTTGATGTGGTTGTGGATCGCCAGGCACCGGTGATTACCACAGCGACCTATGACGAGGCGCAGCTCCGTTTCCATCCAAGGCCAGCCTTGGATCGTGGAGAATCAGGTCTTTACCGAGAGCGGGTCTTCTACTTGGTCAAAGATGAGTCCGGCTTTACAACCTTGTCTGTGATGCAGGCCGATGGCGATGTGACTGTTCAAGACCATCGTGTTTATGTAGCGCGGAATGAAGACGGCAGTTTCAGCCTCCCACTCGATTTAGCAGATCTTTCACAGTTCTACTATTCCGTCGAAGATTATGCAGGGAATGTTGTTTATGAAAAAGTTAAAAATTTGGTAGAAATTGGGAACGATCGTGGTCTGGTTAAGGTCTCTCTCTTAAACAAGGACACAGGGAAACCTCTATCAAATATCTACTCTTACTCTGTTCGTGACGAGTCTGGCCAGGTGGTTGCGGATATCCCTCGCTATGCCGGAGATTTGGACCGCCTCAAATTACCATTTGGAACCTACACCTTTGAACTCTTCTTGCATGATAGCGAGTGGTCATCGGTAGCCGGTGAAACCAAGTTTGTGGTACACCTGGATGAAACCAATAGTATTGCCAATGTTGACTTCCAAGCGCTTTTGAAAGAGAAAGCTCACCTCTTGGTAGACGTCGATCAACTTTTACCAGAAGGAGTGAGCATGCAACTCCTTGATGGACAACAAGCGCTACTCAACCTGCCACAAGCTAAATATTCGCAGACCGACTATGGAAAATTAGTACCAGTGGGTCACTACCAGCTAGTTAGCCAGCTACCTGCCGGTTATGAATTTTTAGAGGATTTGGATGTTGAAGTGTTGGCGGAGCGCTTGAATATAAAACGTTTGACCTTGATCAATAAAACGGCCTTGGCTCACTATCTAGAAGAATTGGCCCAATTGGAGCAACTGGCTCTCTATTACAATGCGGATGATGCGCGTCGCCAAG
Source organism: Streptococcus danieliae (assembly GCF_009767945.1). GTDB lineage: Bacteria > Bacillota > Bacilli > Lactobacillales > Streptococcaceae > Streptococcus > Streptococcus danieliae. The sequence continues at coordinate 3,661 of NZ_WSRS01000075.1, read as the reverse complement.
AAGTGCTCCAAGCGCTGGATCGGGCACGGGAAGTGCTAGCCCAAAAACATGCGCAGGCTGAGGTCGATGGGGCTTTGACCAACCTTCGCCTAAGCACGGAAGCCCTCAATGGTTTGCCAACAGATGTGACAGCTCTTATCGCAGAACTGGAGGCTTATCCGGATCAAGTCCAACAAGCGGCTTATTACAATGCGGAGAGTGGGCTGCAAGTTGCCTACAACACACTTGTCAGAACCGCTCAACTGCTTCTATCTAAGGAGAACCTTCCTCAGGCAGAAGTTAACCAAGCCTTGGCTGATGTCCAAGCTGCCCGCCGCGCCCTCAACGGTCAGGCGACCGACTTGAGTTCGCTAAACGCAGCGGTCGCAGCTTCCGCTTCCGTTCAATCAAGTTCAGCTTATTACAACGGTAGCGAGTCAAGTCGTCAGTCCTATGATGCAGCAGTGACCGCAGCCCAAGCTCTGTTAGGTCAAGGCACTGTGAGTCAAGTACAGGCTTCGCAAGCTCTAGCCGCTGTGGAGGCTGCCAAGTCAGCCTTGGATGGTCAGGCGACCGAGTTGAGTCTGCTTAACGCAGATGTCGCAGCTTCCGCTTCGGTTCAATCAAGTCCAGCCTATTACAATGGTAGCGAGTCAAGCCGTCAGTCCTATGATGCCGCAGTAGCGTCAGCTCAATCCTTGTTGTCCCAAGCCAATGTAAGCCAGGCTCAAGTTAATCAATCCTTGGCAACAGTTGAGTCTGCTAAGTTAGCCTTGGATGGTCAGGCGACCGACTTGAGTCTGCTTAGCGCAGAAGTCGCAGCTTCCGCTTCTGTTCAATCAAGTCCAGCTTATTACAATGGTAGCGAGTCAAGCCGTCAGTCCTATGATGCCGCAGTAGCGTCAGCTCAATCCTTGTTGTCCCAAGCCAATGTAAGCCAGGCTCAAGTTAATCAATCCTTGGCAACAGTTGAGTCTGCTAAGTTAGCCTTGGATGGTCAGGCGACCGACTTGAGTCCACTAAACGCAGCGGTCGCAGCTTCCGCTTCCGTTCAATCAAGTCCAGCCTATTACAATGGTAGCGAGTCAAGTCGTCAGGCCTATGATGCAGCAGTAGCGTCAGCTCAAGCCTTGTTGTCCCAAGCCAATGTAAGCCAGGCTCAAGTTAATCAATCCTTGGCAACAGTTGAGTCTGCTAAGTTAGCCTTGGATGGTCAGGCGACCGAGCAATCAGCTCTTGAATCAGCGGTTCAGACTGCTAGTCTGTTGCGGCAGACAGATGCGCGTTATCTGAATGCTTCGGAGGCTGTGAAGCAGGCTTATGATCAAGCCTTTGCACAAGCACAAGCCAGCTTGACAGACGAGTTGTTATCACAAGCTCGGGCGGATCAACTGTTGGCAGCGCTCTTGGCAGCCCAAGAAGCCTTGGATGGTCGTTCTAGTGTGAAACCTAAGGAAGAGACTCCTCTTTCTGGTAAAGAAGAGGAGGAAGTTGTTCTTTCTCCGATGGATCCTCCTCGAAGACGTTTGGTATCTAAGGGAGGTGCTTCTCCTAACCAGGCATCTGAGCAAGCTGTTTTTTGGAGTTCCAGTGTAGGGATATTGCCGAAAACAGCTAGTCGATCGAATCCCATGGTTCTTTGGCTAGGGTTTGTGAGTGGTCTTTTGGGTGTCTTTGTCTTTTTCCAAAAGAGAAGAAACTAGAGATTAAAAGGTAAACTTCATGTTGAGGTTTACCTTTTTGTGATAAAGTAGTAGGAGTGAAGTGAACATTTAAGGCTCATTGCATTTCAAAATTTGATCTTGTTAAGTCTCCTTGATCAATTTTAGAGAGTGTGGGCTTTGCTTGCTTCTATTGATACGATTCAATAGGTCTTAAAGGCCTGTGAACGACTGTTATCAGCTTTTTACGATTCTTTGAAAATCAAAGTTATCCGTTCTCATACTACTTCTATTCTAAAATCACGACTCAAACGATTTTGGATGCCCACAAAGCGGTGCGATGGAGGTATAAGAAAGAGGGGAGTGGGACAGAACTAAATTTGAAAAAATTTAGTTCGTAGTCCCACTCCCGCAAGGCTGATTAGGCCTTCTTACGAGCTTGAAAAGCGAACGAAGAGGCCAATCAGCTACTGCGTCAAAAGCATTTTGTTAACCAAAGTTAATGAGGCTAGACTTCTGTCCCACTCCCTCGGTTCTATGCGTTAGCGAGAGCGCTTTGACCTAGTAGTTGATTGGGTTAAACAACAGTTGTTCGAAACCTGACCCAGTCAATCTTGCGGGGTGGAATGTGTGAAGCAAGAGAGAAAGAGTATGAGTGAAGGATACGGAACATTGACTGCTGGGAGTCGATTGTTGGTTCTGGTTTAAAGTCTAAGGAGGGGAAGAAAATTTTGTTAGTTTTAGCAGGTACAATTGGTGCCGGAAAATCGTCGCTAGCTGCGGCTTTGGGAGAGTATTTTGGAACAGAGGTTTTCTATGAATCGGTAGATGATAATCCCGTTTTGGATCTCTACTATAAAAATCCAGAGAAATATGCTTTTCTTTTGCAAATTTATTTTTTAAATAAACGGTTCAAGAGTATTAAGGAAGCCTATAAAAATGACAACAATGTCTTGGATCGTTCGATTTTTGAGGATGCTCTGTTTTTAGATCTGAATTATCGAAATGGCAATGTCACGCAGGAAGAGCATCAAGTTTACCATGAACTGTTGGATAATATGATGGAAGAGTTGGAGGGGATGCCCAAGAAGGCACCGGACTTATTGATTTATATTGATGTGTCCTTTGAAACTATGTTACATCGGATTGCGCGTCGGGGTCGGGAGTATGAACAGGTTGAGGGGAATCCGGATTTAGAGGGATACTATCGGCAAGTTCATACTGCTTATCCAGATTGGTACCAAGCTTATGATAAAAGTCCGAAGATTCGAATCGATGGGGACCGTTTTGATTTTGTCAATGATGAACTGGCATTGAAAGAAGTCTTAGGTCACATTGAAGCAGCTCTTGAGGGGATTAGAAAGTAGCCTAGTCTCAGAGTGGGGTCTCATCCCTTGGTAATCAGAAGAAAGCGCGGTTGGGGGATTGTTGATAGAATCTGCCCTGCGAAACGTGGAGAAGTCTTTAAAAAATCTTTGGGAGAAGCAGTATGAATGCTTGTTTTTTTCCAAGGATTCTCCTTTTTCTACCATTTGTCAACCATTTTTCTAAAAATTGGCCAATTTATTTGGCAGAGTGGTGCCTGCTGAGCCTAGTTGGCAAGCGAAGAGAAGGGGATTTTGTGTCAAGGCCTTGAGCGTTAGCGTGCCTTTACACGGAATCCCTCTTCTCTTACAATAGGCTGGCTCACAGGCAACTTTTGATGATTTTACCTATAACTTAAGACCAAATGCCTAAAAAAGAGTACACTGAAACAGCCAGGACAAACGCATGAAGAAAAGCAGATTTTGTAAGTTTTCAGAAACCGATAATTATTCGAAAATCCCCGTTCTTAAGTCTATAATGGATTTAGGAGGTGGTTCTATGAATCTCTTAATTACTTATTTGAAATCTATTGATGATAAAAGGGATAGTTGGAAAATTCGACATACTCTCGTTGACATTGTTCTTCTTATTTTTTTCGCTCGTCTGTCTGGGGCTGAGTATTGGGAAGATATTGAAGATTTTGGTAAGTGCTATGA
>NZ_WSRS01000074.1 GCF_009767945.1 Streptococcus danieliae | reverse complement strand
CCCCCACCACAGGGAAAGCATCTCATAGAAATTCGAAAGAAGCCGGATTCGGATTGACGTTAAAACCATCTCAACACCCTTATTAAAAAGCTAAATAATAAAAGCCTAAAACTGTCAATTTTCAAGGATTCCACACAACTTGACAAAGAACCTTTTTTATGCCAATACTTTTTCTATTGGCTCTATAATTTCTGTTGAAAAGTGCAAGTATCAGAGACACCTATTGTCAAGCCATTACCGTGTTGCACTTGACCTGACAATTCACGATTTAATTTTAAAGTGGGAATAGTATAAATTCTAATGCTCTTTCAGCAAACTACTCCAGTTCCGAGAAACTGACCGCAAAATACTCTTCCACCTCTTGTTGGGTTCCCATTTTCTGATGATAGGAGTCCAAGTAATGAACGTCATTGCTAAGCCGGATACCTGTTTTCAATAAATGCTGGTAGAAATCCAAATAGGGGATGTCGGCCTCGACAGCGCGTTTGATTTCCAAATCAACATCATAGGCGACCTTGCGAAAATCAATCTGAGCCAGACCGGTTTCATCGATTTCCAGCAAGAGGTACTGGGCCCGCAAATCTTGGCGGAGCTGCTTCCAAGGAAAATAGGGCTGGCCAATCGATCCCGGATTTAGGACTAGTTGGCCTTGCGGTGTATAAAACAGCTGTTGGATATGACTATGGGCAAAAATTGCCACATCAGCCTCATCCTCTGCAAAGAGCGCTTCTAGGTCAGCCTGTTCAAAAGGCGGAACCAGCTCCCGTCCCCAATTTTTCTGAGGCAGGTGATGGGCAAGATTAAAGCGAAGTGGACCGACCTGGCGGTGTTGGTAAATCGGACGCGCTTTCATGTCCTGCCGTATAGCATTCGTCAAAAACAGATCCAGGTGCTGACTCTGCCGGTAGACAAACAAATCCAAGGGTTTGTTACGGGGATAACGACCTGCTCTCGCCGCTAGATAGGAATCTTCCCAATTTCCGCGTAAGCGAGTGGTGTAAGGGAGACTGTCCAGAATTTGTAAAATTTCCAGGTGGGAAGGTCCTGGCATCAGTTCATCACCCATAAGCCAGTATTCCTCAACCCCTAACTGGTCTGCATCGGCCAAGACCGCATCCAGAGCTGTCAAATTGCCATGAATATCCCCTAAGACAGCTAGTTTCATTCAGGTATTTCCTCCGCGATCTTATTCAATTTGCGTAAGCGGTGGTTGAGGCCGCTTTTGGTCAGAGGCGTGGACAGGCTGTCAGCTAGTTCTTGGAGGGAATACTCGGGATGGGCAATCCGCGAGCGGGCTACCTCCTGTAATTCTGGGCTCAGAGTCTCTAGGCCGACATGGTCGATAATTTTACTGATATTGTTAATGGTTTTCATGCTAGCCTTGACGGTTCGGGCAATGTTGGCGGTTTCTGCGTTATTGGCGCGGTTGAGATCATTGCGGGTTTCCCGCATCAGCTTGATTTCTCCCAGTTGCTCCATCGCTTCCAGGGCCCCAATAATAATGAGAAAATCCATTAGGTCTTCCGCCCGCTGAATATAGGTGATCGCCCCTCTTTTTCGTTCTAACACCTTCGCATCTAAAAGAAAATCTTGCATGAGTTGCCGCAAATCCTGGGCATGATCAACATAAACAGATGCAATCTCCAGTTGGTACTGACCGGAATCAGGATCCCGCATGCTTCCGCTGGCTAGGAAGGCGCCACGTAAATAGGCCCGCGCGGCATTATCATGGTCCATGATTGAAACCGGGAGGCCTGTTTCCTGTTCAAAAAAGGCAGGAGAGAGGCCTAGGATATCCAATAACTCTTTGACCCCATGGTCCATAAAAACTGTATAGACACGATTTTTACGAAGATTGGTTTTCTGGTGGTGGCGAATGTCAGACCGAATATCAAACCATTCTAAAAGAAACTCATAGATAAAGCGAGCGATCTTGGCATTTTCCGTTGACACCGACAAGGTCAAGCCCTCGCGGCTTAGTCCCAAGCTACCCGATAGCTTAATCAGAGCTGCCAATTCAGCTGGATGACGATCAGGGAGGGCAAGAATTTCCTCCTTAATCGTAGTCGTAAAACTCATAACTGACCCTCCTTTCTCTAATGCTTGTGACTGGTTAATTTCATGATTTCTTCAACAACCAGATCGCCATCATGAAAGGCGCCTTTTTTTTCTAATAGTAGAAAATTCGACGAGATCACACGTGGAACCTGACTAGCCAGCGCCGCAAAATCATGTTCCACCTGCACCAGGTACTCGTCAAATTCATGGTCATTCATGTATTCCTGAGGAACCTGGTCGACATTGACCAAAACGGTATCAATAAACGGCTGTCCCAAATGCTGGTGGAGAACACGAACATGTTGGGCATCCGTAAAATGTTCCGTCTCCCCCTTTTGGGTCATAATATTACAGATATAGACCGTTTCTGCCTTGGTTTCTAGCAAGGCTTGGCCAATCTCCTCAATCATCAGATTAGGCAAAATTGAAGTAAAGAGGGAACCTGGACCCAGAATCACCATATCGCTGTCAAGAATGGCCTGAACAACATTGCGGCTAGCCTGGGGCTTGGAATCATCATAGGTATTGGTCACATAGACCTGATCAATCATGCCCCGATGTTTGGCAATATGGCTTTCACCAGCCACCTCTGTCCCATCTTCAAAAACCGCATGCAGGGTTAAGGGACGCTCACTGGAAGGATAAATTTTCCCCGTTGTATGCAGCAATTTTGTTAAAAGCTGCATGGCATGGTAGGTCGAGCCCTGCATCTCGGCAATCCCCGCAATGATTAAATTACCCAAGGGATGGCCAGCAAAGGGACCATCATCCTCCGCAAAACGGTACTGGAAAATTTTTTCATACAATTTGGGCATATCCGACATAGCTAAGAGGACATTGCGGAGATCCCCTGGCGGGGTTAGCTGCATGTCTTCCCGTAATTTGCCAGAACTACCGCCATCGTCAGCAACGGTGACCACTGCTGTTATGTCCACATCTTGTTTGCGAAGGCTGTTGAGAATCACTGAAATCCCAGTCCCGCCTCCGATCACTGTAATTCGCTTTTTCCTCATGAACGGTTGACAGTTTCCTTTCTGCGATCCTTGTCCCGATGGCTGACGCGGACATTCCAATTTTTAGCCAAATCATCCGCCAAACGACGGGCAAAGGCGACACTACGGTGCTGACCACCGGTACAACCAATGGCAATGGTCAAAACTGACTTGCCTTCCTTCTGGTAACCCGGCAAAATCGGATTGAGAAGATTGAGGAGATTTTGGTAGAAGTCCTCAGACTCCGCTTGTTCCATCACATAATCGTAAACAGCTGGATTTAAGCCAGTTTGATTGCGAAGTTCCACTTGGTAATAGGGATTGGGTAAAAATCGTACATCAAAGGCCAAGTCGGCATCCATGGGCAAGCCATATTTAAAACCGAAACTCATAACTTCAATGCGGAAGGCTTGTTCAAAATCTTGATCGGCAAAATGCTGGGCCAAGAGTTTCCGCAATTCCCGTGGTGTCAACTCGGTCGTATCCACTACGTTTTGGCTCATACTCTTAAGCGGAACCAAGAGCTCCCGCTCCCGCTTAATTCCATCCATGATACGACCATCGGCTGCTAGCGGATGACTACGGCGGGTTTCCTTGTAACGAGCCACCAGCTCCTTGTCGGCTGCATCTAAAAAGAGGATTTTAAAATCCAAGTCGTCTCGGTTTTCCAGCTCATCCAAAACTTCCTGAATATCCTTAAAAAAAGACCGACTCCGCATATCAATGACTAAAGCCATCCGCTTATGCTCAGCAGAACCATCAACTAGGCTCAAGAGCTTGGGCAACAAGGCTGGCGGCATATTGTCGATGGTAAAGTAACCTAGATCCTCAAAGGATTGGATGGCAACTGTTTTTCCAGCCCCACTCATTCCAGTCACAACAACCAGTTGCAATTTCTCGTTCATCATCAGCATCTCCTATTTAAAAACAAGGCGTGGACTTCCGTCCACGCCTCCTCTGTAATCCTTCTTGTTATGGACGTAGACGGTGTAGCATCCGTGGGAATGGGATCGCTTCACGAATGTGTTTAGTACCAGCTACAAAGGTTACCATCCGCTCAATTCCAATTCCGAAACCTCCGTGGGGAACAGAACCATATTTGCGGAGATCTAGGTAAAATTCGTATTCTGATTTATCCATTCCGAGTTCATCCATTTTGGCAACCAAGTCTGCATAATCATCCTCACGAATAGAGCCTCCGATGATCTCTCCATATCCTTCTGGAGCCAGCAAATCCGCACATAGTACACGTTCTGGATTTCCCGGAACAGGCTTCATGTAGAAGGCCTTGATAGCTGCTGGATAGTTGGTTACAAAGGTTGGCACTCCGAAGTGATTGGAAATCCAGGTTTCATGAGGAGATCCAAAATCATCGCCATGCTCAAGGTGTTCGTAGTCTGTGTCTGCGTCTTGTTCATGGGCTTGAAGTAAGTCGATAGCCTCGTCATAGCTAATCCGTTTGAAAGGTTCAGCGATGTAGGACTTCAACAGCTCAACATCTCGTTCCAAGATTTCCAAGGCTTGTGGTGCTCGATCCAAGACACCCTGAATCAAAGCCTTCACATAGGCCTCTTGTAAATCAAGGGATTCCTCATGAGAAAGGAAAGAGTACTCCGCATCCATCATCCAAAACTCAGTCAGGTGGCGGCGGGTTTTGGATTTTTCTGCCCGGAACACAGGACCAAAGTCAAAGACCCGTCCCAGAGCCATGGCCCCCGCTTCTAGGTAAAGCTGACCAGACTGACTCAAATAGGCGGTGTTACCAAAATAGTCTGTTTCAAACAATTCTGTTGAGTCTTCTGCCGCATTGCCGGACAGGATTGGACTATCAAACTTGATAAAGCCATTTTGATCGAAAAATTCATAGGTCGCATAGATAATGGCATTCCGAATTTGCATGATAGCCATTTGTTTACGCGAACGCAACCACAAATGACGGTGGTCCATCAAAAAGTCTGTTCCATGTTCTTTGGGTGTGATTGGGTAATCAACAGAGTGACCAATCACCTGAAGGTCTGTGATATCTAACTCATAACCGAACTTCGACCGCTCGTCTTCCTTCACAATCCCTTTTACTTCAACAGAAGTTTCCTGACTGAGTTTTTTGATGGTTTCAAATTTAGCAGCCCCTTCTGTTTCGCCAAATTTTTCAAGGAAATTTGGTTTAAAGGCAACCGCTTGGAAATAAGCCGTTCCGTCCCGTAATTGCAAAAAGGCAATTTTCCCTTTTCCGGATTTATTGGCAACCCAGGCACCAATGGTTACTTCTTGACCAACATGGTCTTTAACATCACGAATCGATACAAATTTCTTTGACATAAACTTTCCTTTACATATTCATATAATTTTCTAGGCGTAGAATGGCTCCTTTTAAGGTATCCAAATCGGTCGCATAACTCATGCGAACATGATGGGGACTGCCAAAAGCATCGCCGGCGACTAGGGCTAGGCCAACCTGTTCCAAAATGTCATTGGTAAAAGCGGCAACCTCGGTAAAGCCTTTACGTTTCATGGCTTCTTCCACATTGGGAAAGAGATAAAAGGCACCTTGGGGTTTATCTGCTCGGAAACCCGGAACCTGATTGAGCAATGGATAAATGGTATTGAGGCGTTCCTCAAAGGCCAAACGCATTTCCTCAGCTGCCTTGTGGCCATTCTTCAAGGCAGCAATAGCAGCATACTGGGCCACCGTTGTTGGATTTGAGGTCAACTGGCTGGTTAATTGCGCCATAGCCTGAATAATTTCCTGAGGGCCAACGGCAAAGCCAATCCGCCAACCAGTCATGGCGTAGGTTTTGGACACTCCTGTAATCACCACCGTCTGGTTCCGAATCTCTGGAGACAAACTGGAAATCGATACAAATTCTGCTTGATTATAGACCAAGTGACCATAAATATCATCTGCTAGAACCAAAACATTACGGTCGATAGCCCAGACTGCCAGGGCTTCTAATTCTTCGCGAGTGTAGAGATTTCCTGTAGGATTGGAGGGATTATTGAGAAGTAAAACCTTAACACGAGGATTCCACAGTTCTTCCAACTGATCTGCATTGATTTTGAAGTTCTTAGCTTCCGCCCCCTCTACAAAGACTGGCTCTCCTTGAGCCAACTTCACCTGCTCTACATAAGAAACCCAGTAAGGAGTCGGAATCAGAACCTGATCTCCAGGATTTAACACGGCCAAGAAGAAAGCTGCTAGGGCCAGCTTAGCCCCAGTTGTAACTAGGATTTGTGAAGCTTGAACCTCATAGCCATAATAATCGACCATGTAGTCCTGCACCGCTTCTTTTAAAGCTGGTAAACCCGAACTAGCTGTATAAAAAGAGGCCTGGCCGGAATCAATCGCGGCCTTAGCCGCTTGGGAAATCACTGCGGGAGTTGTAAAATCAGGTTCTCCCAGGGTCAGTGATAAAATATCCCGCCCCTCTGCGGCTAGGGCCTTGGCCTTGGCCGCAGCAGCTAGGGTTGCACTTTCTTCCATAAATTTTACACGATCTGCTAACATAAGGCTCACTCTTTTCTGATTAGTTTCTTGTCCTTAAAGTCGATGAGGTAATAGTCGGTTCCAGAGCGAACCTCCCAAACAACCTTGTCCTGATCATAGCCCAACCGACTGGCCTGGATGGGAGCACCCCCAGCTGCTTCCGCCGCTAGTGCTTCCGCTTCCTGACGGCTGGCTCCCTGGGTCAAATCAACCAAGGCGACCTGCTCCTGCTGGGTATTTAAAATCAAGGCCCGATCTTTGGTAAAAACAGTGGTATAGGAATTTTGACCATTAAAAATCTCCACTGCATCAACTTCCGTAAAACCTGCTAATTCCTGAGCCCGCAACTGGGCATTTGCAAGGCGCACATCCTGGGTTTTGGTTCCCAGATCAATCAGGTAAAGGCTGGAAAAGCAGATCAGCGACAGGACCACAAAAATCCCGAGGATAAACTGCCCTTTGGGAAAATAGGGCTCTAAATAAACTATTTTTTTCACCTATTCATTATACCGTTTTTTAGGCTAGATTGCTATAGATTCGCCAACGGCTTTTAATTGTACTAATTAGTTGTTTTTTGCTAGAATAGGCTCATGAAAGAATTATTTGAAAAAGAAGCTTTAGATTTAAAAACTATGATTGTGTTCCGAAAGGCTGATCGCTCCATCCGCTGTTTGGAACAAAAAGCAGCGCGTGACCACAATCTCACCCCCAGCCAGTTCTCAGTCCTCGATACTCTCTATGCTAAAGGAAAAATGCGGATCCAAGATTTAACCGATCGCATGCTGGCAACTTCTGGGAATATGACCGTGATTATCCGTAATATGGAAAGAGATGGTCTCATTACCCGTGTTTGCGATCCCTCGGATCGCCGGTCCTTTCTGATTGAATTGACCGCCCTAGGAAGGGAAACGATTGAAGCCATTTATCCAGAGCATGTCGCCTATGTCAAGGAAGCTCTTTCGGTTTTGGACCAACAGGATAAAGAGGATTTAATTCGGATTTTGAAAAAATTTAAAAATTTGAGCTAAATTGTTGCTAATTAGTAATAAGTGTTCTATACTAGCACTTGTAAAGAAAAGGAGAACAAGAAATGAAAAACATTCTATTTATCGTCGGATCTCTACGTGAAGGATCGTTTAACAAACAAATGGCTACTGCTGCTGAGCAAGCATTAGCTGGTAAAGCGACTGTTAGCTACCTCGACTGGAAAGATGTTCCTGTCTTCTCACAAGATTTAGAAGTTCCAACACCTGCTCCTGTTGCGGCTGTCCGTGAAGCTATCCAAGCTGCAGATGCGATCTGGATCTTCTCACCAGTCTACAACTTCTCAATTCCAGGTTCTGTTAAAAACTTGTTAGACTGGGCTAGCCGTGCCTTGGATCTATCTGATACAACTGGAGCTTCTGCCTTGCAAGACAAGGTTTCAACAGTCTCCCTCGTTGCTAATGGTGGACACGAGCAAGCTGCTGAAGTCTACCGCAACTTGATGCCATTTATCCGTACAAAATTTGTGGACCAAATCACAACTTCACGCGTCAACGACTCAGCTTGGGTAGACGGTGCTTTCGTCCCATCTGAAGAAGTTTTGGCTGACTTGAACAAGCAAGCTGAAGCCCTCTTGGAAGCTCTTAACTAAAATATTTCGGTTCTATAATAAGTTGTGTGGAAAGTTCAAATTCCATACAGCTTTTTTGTCATTCAGAGCACAAAAAAAGCAATTCCTGTTAAACTGATAAGTGAACAAAAAAACATCAGAATAGGAATTGCTTTATATGGATTATAATACTCAAAAATTACTCGGAATTCAAGACCTAGACATCACTTTCAAAGAAGACTGGCTTATTTATCGTAAAGATAGACGCAATCGTATGGCTCAAATCATCGAAGGCTCCTTAGAGAAACGCCCAAGTCATTGTCCCTC
>NZ_WSRS01000073.1 GCF_009767945.1 Streptococcus danieliae | reverse complement strand
CCCCCACCACAGGGAAAGCATCTCATAGAAATTCGAAAGAAGCCGGATTCGGATTGACGTTAAAACCATCTCAACACCCTTATTAAAAAGCTAAATAATAAAAGCCTAAAACTGTCAGTTTTCAGGGATTCCACACAACTTGACAAAGAGCCAAAAGAAACCACTCTAAAAGGAGAGCGAGATGAGCTGACTCCTGGTAGAGTGGTTTTGTTTATATTTTATGACTGCGTTAGCTCGTCTTGCCGTACTTTTTTGAAACTTTCTTCGAAAGTTTTGTCACCAAGCTCAAAACCTCCCCCGTAGCTTTTGAGCTGTCTATGACTCGCTGCCTTGTACTAAAAGTAAACTAAAAGACGATAATTAAAAAAGTTGAGACTGGGACTAGGAACTAAATTTTCTCAAAATTAGTTCTTTCCCATTCTCAACTCATACAAAATTATTATTAGTTACGAACAGCTGATGCAAACTCTTCTTTGGCAAATGCTTCATCAATAATCGCTTTCAATTGGTTAGCAGATGCTTGCATTTGTTGCAATTCGCGGTCGTTTAATGGGATGTTTACAGGACGAACGATACCGTGAGCACCAACGATGGCAGGTTGTCCGATGAAGACATCGTCAATACCGTATTGGCCTACTTGGTAAGTAGAAAGTGGGAGTACAGCATTTTCGTCATCCAAGATGGCTTTAGTGATCCGTGCTAGGGCAACAGCGATACCGTAGAAGGTAGCACCTTTTTTCTCGATGATGGAGTAAGCTGCATCACGAACAGATACAAAGAGATCAACAAGGCCTTGCTCGTCAATATCACGGTTGTCTTGCAACCATTGCTCCAATTTTACACCTGCAACGTTTGCGTGTGACCAAACGGCAAACTCAGAATCTCCGTGCTCACCCATGATGTAGGCATGGACAGAACGAGCATCGATACCGATTTTGTCAGCAAGTGCTTGACGGAAACGAGCTGAGTCTAGAGAAGTACCAGAACCGATTACGCGCTCTTTAGGGAAACCTGAGAATTTCCAAGTTGAATAGGTAAGGATATCTACTGGGTTAGCAGCTACCAAGAAAATACCGTTAAATCCAGAGTCAACGATTTGAGTAACAACTTCTTTGTTGATACGCAAGTTTTTCTCAACCAAGTCCAAACGAGTTTCACCTGGTTTTTGTGGAGCACCAGCAGTCAAAACAACAAGGTCAGCATCGTGTGCATCTGAATAGTCAGCAGCGTAGATTTTCTTAGGTGACGTGAACGCCAAAGCGTGGCTCAAGTCTTCTGCATCGCCTTGAGTTTTTTCTTTAAAGATATCTACAATACCCAACTCTTGTGCAATTCCTTGGGTAACAAGTGCAAATGCGTAAGATGAACCTACAGCACCATCACCAACAAGGATAACCTTTTTGTGTTGTTTAGTAACAGTCATGATCTAAACATCTCCTTTTCTTTTTAAAGAGAGTTACCTCTCTCACATAGTCAATTCTACCACCCAAAATACGTTTTGTCGATAGTCCAAAGAGATGTAAACGCTTAAACAAATATTTTTTTGTGAAAACTGAGCATATTATTTGAAAGCGGATTCAGATAATGCTATAATTAATTAAAGTTAATCCTCATAGAGTGATTAACAGTTTAAAATGGTTAAACTTAAGGAGGAATTTTTATGGTTTTCAAAACAAGTAATGCTGAGGGACCTGTTGATTTTATTAATACTTATGATCTAGAGCCAATGGCTCAAAAGGTGATTCCGAAAGCTGCTTTTGGATATATTGCGAGTGGTGCTGAAGATACCTTCACCCTACGTGAAAATATCCGTGCATTTAACCATAAGTTGATTGTTCCACACACTTTGATGGATGTTGAAAATCCTTCAACAGAAGTGGAAATTTATGGAGATAAGCTATCATCTCCAATCATCCTGGCACCTGTTGCGGCTCACAAACTCGCAAATGAGCAAGGTGAGGTTGCAACGGCTAAAGGAGTTCATGAATTTGGATCCCTCTTCACAACTAGTTCTTATTCAACTACTGACTTGCCAGAAATTACTCAAGCTTTGAATGGTACTCCACACTGGTTCCAATTCTACTTCAGTAAAGATGATGGGATCAACCGTCACATTATGGACCGTGTAAAAGCTGAAGGCTACAAGGCTATTGTCTTGACTGCTGATGCGACAGTTGGTGGTAACCGCGAGGTTGATAAGCGTAATGGATTTGTGTTCCCAGTAGGTATGCCAATCGTTGAGGAATATCTACCAGATGGAGCTGGTAAAACAATGGACTTCGTTTACGAGTCTGCAAAACAAAAACTTTCTCCACGTGATGTAGAATTTATTGCAGAGTACTCTGGTCTTCCAGTTTATGTAAAAGGACCACAATGTAAAGAAGACGTTGAGCGTTCTCTTGGTGCAGGTGCTGCAGGTATCTGGGTAACTAACCACGGTGGTCGTCAGATCGATGGTGGACCTGCTGCCTTTGACTCACTTCAAGAAGTGGCAGAAGCGGTTGATAAACGTGTTCCAATCGTCTTCGACTCAGGAGTACGTCGTGGTCAACACGTCTTCAAAGCCCTTGCTTCAGGTGCTGACCTAGTCGCTATCGGACGTCCAGTTATCTATGGACTTAGCCTTGGAGGTAGTGTTGGAGTTCGCCAAGTATTCGAACACCTCAATAGTGAATTGAAAACTGTTATGCAATTGGCAGGAGCACAAACGATTGAAGATGTTAAGAAGATTAAACTTCGCCACAACCCATACAATCCAAGCTTCCCTGTAGATTCTCGGGACTTGAAACTTTACTAATCTCTTGAAACGGCTGCTTGTCAGCCGTTTTTTGCTGGATTGAAATCACGGTTCTAGGGAAGCATTTATTTTGAGGTTACCCTGCTTGAATCCATTGAATAACGTGCTTTTTTGGCTTTTTTTTGCTATAATTATAAATAGTATTGTGTAGAGAAAGGCATTGGAAATGCAGGATAAACACCTTGTAGATGTAAATTTAACGAAAGAGATGAAGTCGAGTTTTATCGACTATGCCATGAGTGTTATCGTGTCTCGAGCTCTGCCAGATGTTCGAGATGGTTTAAAACCTGTTCATCGCCGTATTCTTTACGGAATGTATGATTTAGGAGTAACCCCAGATAAGCCCCATAAGAAATCCGCTCGTATTACCGGGGATGTCATGGGTAAATATCATCCTCATGGAGATTCATCAATCTATGAAGCGATGGTGCGGATGGCCCAGTGGTGGTCTTACCGCCACATGCTGGTTGATGGTCACGGAAACTTTGGTTCCATGGATGGGGACGGTGCAGCGGCTCAGCGGTATACTGAGGCGCGGATGAGTAAAATCGCTCTCGAATTACTAAGAGATATTCAGAAAGATACCGTTGACTTTGTTCCCAACTACGATGGTAGTGAGATGGAGCCGTCCATTTTGCCATCTCGGTTCCCCAATCTGCTTGTTAACGGGGCTACCGGGATTGCTGTCGGGATGGCCACCAATATTCCACCGCATAACCTAGGTGAGTCAATTGATGCGGTCAAGTTGCTGATGGATAATCCAGAAGCGACGACTCGGGAATTGATGGAAGTTTTGCCAGGTCCAGACTTTCCAACTGGAGCTCTGGTTATGGGCCGCTCAGGTATTCATAGAGCTTACGAGACCGGGAAGGGGTCTATTGTCCTTCGGTCTCGGACCGAGATTGAGGAAACCAAGTCTGGCCGAGAACGAATTGTTGTGACGGAATTTCCTTATATGGTCAATAAAGCCAAGGTCCAAGAACACATTGTCAAATTGGTCCAGGAGAAGCGGATTGACGGAATCACTGCGGTCAGAGACGAGTCTAACCGAGAAGGGGTTCGCTTTGTGATTGAAGTTCGCAGAGACGCATCCGCCAATGTTATCTTAAATAACCTCTTTAAGCTGACTCAGATGCAGACCAATTTCTCCTTCAATATGTTGGCGATTCAGAATGGCGTTCCTAAAATTCTTTCCCTTCGTGAGATCCTTGGTGCCTATATTGAGCATCAAACGGACGTTGTCGTTCGTCGGACTCGTTTTGATAAGGAAAAAGCCGAAGCTAGAGCCCATATCTTAGAGGGTCTGTTAATTGCGCTGGACCATATTGATGAAGTTATTCAAATCATTCGCAATAGCGAGACTGATGCCCAGGCTCAAGCTGAGTTAATGGAGCGTTTCCAACTATCCGAACGGCAAAGTCAAGCCATCCTAGACATGCGCCTTCGCCGTCTGACAGGTTTGGAACGTGATAAGATTCAGTCTGAGTATGACCAGCTCTTGGAACTGATTGCGGACTTAGCAGATATTCTGGCAAAACCAGAACGTGTTAAGCAAATTATCCAAGAAGAATTGGATGAGATTAAACATAAATATGCCGATCCTCGTCGAACTGAATTGATGATTGGGGAGATTCTTAGTCTTGAGGATGAAGACCTTATCGAAGAAACCGATGTCTTGATTACCCTATCCAATAAGGGCTATATCAAGCGTTTGGACCAGTCCGAGTTCACGGCTCAAAAAAGGGGCGGACGCGGTGTCCAAGGAACTGGTGTCAAGGATGACGATTTTGTCAGCCAATTGGTTTCGACCAGTACCCATGACCATCTGCTCTTCTTTACAAATCGCGGCCGAGTCTACCGTCTCAAGGGCTATGAAATCCCTGAATATGGCCGGACAGCCAAAGGTTTACCTATTATTAACCTGCTGAAATTGGAAGAAGGCGAGAGCATCCAGGCCCTTATGAATGTGACCAAGGAACAGGAGGATGAAGGATTCTTCTTTTTTACCACCAAGTCTGGTATTATCAAACGAGTTCCGATTTCAGCCTTTAAAAATATCCGCCAAAATGGCTTGCTGGCTCTCAAACTCCGCGATGAAGATGAGTTGATTAATGTGCTCTTGACCGATGGCCAATCTGAAATCTTAATCGGAACCCGCTATGGTTATGCAGTTCGCTTTAAGGAAAACAGTCTACGTCCGCTTGGCCGTGGTGCAGCCGGGGTCAAGGGTGTAAGCCTACGCGACCAAGACCAGGTAGTAGGTGCAAGTATCGTAACCGATGAAGATGATCTAGTTGTGATCACAGAATTGGGCTATGGAAAACGAACCCCTGCCAAAGAATTCCCGACTAAAAACCGGGGTGGTAAGGGAATGATTCTCGCAAAGATCACTGAAAAGAATGGTCCGCTTGTTGGCCTGAAAACAGTAAGCGAGGAACATGATTTAATGGTTATGACCGACAAGGGAGTGGTTATTCGAACCCATGCGGCGGATATTAGCCGTATCGGACGTGCTGCTCAAGGAGTTAAGATCATGCGTTTGATTGATGACTCTCGGATTGTAACCTTTACAACAATTGATGCAGAAATGGAAGAAACAATTGAAGATGGCGAAGAATAAAAAGAAAACGAGAAATTGGCCACGTTACCTGCTCGCAGGAATTCTCTTTATCGTGGCTCTGGGATTGATTTTTAACAGTTCAATCCGGAATATGATTATGGTTTACCACACCAACCAATACCAGGTTGCTAAAGTATCCAAAGAAAAGATTGAAGAAAATAAGGCAGCAGAGGCCAATTTTGATTTCCAAAGTGTTGAAGCTCTATCAACAGAGCGGGTGTTAGAAGCTCAAATGAATCAACAGGAACTCCCTGTTATTGGAGGGATTGCGATTCCTGATTTGAGTGTTAACCTACCTATCTTTAAAGGTTTGGCTAATGAGGTTCTTTATTATGGAGCCGGTACCATGAAGGCTGACCAGGTGATGGGAAAAGGCAACTATTCGCTAGCTAGCCACCATGTCTTTGGGATTACAGGTGCTAATCAGATGCTCTTTTCACCATTGGAAAATGCCCAAAATGGTATGAAAATCTATTTGACAGATAAAGACAAGGTTTATACTTATACAATTAAGAGCGTTGAGACCGTGACACCGGATCGGATTGACGTGATCCAGGATACGGAAGGTGTAAATGAGCTGACTCTGGTGACCTGTGAGGACGCAGCCGCAGTTTATCGGACTATTGTGAAGGCTGATTTGACAGAGGAGTCCGACTTTAATAGTACCAATCCAGAAGTCTTGAAAGCATTTGAAAGTAGCTACAATCAAATGCAGCTGTAATCGTCCAAGGTTTGGGACAAGTTGTTCCAAACCTTTTTCTAATAGAAAGGAAGACCACCGTGATGTCAGATTATCGTTCGAAGAAAGCGGAACGACGTCGACGAGAACGGCGAACTTTAGGGATACTTTTTACAGTATTAGTACTTTTACTGGCTCTTTTTCTCAGTCTAGACTTTTTGGAAAAAGGAAAAAAGAGTCTAATAGCACCGCTCCTTTCTTTTTTTCAACCCAAAGAAGTAGCCAAACCGCGTTTTAATGAGGGAAATCAGGTACTCTACAAGGATGGGGATGAAGAAATTATTGGTCGTGTTATCAAGAGCACTGAGGATCCTGAGCAAGGCTTTGTTTATGAAGTTGAGCTGGAGTTAGGAGTGACCCAAAAGGAGATTCCAGAGAAGGAACTGTCGGCTGTTGCCACCCTCTACCAATTGGGAGAAGATGTCGATTTGGCGCCAGCTTCTACCTTGGAAGGGAGTGGTCAAATTACAAAAATTAACCGTATGCAGGATCAGATTATTTATGAGGCCTCGGTTGAAAATTTGGGCCACGTTTATGATATTAAAGAAGATGAGCTGAAAACCACGATTCAAATCGAACTGCGAGTGGAAAATAGCCGTGAGGAAAACAATGAAATTTTCCGACAAGCTCTGGAAGCATCCAGTAAAAACGGCTTCACTATCTTAGAATTCCCAGAAGGTGAATTTGAACTAGGCTTTGATGATCCTGCCAAGGAGTACTTTATCCTCCCTTCGAATATTCAATTACGAGGGAACAACACAACCTTGGTCGTGGATGGTGCCATGTTCTGGTTTGGTTTAGCGACAGGACCGGGTGCGACAGATGGCCTAACCAATTTCATTTTGGAAGATTTGCATATCCGAGCTAAGGATCTGAAAAATGGCAATCAGTTTATGTTGATGGCCAATCATGGCTATAACTGGACGATTCGGAACAATCAATTTACCATGGTTCATAAAATGAGTAGCCATGTATTTGATTTAGGTGGCGTTCAATATGCGGAATTTATCGGCAACACCTTCGCTGGTTATGCTCCTAATCTGACAGCTACCAGTAGCTTGCCAGAAAACACAGACCTGCATCCCTTCTATGCTGAAGCAATCCAGCTAGATGCCAGCAATAACAGTGGTGTTTGGGATGGAGCTTATCTCCGGAACATCGATCCAAATTATACCGCCAATAATCCGGAAACAATCCTATCTAGTGGCATTGTCATCCGTAACAATGAGTTTGTTCCTTATAAGGATAACTCTGGTAAGATTGTCGCCTATAGCGCCACAATCGGCCAGCATTCTTCTAAAGTGGGCTATATTACCCTCTCTGGTAATTTGTTCCAGTCTACCCTATCTACCCGGTTTGGCCCTCTAGGAGATGATCGTTGGGTCCTCCGCCCCATCCATTTCCCCCTTGAAACAACAACGGTCACCGAGTATGATAACCGGATTGAACCTTAAGAAGGAGACAACAAAAAACGGATTTTATCCGTTTTTTGTTGGACTCGATTTTCGAATAAATAGATGGAGGTGACGGATATGTACGAGATTAAAGATACCAGTCCATCCCTTTTACCCAGGGAGCGATTAGTGGAAGAAGGAGCCGAGCAATTGAGCAATCAAGAGCTGCTAGCGATTCTCTTAAGAACAGGGCTTAAGGGCCAATCCTCGCTCGAGATTGCCCAGCTTTTGCTGAAACATCTCACAAGCCTGGCTGAACTGCGTTACCTGACCCTGAGTGAGTTACAGGCTATTCCAGGGGTTGGTCTCGTCAAGGCAATTGAGTTAAAAGCCATGGTCGAGTTAGGGAAGCGGATTGATCAAGCTAAATTAAAAAAAGATCAAGCCGTCCTATCCAGTCATCAATTAGGTCTGCGCTTGGTCAAGGAACTAGGCTCCTTGAGGCAGGAGCATCTCCGAGCTATCTATTTGGATACCCGTAATCAGATTTTAGAAGAACGAACGATTTTTATTGGCTCTGTTAGCAGAAGCCTAGCCGAACCACGCGAAATACTTCATTATGCCGTTAAACACATGGCGACCTCCTTAATTGTGGTTCACAATCATCCGTCAGGATCTCTTAAACCCAGTCCCAATGATGATCGAGTGACTCGCATCTTGGCAGAGGCAGCAGGGACTCTAGGAATCCAACTTTTGGATCATTTGATTATCACCCAGGAAGCTTATTTTTCCTATCGAGAAGAAGAGCGATTGTCACAGTTGTAAAATCGTAAGCGCCCAATAACAGGGTACATCAAAAAACCTCCAAGATTGTAAGCAGCTTGCTTTGAATCTTGGAGGTTTCTTTAACGACAATGCTCTTGTATTTGTTTTGCCCATGGTAAATAAGCCTCTAGAACCTCCTTTTTTTCGAGAGTCTCCTCGTTTGGTAAATGTTCTAGTAGGAAAACTATATATTTTTCACTGTCCACTTGGTGGAGTTTGGCTGTCTCAATTAGAGTCATAATAATCGCACTAGACTCTGCTCCC
>NZ_WSRS01000072.1 GCF_009767945.1 Streptococcus danieliae | reverse complement strand
TTGAAACGACGGACTGTTAATTCTAGATAAACAGGCTTATTATCGATTTCTGTTAGCTGAATTTGACGCTTTTTAGGAGTGGTACCATGGGCATAGACATCTTTAGTAGATTCCCAGATAACTCCACAGGAGGGGCAACAGCTTGGACGTTTTTCCAAAGAACCTTCAATGATTTGGGCAAGACGATTTCGCTTATCTTTACGAAAAGTAAGCCAATTTTCTCTAAAAGTAATGTTTAGGTTTTGAATTCCGAGTAATTTTTGAGTAACATAGTCCATATGAAGCAATTCCTATTCTGATGTTTTTTTTCACTTATCAGTTTACTAGGAATTGCTTTTTTTGCACTCTGAATTACAAAAAAAGTTGCATGGAGAGCAAGCTTTCCACACAACTTATTATAGAACCCTTATAAGAAGGTAAGATGGAGCCGGTGGGAGTCGAACCCACGTCCAAACACCTGCCAACATATTTGTCTACAACCATAGGCTATGTCTTAATTTAACAATTCTTCCACACATAGCTCAAGTGAAAGGATTGCGAGCCTATTCGTCTCTTATGAAGGTACTAGGCTGACCTTCATCGTAGCTTGTTAATAATAAGACCGCAGTTTAACACAAGCAATCAAACCTTGGTCACGCCTGCTGGTTTTTAGGCAGCTAGAGCGTAAGAAGTGTTATTTTTTGCAGTTATATTTAACTGGCATTTTTACATCTGCCGATGAGTCGCAAAATATGCCTCATAATGCCTGTCGAATCCGTAACGACCCCTTACATTACTTGGACTAGTATATCACTCTTTAACCTGAAAAGCTAGAAAAAACTGTAAAAGTCTCTCAAATTTTTTTCAAAAATACTTGCACCTAGTTGAAAATGTGGTATACTAGTTAAGTCAGTGATATGGAAGATTACTCAAGAGGCTTAAGAGGCCGTGTTGGAAACGCGGTAGGCGTGTAACAGCGTGCGTGGGTTCGAATCCCATGTCTTCCGTCAGTTTTAAGGGATTTTGATCCCTTTTTTTAGTGCTTTATGGAAATTCTGAGAAACGTTGATTGAGTAGCGTTTCTTTTTTTTCTTCTAGTAATAAGCGCCATGTCCCTCTCAAAAATATCTTGACAAGAGCTGTGGGCTGGAGTATAATGTAAATGCTTACAAAATATAAGGGATGGCAAGGAAGCCGACTTGGATCGCAATGGAGCGGATACAGATTCAAGGGCTTTCCCTGCCATTTTTTGCTATAGAGAGGATATTGGGAGGTTCGTTTCATGCGAAAATACGGTATGTTAGTGGTTTGTGGTCTGGCTCTCACCTTGGGAGCTTGCCAGTCACAGGAAAAAGAGGCAGCTAAACCAAAGGGGGCTGAGATGAGTCTGCAGCAGAAGGAGAAAAAGGAAGATTCGATTTTACTAGAAGGAAATTGGAAGCCGGAGATTCATCAACGCTTGCAGAAATTGATTGAGGAGTATGGGGTAAAGAGTTCCGCTTATGACAAAGATCAAAAACCTTATGCGGTCTTTGATTGGGACAACACCACCGTTATCAATGATATCGGTGAGGCTACCTTAACTTATCAAATTGAGCATTTGGCTTTTAAAATGACTCCGGATGCATTTGAAGCAGCTATTCGGAAGGATGTTCCTTTAGAGACTTTTGGTGAGGAACTGCGGAACAAGGAAGGGCAGGATGTATCTATCGAAGAAATTGCTGCTGATTTACGTTCCGATTATGAGTATCTTTATAGCCAGTATAAAGGATTTGAGGGCGATAAATCCTTGGAGGCTGTGAAAAAATCCAACGAGTACAAGGATTTCAGTAGTAAACTGCGTTACTTATATGAAGCCATTGGCGATACTTTTAGTTCGGATATTAGTTATCCTTGGGTAACTTATTTATATGCTGGGATGACCTCCGAGGAAGTTCAAGAGTTGGCCAAAAAATCGATAGAGGTAGCCCATGGGGAAGAATTGACCAAGGAAACCTGGACTAGCCCTGAGAGCCTCAAGGGGCAGGCTGGTCAGGTTAGTGTTGACTTTAAACGAGGCGTTCGCTCGGTTCCAGAGATGCAGAACCTTTATCAAACCCTGATGGCCAATGGAATCGATGTCTATGTCAATTCGGCTTCTTATATCGATGTGATTATTCCTTATGCGACTTCTAAAGAATTAGGCTATGGAGTACCAGAGGATCATGTTTATGCCATGCGTTTGGCAAAAGATGAAGAAGGGAAAATTCAAGCCCAATTGGATGAAAACTATCCGCAAACGCAAGGGGAAGGAAAAACCGAAACCATAAACAACTTTATGGCAGTTCACCATGGAGGCCAAGCGCCACTCCTAATTGGTGGTGACAGTAATGGGGACTATGCCATGTTGAAGGATTTCCCAGATCTGCAGGTCGGCTTGATCTTTAACCTCTTACGAGATCCAGAAAAGGGCATTGGGCTCTTGGCAACCGAAGCAATCAATACCATGGATCAAGAAGAACGTCTCTACTATTTGCAGGGACGGGATGAAAATAAGGGTGTTTTGCGAAAGAGCTCAGAAACCGTTAAGCTGTCAGAAAAAGAGGCACGCTTGCAAAAGTAGAGAGGAGACGGAGTGATGAAAAAAGTAATGTTTGTGGGGCCCGTGGGAGTTGGGAAAACAACCTTGACACAACGGTTACATGGATTGAGTCTGGATTATCAGAAGACACAAACAATCCAATTTCATGACTCCATTATTGATACTCCAGGAGAATTTCTGCAATACCGGAAATTTTATAACGCCCTTAGTGTCACAGCCATGGAGGCAGATGTCATTGGCTTGCTGTGTGCAGCGGATAGCCGCCAACAATTTTTCCCCGAAGGTTTTGGAGCCTTGTTTTCTAAGGAAGTTGTCGGGATTATTACCAAGATGGATCGGGTATCTTCCGTTGAGGAAGCCGACTTTGCCAGACGGCAGTTGGTGGGAGCGGGAGCTAGTCAGATTTTTGAGATCTCCTCGGTAGAGGATCAGGGCTTGGAGCCTTTGAAAAGGTATTTGGAGGGAGAAGTATGATCAAGGCGGTTGAGCATGGTGGAAATTTAGCACATCTAGCTGCTCTTGCAGGCTATGAACCCACAGACTGTATTGATTTTAGTGCCAATATCAATCCGCTGGGCTTATCAAGGGCAGTGAGAAATCATCTCATTCGAGAATTGGATCATTTAACTGTTTATCCCGATGTAAAGCAGCGTCAAGCTCGAGACTACCTAGCAACTTATCATGGCTTAGAACCTGAGAATTTCCTCTTATGTAATGGTGCTGTGGAAGCTTTTTATGATTTTGCTCGTTGGTTGCAACCGAAACGGGCCTGGATTCTTGAGCCGACGTTCCTAGAATACCGTAAAGCTTTTGCAAGTACTGGAGCTCAGATTCAATCAATCCCTCTCAAAGAGCCGGCATTTACTTGGACATTTGAGAGTCTTCGTTTAGACTTGGCCGCTGTTCAAGAAGGGGATGTAGTGGTTCTTTGCAATCCGAATAACCCCACGGGTACTCAGTCCTCGAGGTCGGAGTTAGAAGAGTTGGTAATGTGGTTGGGAAGAAGAGGAGCCTGGTGCCTTCTCGATGAAGCCTTTATTGATTTTATTGAGGAAGAAGATGCTAGTTTACTTCCCCTTCTTCAGAAATTGGAGAAGTTGGTCATTGTACGTTCGCTGACAAAGTTTTTTGCGTTGCCTGGATTACGTCTGGGTTACATGGCAACAGGCCATGCTACCTGTTTAGAAGAAATTAGGCAACAAAGGCCACCTTGGACAGTGAATCATTTAGCGGCTAGTGCTTTACCGGTTTTATTGGCGGATACAGACTACCAGCGGAGAACGTACGAGTGGTTGGCTAAAGAGCAGGCCTATCTATACCAAGGGCTTAAAGCCTTCCCTTCTCTATCTGTCCACAGACCAACTGCCAACTTCATTTTTTTCCGGTACAAAGGCCAGAGAGATTTGCGCCAACGATTGTGGGAGCAGAAACTGTTGATACGTTCCTGCTGGAATTATCCAGGTTTAGGAGAAAACTACTACCGCGTCGGCATTCGGAGTCACCTAGAAAATCGGCGACTGTTAGAAGTTTTGGGGGAGGTTCTCGAAAATGAGAAGGGTGATAGCTAGTTGCCCGGGCTCTTGTGGAGAAATTTTTCAGAGCTTATACCAAGGGCAAGAGATTCTTGTTTCTCTAGGAGTGAATCTCTATAGTTGGGTTTTGTGCCAGGAATCTCCAACGGGTCAGTGTCTATGGCCTCGTCAACAAGAATTGGTGCAGCTAGGGACTTGGGGGGATTTGATCCCCGCTCATATGCAACGATTCAGTCAGTTACCAGTTGCTAAAGGGTGTGCGAGTAGTACGGCAGATTTGTTAGCTGTAGCCCAAGCTCAATTCTTATGGCGAGCAGACGAGGCCAGTGCTGGTAAATTAACGTCACTTTGTTGTCAAATTGAAGCCAGCGATTCTGTAGCTTTTGAGTCCTGGACGGTTATCCAGCCCCTGACAGGTAGGGTTTTCTGGCAGACAGATTGGAAACCAGATTTCTGGATTTTGATGTTGGAGCCTAAAGAGGAGGTAGTGACCGGTCAAATGATCAGAATGAGTCAGGATGTAAGGTATTCCCAAGAAGCGTCAGAACGACTCTTGGATGAGTTTCAAAAGGCCTGTCAGAATCAAGATTTATCAGCTCTAGGGCAAGTAGCCATTCACAGTGCCCTGCTGAACGACCAACGGCTTCCGAAGCCATTTTTGAGTGATTTGATATCTTTTGTAGAGGAATGGGGTTTGCTTGGTTTAAATGTGGCTCATAGTGGCAGTGTCCTTGGCCTTTGGATTTCGAAAGAGGAGACAGCTAGGATTCCTTTGTTAGAGGCAGCGCTAGATAGACTTCCTCTGACTTCCTACTATCAGAAAAGATCCTTACTGCAACCAGTTTATACTGGAGTAAGGGGAGAGATGTTATGAAATTGGAAGCAATCATTGAATCGATTAGACCCCTGGATCAAAAACAGATTACTCGGGCTCAAGCCTTTTGTGATCAATTAGCCAAGCCTTTAGGAGCTTTTGGCAGGCTGGAAGATATCTATGTCCGTTTATCAGCTATTCTTGGTCCACCTGTTTCCCTTTCTCCCAAGGTAACAGTCGTATATGTGGCGGATAATGGTGTAGTGGAGGAAGGGGTGTCTTCAAATCCTCAATCGACAACTTACCAAGTGGCCTGTAATATTTTACAGGGTAAGAGTGGCTTGTGTGGCCTGTCCAAATATGCTGGCTCAGATGTCCATCTCTTGGATTTGGGATGTTGTCAGCCAATTACAGGTTCTGATCACAGGAAACTTTGTTCAGGGACTGCTAATTTTTTAAAGGGACCGGCCATGAGTCGAGAAGTTGCTATAGCAGCCATTTTGGCTGGGTATGAGGAAACGGTTGCTTTGATTGATCAAGGTTATCAGGTTATTGGAACCGGTGAGATGGGAATCGGGAATACAACGACTTCTGTAGCGGTTATAGCAGCTATTTTAGGGGGAGACCCGGTTCCTTTGGTAGGTTATGGAGCTGGACTGGATCAACAGGGCTTGGCACGAAAAACAGAGGTCATTCTACAAGCCTTACAACAACATACTCCTTTTACAGATGTTTTGGATGTAGTTGCAAAAGTAGGGTCTTTAGATATTTTGGGAATGGCAGGTAGCTTTTTAGCCTGTGCTCAAAAGAAAAAAGTTGCGGTGGTTGATGGCCTCATTTCGATTACAGGCTTGTTAGTGGCCAGTCGCTTACAGCCTACTGTTTTGGATTATGTTTTTTTATCCAATGCTTCACCGGAGCCAGCTTTTGCTTATGTTTGCGAGGACTTGGGACTTGTGGCCTACTTTGATTTAGGCTTACGTCTTGGAGAGGGTTCTGCATGCCCCTTAATGTTTTCCTTAATGGATGCTGCAGTGACTGCCTTGGAAAGTTTTCCAACCTTTGATGAAGCAGGATTGTCTCAATCCGACTATATTGATATTAGAAAGATAGGTGATGAGAAATGCAACTCTATACAAAAACAGGCGACAAAGGCTTGACCAAATTGGTTGGAGGTCAGACGATCGCCAAGGATTCGGATCGTGTCAATGCCTACGGAACAATTGATGAACTAAACTCCTGGTTAGGCTATATGATTAGCCAAATGGATCAAGGCGACGAGTTAGGAGAGGAACTACTTCAGCTCCAACATTATCTCTTTGATTGTGGGTCTGATCTATCAACACCGGAAGGTGTTTATCCTTATAAGGTGGATGAAAGTCTAGTTCACTGGTTGGAGGAGCGGATTGATACCTATGCACCGCTTCCACCAGCTCTGGAGACCTTTATTCTGCCAGGGGGAGATCCGATTGCAGCCATGGCCCACGTGGCTCGGACGATTGCAAGACGAGCTGAGCGGGAAATTGTGGCGACTTCTTGGGCGGCAGACATTAACCATCAGGTTCTGATTTTTGTCAACCGTTTATCTGATTATTTCTTCGCTTTGGCACGCTTGATTAATTACCGTTCAGCTGCTCAGGATATTCCCTACGAACGCGGTGTGAAAGTTTTTCATAATATTACTAAGGAAGACATTGAGCGTTGGGCAGACCGTAATTAGTTTTTTTAGAGAAAAAGCAAAGTGGTGGATGGGTAAGGAAAAAGCCGTGTCCCTAAGTAAATAGGAAATGTCAATCTATTTTTTCTTGTTGTGAAACCGCTTTTATGATATACTGACCCTAGGTACAACGAGGTACAGAGTCAATTAGCAATGGAACTACAGAAAGATTTAGGACAAAGTCGTCTTAGTTCACTTCTTGTGGTTGATGTTATGTACAGGAAGGAGAGCCCAAGTGTATCGTATTTTTTACAAAACGGAGCTCTTTATTGGCAGTGGTTCATTGGAACAATTAAAGACTTATCAAAATCAGGCTATCTTTATTGTTGCTGATCCATTTTTAGTTCAAACAGGTCAATTGGAGGAGTTGGTAGAAACGTATCTGGATTCTTCCAATGAAATTCAAATTTTTAGTGAGATTGTTCCGGATCCTCCGATTGAGGTTGTTGTTCAAGGGATTCAGGCGGCTCAAGGGAAGGTTCCTCAAACCATGATTGCTATCGGTGGCGGTTCAGCGATTGATGCTGCTAAGGCCATCTACTATTTTGCAAAAGAGCAGGGATTGTTTGAAGACTTGTGTTTTGTCGCGATTCCGACAACCAGCGGAACAGGTTCAGAAGTGACGGATTTTTCAGTCATTACAGATACTGATCTGGGTCAAAAGTACCCTCTGGTTAGTCGCGATTTACTACCAGATGTGGCCATTTTGGATGCGAATTTAGTCAAGTCCTTGCCAAGTTCAATCACTGCGGACACTGGGATGGATGTTCTAACACATGCTTTTGAAGCCTATGTGTCAACCCAGGCCAGCGATTTTTCTGATGCTCTTGCCGAGAAGGCGGTTCAACTGGTTTTTGAGTATTTGCCCAAAGCTTATCGCAATGGTCAGGACTCAGAAGCTAGGGAGAAACTGCATGCAGCATCGACTCTGGCAGGAATGGCCTTTAATACAGCCTCTTTGGGAATTAACCATAGTTTAGCACATGCGGCAGGAGCGCGGTTTCATATTCCTCATGGTCGGCTGAACAGTATCTTGATGCCAGCTGTTATCCGCTATAATGCTGGTTACCAGCATGGCAAGATTGCGCCAGATTGTTTAGCAACAGCCAAGCGTTATCAACGCTTAGCTCAATTATTAGGGTATTCTGCTAGCAATCCTGGCCAAGGGGTCCGGCAGTTAACGGAAGCTGTCAACCGTCTCCAGGGACGGCTGAAATTGCCGAAAACCTTGTCTCAATATGGGGTTCTGTCCAGTCTTTTTCAAGAATGTCGGGAGGAATTAGCCAAGGCTGCTCTGGTCGATAAATGTAGTTTGACCAATCCAAGGCAAGCCGATGTGGCTGGTTTGTTAGCAATTTTGGATGCTAGTTTCTAAGATAGGGGGACAGATAGATGGCAGAAAAACAGCGGATGATTCAAGAGTATGTACCTGGGAAACAGGTGACCTTGGCTCATCTCATTGCGAATCCAGATAGTGCTATTTTTGAAAAGTTGGGCTTATCCAGTGATAAACGAGGGGCGATTGGTATTTTAACCATCACACCGAGTGAAGCTGCGATTATTGCTGTTGATTTAGCGAGCAAGGCAGCAGGGATTGAGATTGGTTTTGTAGATCGTTTTAGTGGTTCTGTGGTGGTGACGGGCGATGTTTCTTCGGTCGAAGCTGCCCTACAAGCTGTTCTAAGTGGTCTGGAAGAAATTTTAGGATTTTCCAGTACTGTGGTGACGAGAACCTAATCAGAAAAGAGGGGTAGTATGAAAGGGAGAATACTCATTGTCGATGATGATCCGATTGTAAGGCTGGATATTCGCCATCTCTTGGAAATAGCCAACTACGAGGTCGTGGCTGAAGCTTCGGATGGTTTTGAAGCGATTGAATACTGCCAAAAATAGGCTCTTTGTCAAGTTGTGTGGAATCCCTGAAAACTGACAGTTTTAGGCTTTTATTATTTAGCTTTTTAATAAGGGTGTTGAGATGGTTTTAACGTCAATCCGAATCCGGCTTCTTTCGAATTTCTATGAGATGCTTTCCCTGTGGTGGGGG